>NZ_JAVBXR010000045.1 GCF_030824455.1 Desulfobulbus sp.
GGCGGAACGGACGGAGCGGACGACCAGAGCTTGGCTTGCGCAACCGGCCGGGCAGGTTCCGTCCGCAGTTCAGGGCGGATCTCAGGGCGAGACGCAATCCTCGGTTCAGGGCGGGATTCGGGGCGCGGCGCGGGCCCGGCAAAGACGCTGGTCCGCAGACTCTGCTGATAACCGGCAATGGCCGACCGCACCCGGTCGGCGATAAACCGGTGGACCGTCTCGCTCTTGCGGAAACGGATCTCGCGTTTGGCCGGGTGGACGTTGACGTCGACCTGATCCGGGCCAATGGTCAGCAGCAGGGCCCCGGCCGGTTGATAGCCCTTCATCAGAAAGCCCTGCAAGCCCTCGCTAACGGCATGGCGGATCATTGCGTCCTGCACCGGCCGGTCGTTGACCAGAATGCGCAGCCGGGCATTGGTTGCCGAGGCCGCCTCGGGCAGCAACAGAAAGCCGTCCAGATCAAGATCCGCCGGCTCGGCGCCGTTCTCCGGGGCCAGGGGGAGCAATCCGCCAGAGTAACGAAAGACCTCGCGCACCCGTTGCTCCAGGGTCGCGTCCGGCCGGTACTCCAGGGCCACCCGACCGTCGAGGTGCAGGGTAAACCCGGTGCGGGGATGGGCCAGGGCCTGATTTTTGACCACCTCTTCAATGTGATGGGTCTCGGTGCGGGCGGACTTGAGGAATTTTTTGCGGGCCGGCATGTTGCCGAACAAATGGCGCACTTCAATCACCGTGCCCCGGGCGCAGCCGTCCTCGTGCATGGCCTGCAACACGCCGTAGCGAATCTCGGCGCGGGCGCCCAGGTCTTGATTGTGCGGCCGGGAGAGGATGGTCATCCAGGAGACCGAGGCAATGCTGGGGATGGCCTCGCCGCGAAAACCCAGGGTGGCGATGGCGGCCAGTTGCTCTTCGTCCTGGATCTTGGAGGTGGCGTGACGCTCGATGCACAGCAGTACGTCGTCGGCGTCCATGCCCGCGCCGTTGTCGGCAATGCGCAGAAGCCCCGCTCCGCTGCCTTCGACATGGACGTCAATCCGGCTGGCGCCGGCGTCGAGGCTGTTTTCCAGCAGTTCCTTGACCACCGAGGCCGGCCGCTCGACCACCTCGCCGGCGGCGATCTGGTTGGCTAACTGTTCTGAAAGAATACGTATTCGAGACAAGGGGCTGTTGCGAGGTGTTTTTCTTTAACGGTGCTAGAATCCTGAATTCATGGTAACAACCGCACTGGCAGCGGGATGATTGGCGTGCGATTGCGTCGACGCGTCCCGGATTCCCCCGCCCTTGTGCGAACCCCAACACTACCGTTTCTTCGTGTTCTTGTCCACCAAAGCCTCGATTTCAGCCGAACCGCCTCAGGAACAACCCTACCGGGGCTGGGTGCTGGATCAACACCATCTCAGCAAGATGCTGCTGACCATAGCCGGCCTCGTCACCTTGTTGATCGGCACGGCCCTGGCCTGGTTCACATCGCTGCCCGACATCCGCTCCATCAACGACTACCGGCCGCAGACCGCCACCCTGATCCTGGACCGCAACAACCGGCCGATCGACGTCATTGCCAAGGAATTCCGGGTGATCGTTCCCTACGAGAGCTTCCCTGCCCTCCTGCCCCAGGCCTTTGTCGCCGCCGAGGACAGCCGCTTCTGGGAGCACGACGGGGTCGACAGCTGGTCGATTGCCCGCGCCGCATTCAACAATCTGCGTTCCGGCCGCCGCAGCCAGGGCGGCTCGACCATCACCCAGCAGGTCACCCGCGCCCTGCTGCTGTCCCGGGAAAAAAGCTATCTGCGTAAACTGGCCGAGGCGGTGCTCTCTTTTCGCCTGGAGCGGATGTTGACCAAGGAGGAAATCCTCTTTATCTACCTTAACGAGATCTACCTCGGCGAGGGGGCCTACGGGGTGGAGGCTGCGGCGCGGACCTATTTCGGCAAGAAGGCCAGCGAACTGGCTCTGGGCGAGATGGCTCTCCTCGCCGGCCTGCCGCAATCGCCAAGCAACTATTCGCCGATTAAACAGACGGATGCGGCCAGGGGGCGGCAGCGCTACGTGCTCAACCGCATGGCCGAAGACGGCTTCATCACCGACGAGGCGGCGCGCGAAGCCTACGACCAGGGGCTGCAACTGGCCGGCAACTGGCGCAAATCCTTGAACGGTTACTTTGCCCTGTATGTGCGCAGCCAATTGCTCGCGGTGTACAAAGAGGCCGACCTCTACGCCAAGGGGCTGAGCGTGGCCACCACAGTGGACGCGCGGCTCCAGGAGGCGGCGGCCAAGGCGGTCCAGGCCGGGGTGATTCGGGTGGCCATGCGCCACCTCGACACGCCGCCGCCGCAGGGGGCACTGGTGGCGCTGGACGCTTCCAGCGGCCGCATCCGGGCCATGATCGGCGGGTCCGATTTCACTGAAAATCAATTCAACCGGGCGGTGCAGGCCAACCGCCAACCGGGATCGGCCTTCAAACCCCTGCTGTACGCCGCCGCTCTCGAGCAGGGCGTGGCGCCGACCTCGGTGTTCAACGACGCGCCCCTGTCCCTGCCCAGCAGCGGCGGTCGACTGTGGCAACCGCGCAACTTCAAGAATGAGTACCGGGGGGCCATGCCCTTGGGCGAGGCCCTGGTCCATTCTAGCAACGTGGTCGCGGTCCGTTTGCTGCAGCAAGTCGGCCTCGACCGGATGGTCAACACCGCCAAGGCCATGGGCGTCTCAGCGGTGCTGGAACCCAACCTGACCCTGGCCCTGGGAGCCTCGCCGGTGTCGCTTTTGGAACTGACCGCCGCCTATGCCGCCTTTGCCAATCAGGGCGTCTATCATGCGCCGGTGGGCATCACCCGGGTCAACGACCGGGAAGGCCGGATCACCCCCTGGCCGCAATCGCCGGGGAAGCAGGTGATCTCGCCGGCAACCGCCGAATGGCTGCAGACCACCATGACCCAGGTGGTCCAGCGGGGCACGGGCAAGAACGCCTCCGGCGTGCGCGGCGCCAGCGGCAAAACCGGCACCACCGACAACAACCTCGACGCCTGGTTCATCGGCTCCGCCCAGGAGTTCACCACCGGCGTCTGGGTCGGCCACGACCGCGACACGCCGCTCGGCACCGGCGAAACCGGCGGCCAGGCGGCGGCCCCGGTGTGGAAGCACTTTATGCTCCAGGCCGTCAACTAAGGGCTCTCACGGAACAAAGGAGATTTATGGCCCACCAGGACGCCCATTTAGTCCAAACCTGTTACAGCGGCACAGTGAACGACAAACTCAAACAAGCCGGGAGGTTGCACGCGGACCTTGGCGAGCAGCCCGCGAGTGTGCCCGGCCTGACCGAAGCGCTGGGGCAGCTGCGCGAACACGCCTGCGCCCTGAACGAACAGATGCGGGCCATGGAGATGGGACAACGCTGCGGCCAATGCGCCGCCACCCCAGGCGGCGGTTGCTGCAGCGCCTTCATGGCCGGCAACGCCGACGCCGTCCAGCTGTTGATCAATCTGCTCATGGGGGTTGACGTAACCTACCAGGAACAGAGCGGCGAAAACTGCGGTTTTCTGGGCCCGCAGGGATGTCTTTTCCTGGTCAAACCGATCTTTTGCCTCAACTACAACTGCAGCCATATCCTCACCGGTTCCGAGCCGGGACACCTGGCAGCGCTCTATCAACGGGCCGCCGCCGTGCTTCGGCAGCAGACCGAAGTTGAGGGACTGCTGTTGGAGGAGCTGCGCAAATGCTTGAAGCCCAAAGCAACCGTCGACAACTTGAACGCCTCTTGACCTTTTTTGTACAGGAGCACCTCATGCACCACAGCGCCGCCCTCCCCACCCCCCTGGGCCTCTTCACCCTGACCATCGACGACCTGGGCCTCTGCGGCCTCGCCTTTCCGGCAGAGGCGCCGAGCGTCGCCGCGCAACCCGTGGAGACAATCAGCGCCCATCCGTTGTTAGCCGAAGCCGGTCGGCAGTTGCTGGCCTACCTGACCGGAACGCTCCGTGATTTCGATCTGCCCTTGTCGATCCACGGCACCGCCTTCCAGCAACAGGTCTGGGCCCAGCTCCGCGCCATTCCTTACGGCGCGACCATGACCTACGGCGAACTGGCCGGGCGGATCGGCGGACGCCAGAAAGCCAGGGCTGTGGGCGGGGCGGCCCACGCCAATCCCCTGGCCATCGTCGTCCCCTGCCACCGTCTGATCGGGGCCGGCGGCCAACTGACCGGCTTTGGCGGCGGCCTGCCAATGAAGCGGGCCCTGCTGGAACTCGAGGCGCACGCAATGGGAAAGTTGAAAAAAAGCGCGTAAATCGAAACAAAATCCGATAGGATACGCCACATTATCATTTCAGGGAGGAAAGACTATGGTGGATATTATCATTGGCGGCATTGAACCCATTGTGCCGTCGCCCCATAAACCCGGCCCCTACGGCGCGCCGGTGGAGGCAGAATTGCTGCATATCCGCGAACCGCGCCAACGGATCATCGGCCCCCTGGGCCAGGAACGACGCCGGCAGCAGCGCCAGGACCCGCAAAACGGCCGAGTGCTGACCCTGCTCATTCCCGACGGAACCATCCTGCCCAAGGATATGGACATCGCCAAATACAAGGTAATGCTTCGTTTTATGAAAAAATGAAGCGCCCGCCGGCGCGCAATGTTTGACCCTGTCCTTGCAACCAAGCTAACCCAACGAGGCGCCTATGCTCGGGTATCAATTGACCTTTTTCACCCAACAGGATCGCAGCCACCAGGGCCGACCGGTGGCGCAATGGTTGGTCGAAGAAGCACGGGCCATGGGGATCGGCGGCGCCACCCTGACGCCGGCGGCGGAGGGATACGGCCATGATCGCAAACTGCGCTCCGTACATTTTTTTGAGCTGACCGATCAACCCATGCAGGTGACCATGGCGGTCAGTGAAGCAGACGCCAAGCGTCTGTTCGCGCGGATCAAAGAGGCAGGGGTGAACGTGTTTTTTGTCAAGACCCCCATCGAATTCGGCATGACCGGAGAACTGTAAAGAGACGCTGGAGTTGCCGGTCGCCCCGCTGCTCGCGGACACGCTTCCTGTTCCTCTGTCTGAACACGATGGACGACATTCTCAGGACTCTCACGTGACGCCTGCCCAGACCCAGCTTCCAAATAAAAACAGCCCCTGACCGCCATGCGGTCAGGGGCTGTTTGCTTTCCGATGCAATCCGGACTTAGAACGGCCGCAGCACCCAGATGCCGCAGGGGCAGGTGTCGGCGCAGAAGCCGCAGGCAATGCACTTGTCGTCGTCGGAGACATACTCATAGTCCACCCCGTCCGGACCCGGAGTGATTTCCCGACGGAAGATGGCCCCGGTCGGGCAGATGGTTTCACAGAGGTGACAATCGCGACAGGAACCGCAGCTCAGACAGCGGGCCGCCTGCTGATCGTCGGTGGTCCCGCGATCGGTGCACGGATCGTAGTGGGCCAGGGTCAGGTCCTCGTAGTTGATCAACCGCTGGCGGAAGGGCGTCCACTGTTCGCCCTTGAAGGCGGCGAGCAGATACTCGGCGGTGCGCTTGCCGGCGCCCAGGGCGTTGGTGGCCAAGCCCGGCCGTTCGACGTCGCCGACCGCGAGAATCTTGTCGTCGCTGGTCCGCCCCGCCTCGTCGGTTTTGATCCAGGAGGCGCCCGCCACCTTGACCACGTCCACCGAATCGGGCAGAAAGGGCAGGCTGGGGATGTCGCCAATGGAAATGATCACGGTCTGGGCAGGCAGGAGAACGCCGTCGGCGCCGATCAAGCCCTCAGCCGTGACCTCGCGGGTCATAAACGGCCATTTAAAGGTCGCGCCCAAGGCCTCGGCCGCTGCCCGTTCCTTGCCAAAGGCCAACGGTTTCTGGATGTCGACCAGCACCACCTGATCCGCGCCCAGCCGGTAGGCCTCGGCCGCCACGTCGCACCCGACGTTGCCGGCCCCGATCACCACCACCTGTTTGCCGGTGGCCATGGGCTTGTCGCTCTTGGCCGCCTTGAGGTACTCAAGCGCCGGGATGACCCGCTCATGACCGGGAAACGAAAGGGTGCGCGGCTGATGCGTGCCCACCGCCACCACCACGTAATCGAACTGCTTTTTCAGTTCCTCGACCTTGTCCTTGCTCAGACTGGCCCCCAGGTTGACATGGAGGTTTTTGGTCTTGAGGAAACGGCTGATCTCGACGTCCCAGACCGCGCGGGAAAGCCGCTCCCAGGGTATGGTCTGGGCCAGTTTGCCGCCCAGCTGCTGGTCACGCTCAAAAATATGGGCCTCAACGCCGTTCAGGGCCAGGTGCCAGGCCACGGCCATGCCCGCCGGTCCGCCGCCGATGATCGCCACCCGCTTGCCGGTGGCCGGCAGGGCCTGCGGAGGCTCAGCCGTCTGTACCGAACGGCCCAGCACCGAGGCGTCGATGCTGTAGTCGATCTTCTCGCGGGAACAGTTTTGGATGCAGAGGTTGGGGCAGATCGTGCCGCAGACCGAGGCCGGGAACGGCGTGTACCGCAGCAGCATCTCGTAGGCCTCGTCGTTGCGGCCTTCGCGGAGCATGCGCAACCGGTCGATGGTCGGGATGTGGATCGGACAGTAAAAAGTGCAGGGCGCGGCTGCGTCGCGGTTGGCCCAGAAGGGCTTTTTACGACGAAACTCGCCCGGCTCGATCACCCCGATCAGCGAGCGCTCCAGTCCCGGAGCCACGTCGCGCAATGGATCGCCGCCGCCAAAACCCTGGTCCCAGATCCGTCGGCGAAACTCGGCCATCGGCATGGGGCCGGAAAACATCAGCGCCCGCTCCTGCGGGGTAATCGCCGCCAGCACGTTCCATTCGGCCCGCGCCGACAGCGCGGCCAGCAATTCCGACCGACCGATTTTGTCGAGAAATTCCGGCAGCCGCTCGCTCAACCACTGCCATTCCTCGTCGCTTGGCGGGGTCAGCTTGGCGTTGGTCTTGGCGTAGGAATCGTCGATGGGGCCGCGGAAAAAGATCTTGCCGCCCACCATGCCGACGCAGGGCCGGTAACCCAGGACATTGGCCGGATTTTTCGGGTTGAATCCGCACACCACGCCGACGCCGCCGCAGTTGAACTCGGCAAAGGTGTCGCCCACCGAACCGAGCACCCACATCTCGGGCCGCTCGTAGTCGGGATTCCACTTGGTCATGGTCAGACCGCGGGCGCCGATCGAGCCGCCGATCATCACCCGGCCGCCGGCCATGGCGTTGCACACGCCGTTGGTGGCGTCGCCCTTGACGACAACGTCCGCGCCGATGTTGAGATAACCGACGTCGTCCGAGGCCGAGCCCTCGCAGATGATGGTCGCGCCTTTCAGGCCCATGCAGCCAAGCCGCTGACCGGCCGGACCTTTCACCCGAATGGTGAGGGGTTTGTCGACGGAGCCAAGCCGCAGCCCGATGTTGTGCTGGCCGTAGGATTCAAGAATCAGTTCGTCGGCAACCGCGGCCGCGCCCCGCACCTCTTCCTCAAACAGCTTGGACGAGATCCGCAGGTTGTTGTCGTCCCGGCCGCGGACAGTGAGTATGGTGTGCTTTGTTTCGCTCATATTTCAAACAAGTCCTGGAATGAATCCTGTCTCAACAGATGTAATTGATCTGCAACCGTTCCGCGATGGCCTTGTCGTCAACGCCAAGGGCGTCGGACATGCCGATGGGCAGGCTCTGGGAGCGGCCAAGCGGCGCCATGATCTTCTTGACCTCGGTGCGGATGGCCATGAAGACGTCGGCCACGCGCTGGGCCACGTCGTCGGGATCGAGCCGGCGGTACAGTTTCGGGTTCTGGCTGGTGATGCCCTTGGGGCAGAGGCCCACATTGCAGACGTTGCAGCGACCCATCTCGTTGCCCAGGCAGCCGGCGGTGGCCTGCATGATGTACTTGCCGATGTGCACCCCCGAGGCCCCGAGCATAACCAAGGCCATGCCGTTCTGGGCGACGTTGCCGTTCTTGCCGACGCCGCCGGCGGCGAACAGGGGAATCTCGTTCTGCCGGCCCTGACGGACCAGATCGAGGTAGCATTCGCGCAGATTGGAGGCAATCGGATGACCGGTGGCGTCCATGCTGACGTTGTAGGCTGCGCCGGTGCCGCCGTCGATGCCGTCGATCAACAGACCGCCGGCATAGGGGTTGCGCACCAGGTTGTTGAGCACCGACTTGGCCGAGGTTGACCCGGAAATCTTAGGATAGACCGGCACCCGGAAGCCAAAGGCCATGGACATGGTCTGGATCATCTTCATGACGCTCTCCTCAATCGAGTAGAGCGTCTGATGCACCGGCGGCGAAGGCAGGTCGACCCCTTCGGGCACGCCGCGCAACCGGGCTATCAGCTTGCTGACCTTAAACCACATCAGCAGACCGCCGTCGCCGGGCTTGGCGCCCTGGCCGTACTTGATCTCGATGGCCGCCGGGTCGCACTGCATGTCCGGAATAGCGCGGATGATCTCGTCCCAGCCAAAATAGCCGGAGGCGATCTGGAGGATAATGTATTTGAGGAAGGGGCTTTTCAACACCCAGGGCGGACAACCGCCCTCGCCGGTGGCCATGACCACCGGAATGCCGAGCACCTCGTTGCAGTAGGCCACGCCCTGCAGCAGACCAAGCCACATGTTAGGCGAAAGCGCGCCAAAGGACATCGAGCCGATGATGAACGGGAAGATCTCGCGGGTCGGCGGAATCCATTCGCCGGTCAGCTTGCGGCGGAGGAACTCCTCCGGCGGCAGCACCCGGCCCAGGATGGTGTTGATGTTGAACTCGTGCCGGCCGGCGTCCAGCGCCGGGTCGGTGAGCATTGAGATGCGGCCGAACGAGATGCGGTCCAGCACGGTCTTGCCGGGCGCGTTGCGCCGGCCGCCGCGCTTGTAGGCGTCGCCCTTCTGATTGAGCAAAAAGGCCGAACGATGCTCATTGTCGTTGACGTGCGGCCCGATCGCCTCGTTGGGACAGACCGAGGCGCACATGCCGCAGCCAATGCACCGTTTCTCGATCACGGTGTGCTGACGGATGCCGGTGAAATGGCGGTACTCGTTGCCCCGCTTTTTCTGCAGGACATCAAGTTTCGGCATCCGCTGCCGGCGATAGGTCAGATAAATGGCCCCCACCGGACAAGCGGCTGTGCAACGACCGCAAAGCGTGCAACGATCCTCCCGGTGCTCAATGATCCAGGGAAGATCGTGGTAGGTCAGGCTGCTTGGGGAAGTGTAAATTGATCGAACTGAGACCATACTGTAAGTTCCTTTCGCTCGGGAGGAATGATAACGGTGTGCTGCCGCATGGGCTGAAAATCAAGGGCGGGATCGCGGTCCGGAACCATGGCGTCGACTCCGCACATCTCAGAGGCAATGGCCCAGGCGCCGGGTCGGCCGCCGACGGTGGCCGGCCGCATCTTTTTCTGATCCATCACCAGCATGCAGGTTTCATCAGGCAGGGTGCCAATGACCGCGTTGGGACCGTCGATGATCAGACGGCGGCAGGCGGTGCGCAGCCCCTTGAGGAAATCGCCGTTGGGATGCGCGTCCAGCTCCTCGGTCTTGAGCGGCGTGATGACGTGCTTGTAGAGTTCCAAGGGCAGTTTCAGCTTCTTGGTAATGTAGTGGAGAATATGGGTAAAGGTCTCGGAATCGCTGTGATAGCCGATGTAGCCGGGGATGTTTTTGCCCAGCAGCCATTCCTTGATCGGCACAAAGGCGGTGTTCTCGCCGTTGGTCATGGTGGCGATGCCCTGGATGAAGAACGGATGGCAGGCGTACAGGTTGATCCCGTAGTTGGTGTTCTGCCGGCCCTGGGCCATGACCACCCGCGCCCTCAGGCGACCGTCCGCAAGGCCAAGGGCGTCGCCGACTTCCAGCGGCCAGCCGACCTCCTTGAGCATCACCACGTCGCGATAGAGCGAAAAGACCGTGATGTCGCCGCCGTGGGCGTCGCCGTCGCGACGGATGGCCAGCCGAACCTGCAGCAGCCGGTCGTCAATCTGCTCCGGGGTCAATCCGGCCCAGGCTTCGGGCATGCGGTAGACGCGAACCAGATAATTAAAACGGTCTTTGGCCTCGATCAACTGCGGGCGGCGGTCAAACTCGTGCACATACTTGACCTGGAACCCCTGACTGCCCATCCAGTCGGTCAGCCGGTGAAAGGCGGCCTCGGTGTGGGCGATGCCGGAAAGGACGACATGGTGGGGCTTGAGTTTGAACTCATCGAATTCCACGCCGCGCAGCAACAGGCCAAGGCCGCTGCCGTCGTAACCTTCCTGCATGGCCTCCATGGCGGTGAGGACTTCATAGGGCGAAAAGGGTGTATCTGCGCTTTTTAAGGCTAATCGGCACATGAACGGCTCCTGAAAGGTCGATCTTGATCAGACGGGGCAACCCAGACAAAAGACCACAAAAATGTATATGTCGCACATTTTCGTGACAACAAAATCACAGAATTGACAAGGGTTGCAGGGAAATTCATTTACTGAAAAGGGAAATGGTTGTCAAGAGCAAAGGCCCTTCGGCGGCCGGGCGGGGAAAATCGCTGCGGGCGCCGCCGAAGGTTGAGAGGATAAACGGCGGGACTACTTGCCGAGGACGCGGGTGACGGCCTTGGCTTTGTCCAAGGTTTCTTTGACCTCGGTGAGTTCTTTAACCACCGGCAGGCTTTTCTTCAACGCGCCGCCGGCCTCTTCCACATCGCCCAGCCCTTTTTTGAACGAGCCGATGGCCTTGCCGAGCCCGGCGCCGATTTCCGGCAATTTTTTGCTGCCAAAGATAAGGAAGGCAATCAGGAGGATGACAATTAATTCAGGGGTTCCGAGTCCAAACATTGCGAGCGCCAGGTTGGGGATACAGGGGGACAGAGGCGAGCAAGCGCTCAGGCCTCTTTGTTTTTGTCGTCGTCGAGGGTTTTGGGTTCCTCGTCCTTCTTGGTGGCCTCCTTGAAGTTGCGGATGCCCTTGCCGATGCCGCTGCCGATTTCCGGCAGTTTGCCGGCGCCAAAGATAATAACAATAATAACCAGAATAATGATCAGTTCAGGCATTCCGAGTCCGAACATGGCGACACCTCGTCAAAAATTTGCAGAAAAAAGAACGAAAGAAATTGATAATAGCACCAGGGCCGAGCCCCTGTCAACCGCCATTGCGGCTCTGGCGGAACCCGGCCCCGATCTCGGCGGCGCGAGCCAAGATCGCCGGTTCGTCCAGGGTCAGGAGCTGGCGCTCCCGCATCACCACCCGGCCGTTAATCACCGAATGGATGACGTCGCCGCCGCGCGCGGCATAGACCAGATGAGACACGGGGTGGTAGATCGGGGTGAGATGCGGTTGGTCGAGATCAAGCACAATGCAGTCGGCCTTCTTGCCGGGCGCTAGACTGCCGATCAGGTGTTCCGCGCCCAGCACCTTGGCCCCGCCCATGGTGGCGGCGTGCAGGGTGGTTGCCGCGTTCATGGCGGTTGGGTCCAGGCGGTCGACCTTGTGGATCTTGGCGGTGGTGTTCATCTCGCCGAACATGTCGACGTCGTTGTTGGAGGCGCTGCCGTCGGTGCCGATGCCCACGGCGATCCCCGCCGCCAGCATGTCGACCACCGGCGCGATGCCCGAGGCCAGCTTAAGGTTCGACTCCGGGCAGTGGGCGACATTGACGCCGCGCGCGGCCAGCAGGGCAATCTCGGCGTTGGTGAGCATGACGCAGTGGGCGGCCGCTACATGAGGACCAAGCAGGCCAAGCGATTCAAGATGCTCCACCGGGGTGCGGCCATAGCGCTGACGACAGGTGCGGACCTCTTCCTCGTTTTCGGCCAGATGAATCACGTACAAGGCCCCTTCGGCTCGAGCCAGGTCGCCCAGCCGGGTCAGCAGCGCAGGGGAACAGCTGTAGACCGCGTGCGGATCAAGGGTAATGCTGATCAGCGGGTGGTTGCGGTAGCGGTCAAGCAATTCCTGGACATAGGCGAAGCCGTTTTCCAGCTCGCCGTAATTGGGCGAGGGAAAATCATAGAGCACCTCGCCGATCCAGGCCCGCATCCCCGCCTCCGAAGCGGCCCGAGCCACCTCGCCGGCAAAGAGATACATGTCGCAAAAGGTTGTGGTTCCGGACTTGATCATCTCGCACAGTGAAAGCAGGGTTCCCTGATAGACCTGCTCGCCGGTCAGGGTGGCCTCCGCCGGGAAGATGTGGTCCTGCAGCCACTGCATCAGCGGCAGATCGTCGGCCATCCCCCGGAACAGCGACATGGCCGCGTGGGTGTGGACATTGATCAGACCGGGCATGATCAGCCCCATGGGTTCGGCGACGACCTCGGCCTCCGGGTAGCGCGCCAGCAGTTCGTCCGCCTTGCCTACCGCCAGGATGGAGTCGCCGGCGACGGCCACCCCGCCGTGTTCAATCACCGACTGGTTGTCGTCCATGGGCAGCAGATAGCGGCCGGTAAGAATGAGGTCTGCCTGCTGTGCGCTCATGGTTGCAGCTCCGACAAAAGAGTGATGATCAACTGCTGCAGACGCGGCTCCGCCTTGCGGGCGGCGGCAATGATTTCGTCAAGCAGAATGGGCTGAAAGTGATCGGGATCGTTGACGTTGGCCACCACCGACAGCCCCAGCACCCGCATGCCCGCATGCAGGGCGGTCAGAATTTCCGGCACCGAGGACATGCCCACCGCGTCGGCGCCGATCATCCGCAAAAACCGGGTCTCAGCCGGGGTTTCCAGGCTCGGACCGGGGATGCAGACGTAGGTGCCGCTGGTTGTCTCCGCAAGCCCCAACCGCTCGGCAAGCGAAAGCGCCAACTGCCGGAGTTCCGGCGCATAGGGGGTGGACAGGTCGGGAAATCGCGGCCCCCAGGCGTCAATGTTCGGCCCGCGCAGCGGATTGTCGCCCAGGAGGTTGAGGTGATCGGCCAAGACCATGAGGGTTCCCGGCCGATAGGCCGGATTGAGGCCGCCGCTGGCGTTGGTGATGATTGCTGTTTTCGCGCCGAGCAGCGCCAGCACGCGGATGGGGAAGGCCACTTCGCGGGCCGAATACCCCTCGTAACAATGAAACCGTCCCTGGAGAATGGCGGCGCGCTTGCCCGCCAGCCGCCCAATCGCCAGATTGCCGGCGTGGCTGGCCACGGTGGAGCGGGGAAAATGGGGAATATCCTCGTAGGCCAGGGTGCAGTCCACCTGCATCGCCTTGGCCAACTCGCCCAGTCCGGTGCCCAGCTGGATCACCACCTCCGGCGGCTCTTTGCTGCGGTCGCGGAGAAAGGCAAGCGCAGTTTCCACTTGCTGCTGATGCAGGACCATATCAATCATAATTCACCCCTGGCCGCACCCAGCCTTCCTTGATCAGCGCAGAGCGTTGGCGACGACAAAATCTTTGATCGCGTCGATGTCGGCGTCCAGCACGGCGCAGCGGCTTTCGCGGCTTGCCAGATCGCTCAGGGCCGGCGGCAGGGGCGGTTCGCTGCCGATGGCCTGGGCGACGGCGGCCCCAAACTTGGCCGGATGGGCCGTGGCCAGGCAGACCACCGGCCGGTTCGCATCCTTCAGTTCCAGCGCCGCCTTGACCCCGACGGCGGTGTGGGGATCAAGCAGGTAGCCGTGTTGCCGGTGGAAATCGCCGATGGTGGCGATGGTCTCCGGTTCGGAGACCGAACGCGAGCTGAAATCCTCCGCTATCTGCGCCTTGAAAGCCGAGAGATCAAGCGTGCCGGTGGCGGCAAACCCTTCCATGTCCGCCTTCACCTGTCCGCCGTTCTCGCCCCGCAGGTAATAGAGATAGCGCTCGAAGTTGGAGGCGATCTGGATATCCATGGACGGGCTGCTGGTGGTGATGACCTGACCGCGCGAATACTCGCCCTGGGAGACGAAGCGGGTAAGGATGTCGTTTTCGTTGGTGGCCAAAATCAGAGTGTGGATGCAGCCGGCAGGCAGCAGCCGGCGAGCGACAAACCCGGCGAAGATGTCGCCGAAGTTGCCGGTGGGCACCGAAAAATCGACGCTGCTCGCGCCCTGTTTGCGCAACTTGAGATAGGCGTAGACATAGTAGACCACCTGGGCCAGCACCCGGGCCCAGTTGATCGAGTTGACCGCGCCCAATTGATAGGCGTCGCGGAAGGCGAGATCGTTGAAGATCGCCTTGACGATTGCCTGGGCGTCGTCAAAGGAGCCGTTCACAGCGATGTTGAACACGTTGGGGTCCAGCACCGTGGTCATCTGCAGGGCCTGAATGGGGCTGGTGCGGCCGTGGGGATGGAGGATGAAGATGTTGATGCCCGCCTTGCCGCGCACCCCGGCAATGGCGGCGCTGCCGGTGTCGCCCGAGGTGGCGCCGAGGATGTTCATGAACCCGCCGGTGCGGGCCAGCACGTACTCAAACAGATTGCCGAGCAGCTGCAGAGCCACGTCCTTGAAGGCCAGGGTCGGCCCGTGGAACAGTTCCAGGATGTAAACCTCGCCCTGCTTGCACACCGGGGTCACCTGCGGATGAGCAAAGGAGGCGTAGGAGCGCTCGACCAGTTCCTCAAGGTCCGTGGCCGGGATGTCGTCGATGAACAGGGAGAGGATCTCGCGGGCCAGATATTGGTAGGGCAGATGCTGCCAGCGGTCGAGCGTGTCGGCGGAGATCGCGGGCAGGGTTTCGGGCAGCAGCAGACCGCCGTCCCGGGCCAGGCCCATCATCACCGCATCCTGAAATCGCAGGGGCGCAATCCCGCCCCGGGTACTGATATAGCGCATATTCGTGTTCCTTATCTTGAGACTCTGGGTCCGCAGGTTTGTGAGTGGGCAACGCCTGCCGACTGTCAGACGAGCAAATTTTCCCCTTCCATTTCAACCGGAATCGGCAATTCCATCAGGCTAAGAATGGTGGGGGCGATGTCCTTGAGCGCCCCGCCGGATCGCAAGGCGCGGTTTCTATGCGCCTCAGAGACCACGATGAACGGCACAGGGCTGAGGGTGTGGGCGGTGTAGGGGCCGCCGGTTTCTGGGTTGACCATCTGCTCGGCGTTGCCGTGGTCAGCGGTGATCAGCAGCACGCCGCGCCGCTCCTGCACAAACTGGCAGATGCGGCCAACGCATCGGTCCACGGTTTCGCAGGCCGTCACCGCCGCAGCCATCACCCCGGTGTGGCCGACCATGTCGCCGTTGGCAAAGTTCAAAATCACCAGATCGTACGGCGTTCCCGCCGCTTCCCGTTCCGTCAGCCGCTCCAGCAGTTTGTCGGTGACCTCCACCGCGCTCATCTGCGGCTTGAGATCGTAGGTGGCAACGTCGCGGGGCGAATTGACCAGCAGCCGGTCCTCGCCGGGAAAGGGCACTTCGTTGCCGCCGTTAAAAAAATAGGTGACGTGGGCGTATTTCTCGGTTTCCGCAATCCGCAGCTGGAGCCGGCCGTGACGGCTGACCTCCTCGCCGAGGATATGGGTCAGGGTCACCGGCGGAAAGGCCACGGGAAAGGTGAAGTCCGCCTCGTACTCGGTCATGGTGGCTAGGGTCAGCAGGCGGGGACGGCACGCGGGGACAAAGCCGGCAAAATCGGCGTCGCCAAAGGCGTGGCACAGTTCCCGCACCCGATCGGCGCGGAAATTGAAGAAGAGGATCGCGTCGTCGTCCGCAATCCGACCCACGGGCGCGCCCTGGTCGTCGACCAGCACGGTCGGGGCAATGAACTCGTCGGTCTCGCCGCGCGCATAGGCCTCGCGCACGGCGGCAACCGAATCCGCCGCCATGACGCCCTGGCCGCAGACCATGGCGTTCCAGGCCTTCTCCACCCGGTCCCAGCGTTTGTCCCGGTCCATGGCCCAATAGCGTCCGCTCACCGTGGCCACCCGGCCGCAACCAATCCGCGCCATGGCCGCGGTCAGTTCTTCCATGAAGGCCAGCCCGCTCTGAGGCGGGGTGTCGCGGCCGTCCATGAAGCAGTGGACGCACACCTCGACGCCCTTGGCCGCCGCCAACTCAAGCAGCGCGATCAGGTGGCGGATGTGACTGTGCACGCCGCCGTCGGAGAGCAGCCCGCAGAGGTGGAGGCGGGTTCCGGCCGCTTTGACCTGATCCGCCACGCCGTTGAACACCGGGTTGGCCGCGAATTCGCCCAACTCCACCGCACGGTTGATGCGGGTGAAATCCTGGTACACGATCCGCCCGGCGCCGATGTTGAGATGCCCGACCTCGGAGTTGCCCATCTGCCCTTCCGGCAACCCAACCAGGCCGTTGTGGGCAGTCAGCCGGGTCATGGGAAACTCGCTGCTCAGCCGGTCCATGTTCGGGGTGTCGGCGACAAAAACCGCGTTGGTCGGCGTTGGATCGCCGAGTCCCCAACCGTCGAGAATGGCTAAAATAACTGGAACAGGAGCGGGCATTGCAAACCTCCGTGGACGCTTATTGCTGCGAATCTTCGGCCAGCAACTGGTCGACGTCAACCTTCGGCGCGTCGTGCCACAGGCCCTCAAGGTCGTAGAAACCGCGATTCTCATAATAGAAGATGTGCACCACCACATCGCCGAAATCAAGCAGCACCCACATGCCCTCGCGCAAGCCTTCGCTGTGCTTGCTGTTGACCCGCTTGGCGCTCAACTCGCTTTCGAGCGCCTCGGCAAGGCCCTGCACATGGCGGGTTGAGCGGCCGCTCATGATCACAAAATAATCGGTGAAAGAGGCCAGGCCGCGCACGTCCAGCACCACCACGTCTTCCGCCTTGGTGTCCAGGGCAACCCGGGCGCAGACCGCCGCCAGTTCCCTACCCTCTTTTTCCTCGTAATCTTTCTTTAATTTTCTCATACTTCCACTGGTTGATGACGGTCTGTAATTGTTGATTGCCGCACCTTCCGCCGCCTTTCGAAATGCGTTCTTCTTCCGGACCGGAGACTGGCGTCAGCCGTTGTCGCCGTCCTTTTCCGCGCCCTTTTTCTTTCTCGGAGGAAACTCAAAGGTCAGTTTCCCCTTGGCGTCGAGCAGCAAGAAAGCGTCAAAGGGTTTTTTCTTTTTGGAGATAAATCCGTTGATCAACTCGGTGCGGCCGCTGGTCAGCAACTGGCTGATGTGCTCCCGATCCAATCGCCGCCCAAGGATCACCTTGGAGATGCGCAACCCTTTCTTCTGATCGCCCTCCAGGGCTGAATCGGAAAGAAATCCGGCCGGCGTCTCAAAGACCTTGGTCTGGTCGATGGGCGAAAGCCCCAAAGGTTCCTGGCTGCGGATGTCGTCCAGATCGAGTTCAGCGGTGGAATCGGCAAACAGAAACTCCACCTTGGAGTTGGCGATGTGCACCGAGGCGGTGAAGGGTTTGCCCTTTTTCGAGCGAAAATCGCTCAGGGGCCCCAGAGTCTTGCCTTTGATCAACTCAACGATCTCCGCCGTCTCCATCACCCGGCCGCCCAGGACCTTGCGGATCATCAGCTTTTTGTCCTCGGATTCAAAGGCCGAGGCTGTCTCGAAGAAGCGCACCCCGTCCACCGGCGAAAAGGCGGCCTCGTGCCGTTCGGCGTCGCCGCCCTGTTTGACCTTATCGACAATGGCGCTGGTCATCTCCCGGATTTCCTTCATGAACTGCGGCCGGGTCATGGTCCCCTTGAGGATCTGATTGAGCTTGCACTCCCATTCGCCGGTCAGCTCCGGAGAAGCCAGGACGTCGATCTTGCGGGCCTCCAGGAGGCTCAGCAGTTCAAAGGCCTTGCCTGTGGGGGCCAGATCGCGCTGCTCGCGGACCATGTACTTCTCGTTGATCAGTTTTTCAATGATCGCGGCCCTGGTGGCGGGCGTGCCCAGGCCGCGTTCCTTCATGGCCTCGGCCAGTTCCTCGTCCTCGACCAGCTTGCCGGAATTCTCCATGGCCGAGAGCAAGGTCGCCTCGTTGAACCGGGGCGGCGGCTTGGTCTGATGCTCCTGCCTGTCGATCTCCTGGCACAGAACGGCTGCGGCGGCCGGCAGGGCCTGCAGTTCCTTGTCGCCGTCTTCCTCGCTGGTGGCTCCGTAGATCGCGCGCCAGCCGGTTTCGACCAGAATCTTGCCCTCGGTGAGGAAGGTCTCGCCCTCGACCAGCGAAAGTCGCGTGGTGTTATGATACACCGCCGGCGGAAAGAATACGGCAAGAAAACGCTGAACAATCATCTGATAGATCTTCAGTTCCGGCTCGGACAGGGTTTTGGGCAGGCCGGCGGTGGGGATGACGGCAAAGTGGTCCGAGATCTTTTTGTTGTCAAAGATCCGCTTGTCCTTCTTGAGATATTTTTTCGCCAGGGCCTCGGCGGCATACTTGCCGTACTGCCATTGCTGCTGCTGCGCCACCACCTTTTCCACCGTGGACAGGTAGTCCTCGGGCAGGCAGCGGCTGTCGGTTCGCGGATAGGTGATCAGTTTGTGCCGCTCGTACAGCGACTGGGCCAGTCCCAAGGTGTTTTTGGCGGAAAAGCCGAAGCGGCTGTTGGCCTCGCGCTGCAGCAGGGTCAGGTCATAAAGCGGCGGCGCGCCCTTGCTCGACTTCTTGCTCGTCTCCTCCACCACCGCCGGTTTGCCGAGACAGCGCTCCACCAGGGTCTTTGCCTTTTCCTCTTCCCAGATGCGGTTGCGGCGGCCATGGCTCTGTTCATCGTCCTTGGCAAAGGCCGGGTCGATCCACACGCCTTCGTAGCGGACCGGACCGGAATCGAACTGGGCGTGCAACTCCCAATAGGTGGCGGGGACAAATTCGCGGCGCTGGGTCTCCCGTTTGACGAGAAGCGAAAGCGTCGGGGTCTGCACCCGACCGCAGGGCGTCTTGCGGAACCCGCCAAAGCGGGAATTATAGCAGGTCAAGGCCCGGGTGGCGTTGATGCCGATCAGCCAATCGGCCTCGGAACGGCACAGGGCGGTGTCCTCCAGCGGCAGCATCTCGGCGTTGTCCTTGAGCTTGCCCAGACCGTCGCGGATGGCGTCCAGGGTCATGGACTGCAGCCACAAACGCTGTATCCGCTTGCCCTCCACCGTCCGATTGGTCGCCTGTTTAAGGATGTACTTGAAAATCAGTTCACCCTCGCGGCCGGCGTCGCAGCCGTTGACGATCACATCCACGTCGCGGCGGCGGATCAGCTTGGTCAGGGCGTTGAACTGGGGCTTGGTGTCGGGCAGCACCGCCAGGGGAAACTCCTCGGGCAGGATGGGCAGGTTGTCCAGGGTCCACTTCTGCAATTCGGGATTGATCTCTTCGGGATAGGCGATGGAAACCAGATGGCCGATGGCAAAGGAGACGACAAAATCGTCGCTTTCAAAATGGGTCTTGGCGTTGGTGAATTTGCCGGGAAGCGCCTTGACGATGTCAGCGGCAACGCTTGGCTTCTCGGCGATGATGAGTGTTTTCCCCATGGGTCTGCCGGTTGCATCCTCACATATGTCGATCAATTAAAAAGGTTCGCAGGCTCGCATGCCAGCGATCCGGCTGGGCCAGGTAACAGGGATGCGGCGCCTGCGGATAGATTTCACGTTGGGCGTTTTGTAGTTCAGCAACAAGGATGTCGCTGTTGGTCAGGGGCGACACCTGATCCTCCGCGCCCCAGACAATCAGGGTCGGCGCGGTGATTGTGGAGAGTCCGGCCCGGTTTTCCTCAACGCCCACGGCGCCGATCAGCACCAGGCCGTTGATCCGCTGCGGGTGGGCGACGGCAAACTCCAAAGCGGTCCGGCCGCCCATGGACGGACCAACAACAACCGCCCGGTCAATCCCAAGATGAGCAAAAAATCGCGCCAAGGTCTCAACCGGAGCCGACTCGCTAGCCGGGCTCTTGCCGAAACCGGGCATATCCACGGCCAACACGTGCAGATCCATCGCCGCCAGGAGTTCCAACGTGCCGAGTTCACACCAGGTTTCGGCCTGAAACTTCATGCCGTGGAGCAGAACCACCGCTGCGCCGTCCGGGTTGCCGCATTCGAGAAAATGGACGGCGAATCCACCAAGATCAATGGATTTTTCGGTTATTGCAGCCATTTTATTCCTCCCTTCCGGAGCGCTCCTCCAGCAAAGTATTCCTTGTACAGGCAAAAGCTGCCACAGAAGTAAGCGACTCGCGTCGCTTTGTCAACGGGCAGAAAAATAACTTTTGCGATCAAAAGACCTAGCAGGCGAAACAACCCCATAGACGCCGCGTTGGAGGTGAAAAGCTGCACACTGAAAACGCGAAATTCACCTTGACCGCTCCAACTTTTTAATATTAAAAGAAAATTATCAATTAAAACAGCTACAGGTTTACTTCCCCCCTCACAGGTTTCTCCCATGGCTATTTTTCGTTGCAGCAAATGCGGTCATCTTCGAGAAGTTTCAAACGATTACATCGGAAAATCGGCAAAATGTCCTCAATGTCAACATGTGGCTCCAATCTATGCCACGCTTGCTTTTATTGAAAAAATTCTTGAGAGATATTTTGCCCAGCAGCAAGAGCTGTTGAAATTTCGGCAAGAAACAAATGCAGTGGACCAGCTCGATATCCAGGTTATTGACAAACCGGGGGAAGAAGCGTTCTCCCTGGAGAACATCGACATCCATAACACCACAGAGTTGACCAATGATCAACAATACCTACCGATCATCGAGTGGTTTGCAGCAAAAAACGTCAAGGTGCAGGTGAACCCCAAAGAACTCGACACCACGGGATTTTTTGACGAGATGGCTTTTGAGCTGGGAAACAACTATGAAACGCTCAAGGAAGTCAGCGACAAGATTAAACGAATCCAGAAGAAAGGCTATACCAATGTAAATTTTCAACTGGCTCAAAAAAGCCAGAAGCACATCCAGGAAATTGTAAATTTTTGCAATCAGCTCTACAAGTACTCCTTTGTAGCGAAATATTTTTATCAAAAACAAGAAAAAATAGTCAAACTAACACTGCAAACAGCGCCGACGATTGTTCATTTTTTTAACGGCATCTGGCTTGAATGGTTTGTCTTTATCAAAATGTTCAGCTTGCTTCAAGAAAAACGCATACCTTTTTCAGGCGCTCGCAGCCTGGTGGTCACCTTCCCCAATGAAGATTACCATGAACTGGACGCGGTTTTCTTGATCAACAACAGCGTGCCGATCTGCATCGAATGTAAAACAGGCGAATTTCGTCAAGACATTGACAAATATTCAAGATTGCGCAAACGGCTCAACATTGCCCCGACTCACTTTCTTCTGTGCGTGGCAGGCCTGAGCGATGAACAGGCGCAAGGGCTGACCAGCATGTATGAAGTCACCTTGGTCAATGAAAAAAGTTTCATCTCTCATGTAGAGCGATTGTTGGCCTAATCGCCCCCTTCACAACCACCGCAGCCAATGCAAACGACCGGAGCAGGCGCTCCGGTCGTTTGCATTCTCATGGTCATTACATCGAAGTCGCAGGCGCAACCGGGGTGGTCCCGGTCTTGGGCGGCACATAGGCGCCGCCGCTGGCCGCAGGTTTGGGCGTCGCGCCGCCTGCGTCCACCGCCTTCAACTCAGCCTCGATCCGGGTGAGATTGCGCTGCACCTTGTCGGTCAGGCCGGATTGCGGATACTTCACCAAAATGCCCTGGAGCAGATCGCGCGAGGCCAGCAGCAGTTTCCTTTTTTCCTCAGAGTCGCGACTGCTGCTGGCGCGGACAAAGAGTTCAGCCGCCTTCTGCCGCGCATCCTGAGCGCCAAACTTGGCCGCCTCCTCGATCAGAGGCCGAGCCTTGGCCTCATACGAGGTCCGTTGCAGTCGGTTCAACCGCTCAATGGCCTTGTCGTACTCCTTGGCCTGCAGATGGGCTGCGCCCTTGTCGTACTCTTCCTGCAACGCCCTGTCGTCAGCCACGGTTGTCTGCGGCGGCGCAACGGTCTGACTGACTTGCCCCCCGCCTGCGGTCATTGGAATCACCGGTTGCGCTGCCCCGGTCGGCGTTTGCGCGTCCACGGCCTGCGGCTCCAAGGGCTTCCGCTCCCCGGCCGTCTCCTCGATGCGTTTAATCCCTTGATTCACCCACGCCTCAGCCTGGGCGCGGGAATTGTTACGCATGGTGTTGACGTTGGTCGCGAACCGCGACGCCGGGTAAGTTTGCAGAAACCGATCCGCCAGTTCCGTCACGGCGTAGCCGTCCCGTTTGGGGGTATAGGCCAGATAGTTCCTCAGCAGGGCGCCGTATTCCTTCATTTCCGCCGGCGCGGCGCCGCCCGGCTGCAACGCGGCGAGCTGCAAACCGGCCCACTCCTCCTTATGCGCTCCTTTTTCAATGGAAACGCGGACCACGTCTTCGTATTGACGGCGCGCTTCGTCGTAGGATTCCATCACAAAATCGAGGTCGCCAAGCAACTGCATCATCTGGAGCAGCTGCTCGTCCTGGCCCGGTTGCTGTCGCGTCTTGGCCAGCAGATCGGCAAAAACGCGACGCGCCTCCGCCTCCTGATGATTTTTCAACAAGGCCTGGCCGTACTGAAAGGTGGTTTCGGGGGCAGGGCTTTGGCCCGGGGTCAAGCCAGCCTGGGCGTACAGATTGACCACCTGGTCATAATCGCCTCGGTCAAAAGCGGCCTTGATCTGAGGATCGGCAACCGCAACGGCCGCCGGCGTCGACGCGGCTTTGAGCTCCGCCAAAAAATTGCCGCAGCCGCTCTCCAGATAGTCGATGTCCTGCTGGTTGAGCTGCAACAGCGAGTTCCCGGCCAGCAACTGGGCCGCGTCCACCCTGGTTTCCTGTTGCAGTTGGTTTCGCAGCGCATTGTATTCAAGCAAAATGTGCTGCAGTTGAGACTCGCACTCGTTAATCCGGTTGAGTTTTTCCGGCGGCAGCGTCACGGCGCTGTTTTTCCTGCCGACCTCCTGCCACTCTTTTATTTTTTCTTCGTACGCGTGAATTCGAATGTTGATCGAGGTCATTGCCGGCATCAACACGTCCCGCCGGGCGGCCTCAGAGGAAGAGTGCGAACCGCCCTCCTCCCGAACGGCGGCCTCCCGTTTTTCCCGGGCTCCATTGGGATCAATCATTTGCGGGCCGGTCGCGCAGCTGGCGAGGAGCAAACCGCAGCAACAGGAAACAAGCGCCAGCGATCTGGCGTTACAACAGTGTGAGCGCATCATAGAAATCGTTGATCAGGAAAGAATTCAGTTCAACGGGGAACACCCGGAACAGTATCGAAAAACAGAAGCAGGCCGTTTGCGCGCCGCTTCTGCGATCTCCGCATCCTGCTAAAGAAAAGACCTAAGAAGACGGCGGCAAGAATAGCAAATTACGCCTTGGGCAACAATTCCTTTCTTGGTTCGGCGGCAAAAAGCGCGTCAAACCGGGAAGGCGCCCCAAGGCGGCGAGCGGCAAGCGGCGACCGCTCAACGATTCTTCCAATAGGGCAGAAACAACCGCTCGGGTTCAAAACGCCCGCTGGAGCCTGTCGCACCAAAGCTGAGGCTGGATGGACCAGCAGGCGGGATCGCCTGCCGCACCCCGGACGCTCCCGATCCTGCGCCGCCCTGATGGGGGGCCACCGGCACAAAAATTTGCCCCACATCAGGATACTGCAGGGTCAAACCGTTGAAGGTCAGGTCGACCG
>NZ_JAVBXR010000098.1 GCF_030824455.1 Desulfobulbus sp.
CGCTTTTGTCAATGCTTCTTTCGCCTTTGCTAAAACTTCCTTGCCGCTTGCTGGTCGTGCCATATACCCACCTCCATTGATGGGCACATTATATCACTTTTGTTTTAGAAATGGAATTACATGTCGTTATCACGATAAAATGTGAAAAATAGGCCGCCACAATGTGGCAAGAAGGAATTCACCGATTCCGGATAATCGGTAATATTTACGGCATACACCGAAAAAGGTGTGTTGTAACTTCAACAGTATCGGACGGTATCGGACGCGAAAATCGGGGACAGTGTAGGGAATTGAAATTAAGATAATCTTGGCGGGTTGCAAAATCGTTGCCGTTGGGGACAAAAAAAATTCCCTGCCGACCAAGGTCAACTAGGGGGATGTTTTTATCAGTCGAGGAATGTGGAGAGGTTCGAATAAAGGTGTGAAGCATTGGAGCCCGCGATCGGACTTGAACCGATGGCTTCCTCCTTACCAAGGAGGTACTCTACCACTGAGTTACGCGGGCGAAGAGCAATAACTATAATGCCGACTATCAATGCCGGCATAGACCGTTACTAATGGAGCGGGAAACGAGATTCGAACTCGCGACTTCAACCTTGGCAAGGTTGCACTCTACCACTGAGTTATTCCCGCTCGTCATTTTCAATAACCACAAATAATAACAAAATCATTTGGTAAGTGTCAAGAGCCATTCACAGGTAAAGGCTTGGGGTAACACGAGAAAAGCATCGGATGACCTACCGCTGTTGCCCCTCATGAATATGCACGCCCATCTGGGGAAACGGAATTTCTATGCCTTCCTGGCCGAATTTCAGGTAAATGGCGCGGTTGAGCTGGTGAATCAGCAAGTCCCGGTCCTGGGGCCTTGACACCCAACAGAACAGGTCAAAATCCAAGGACGAAGCCCCTAAAGCCATGAAACGGACCTGCGGCGCAGGGGCGGGCATGGCCAGTTCGTTGTGTGTCGCAAGTTCCAGGAGGATGGATTCCACCTTGTCTATGTCCGTTCCATAGGCAACTCCAATTGTTATCTTCACCCGGATGGAGGGGCTGGGAAGGCTCTGATTGATAACCTTTCCGTTGGTGATGACTGAGTTGGGTATGGTGATCATGATATCGTCTCGGGTTAATAGGCGGGTGCTTCGCATCCCGACCGCTTTTACCTCGCCGCGCTCCCCGCTGCTGAGGACGATATAGTCTCCGGCCCTGAAAGGACGGTCCATAAAAATGGATATGCCCCCGAAAAAATTGGCCAGCGTTTCCCTGGCTGCCAAGGCGACGGCAACACCGGCAACACCCGCCGAGGCAAAGATGGCGGTGACGGGAATGCCGAAATGACTGCCTACCTTATAGAAAAGTAGGAACACAAGTCCGAAGGTAAACAGATTGCAAACCAGCTTGATTACGTCTGCATCAAGGGCTTCCTCCTTGATGTTGGTCGACCGAATAATACCATGCATGACAAGGTCGCCGGAAATGTAGATTGCCATGGCGCAAAAAAGAGCAAACGTAATGCCCAGCCCCACGGTCAGATAGCGAAGAATGTCCCCGGTGATGTTCACCTGGGTGTCGGCGATGTAATTGGCGGCCAGACAGAGGAGCATAGAGGCGCAGGGAAACACCAGGCGGAGCAGCCCCGAATCTTTGGCGTCGGACTTACGCCAGTCCCTCATGTGCCATTTCCCCATGAGCAGCACGGCAAACAAGCAGGCTCCCAGGACAAGAATCAGTCCGAACCACTGCCAGACAGCCTGGCCGTGCAGGCCGAATCTCATCCATTCCGGGAGTTTTTTTAGGAGTCCCTCGGGGATCATCCACCCCGACGAATAAATATACTGTTCATAAAGCCCGGTATACTCCCCTCCCTTGTCCTGCCGGTATGGAATATCCCTAACCTCCCAGTAAAAGTTTTCAAGGGCCTTCACGGTTTCAGGCGTAAACAGATACGATCCCAGCCGCGGCCCCTCGGTCACTCGGCCGATGGTGATTTCCGTATGGGGAATCCACCAGGCCCGAATATCCTGCTGCTTGGCTTCCTGGCGGTCCGGCACATCTTCCATTTTTGGCAGTTCTGCACGATCCAGTATTTCCCGGAGCATCAGGACGCTTTCGATGCCGATCTCCGTCTTAAGGGTGGATGGGACCTGACTCAAATCAAAACAGCGGGCGGCCCGCTGCAGGAATTCCTTTTCGAGCCTAGCATCCTCCTTGGAACTCACCGCCGCCGCATGGAGTTGGTCGGTATAATAGATGAAGCTGCTCAATGTCGCCCGAGGGCTGGAGGTATCCGGCGGCTCTAAGGGGAAAATGTTTGCCGACCAGGCGGGCCGGCTGGAAGCGCACAGGCCCAGGATTAGCAATATCTTGAATATTCTACAAAAAGAAAGCATGGAAATGTTTCCCTTGATGAATGAAAGGCGTTGAAAGGTAACGCCTATAGGCCTATGGGATGGCTTGCAGCTTCCCGTAAACTGCATAACCAGTTTATCCGTCTCCCTATCGTTTACCAGGGCTTATTCTCCAATTTTCTAAACTGGAGTTAACATTCCACAGAGCAAATCAATAAAACTGAACGGGAAATTGCGGATAGGGGAGGAAATACGGAAGTAATATCAGGTGTCCCGGTATACCTGGAACGCCTTGGAATGACAGCGCAACACCGGGTTCAACTCCCGATGCTGAGCTATATCGGAAAGATATTTCTCCATAGTTGGAAAGCACCGCGTCAAAATTGTGCAGCGGTTTTTAACTTCTCGGCAATCCAAACTTTTACAAGCGCCTGCCTTGTGATGCCGAGACGATGCGCTTGCTTATCAAGCCCATCCACAACCCAGGCCGGGAAATCAATATTCACCCGTCTGCTTTCCTGGTTGACCCGGCGAGCCTTTGAAAAATCAAGCTCATTGGTCAAATCCTCGCCTGCTTCGAATTTTTCGTCAAATTCTTGAGCTTTCATAATATTCCACCTCGTTTTCTCGTGAACGCCGGACAGATATAATTCTAAGGGCGTCGCCACGATATGTAATGACCGCTGACCAGTGCTTTGAGCCGATCTTGCCAACAACAAGGCAACGGCCCTCATCTTCAACAGTCTTGGTTGGAATTTCCAACAAATCCCAATCATCCCAAAGCGCTTGAGCATCAATAAAATCAATTCCGTGCTTCTGTTCGTTGGAAGCGCTCTTGCTGGCGTCAAATTCAAATTTCATGCTATTATGGTATAATATTTATACTGTTTTGCAAAATAGAAAGAGATTTGCGGCGACGCTGGGGAAAATATTTTGGGGGCCGCACTGGGGGCCTTTTTAGTGAAGTAGGTTGTTTTTCGAGGATACGGAATGACGCGAAAGCCTTGTATTGCGTTGGGTGGAACTGCCTTGGTTTCCCTTAAACGGCCTTTCACGCTGGCAACACCGGTTCAAATCCGGTTGGGGACGCAAAAAACAGGGTGGTAGCTCACAGGGATGTTCCCTCACAATACACTCACCACGTGTAGAACGAACGGGATTGGCTGGTAATATTCTGCCCGGCGGCTCAAGGAGTGAACTGTCCCAGGCTCAGTTGCTCTGAGAACACTTTGGCCAGATTGTTGTCGATGACGTAAATGCAAATCTCCTTGGCGCCCTGGCGGGTATAGCCGAATTTTTTCTGCAGATTCTTCATCATGAAGCGGACGTCGGCCTGGATTTTTTTATCGTAGGTCTTGAACGATTCCTGATCGAATTCCTTGACCGCACGGCGGAAGTTTTCGTTTTCGAGGAAGGGGTCGAGCACCTTCTCCTTGAGATTATGGATATAGCGCTCGTGGAGGTGGAGGTAGAGACTGGTTGCGGTAATGTCCAGGTTGTCGCGGAGGATTTCCTGGGTCAGGGTGGTGCTGGTGTAGGTTTTCTGCACGCTGCTGCGGAAGGCAAGGGCGTCGGAGGAGGACACCATCAGCCGCGACTCGATCCGCTGGAAAAAGGCTTCGCCGATCTCCAGCCGCTCGCCGGTGAACCGGCAGGTTTCCGTGGAGCCCGGCTCGAAGTTGACCGCGAACATGTAGTTTTGGATGTCCTTGGCGATCTGCTCCTCATTGTAATAATAGAGCGATTCTTTGACCGACTGCAGCACCGCGTAGTTGTACATCCGCAGCAGGGAATCGAGAAAGCCCATGGGGAGGATGCTTTTGTCTTTCTTGCAGTATTTGCGGAAAAAAATGCCCAGCATCGACATGTCGATCAGTTTGTCTTCCCGGGCGTACATCGAATAAAACTCGTTGAACATGCGGATGGAATCGCGACCCGACAACCCTTGCCAGCCGTCGAGTTCGGATTCGGCGATGATTTTCAGCCGCCGCTTGGAAGTGAACCGCTCCACATCCTCCTCGCCCAGCCACGCCGGAATGTAGCCGGTGTAAATCTCCATCTTCAGCAACTGCAGGTTGCGGTCGCAGTAGAGTTCATACTTGTCGGCATCTTGAATCCACTCAAGCATGGCGTCGGACTTGGTCCGAAGGCGGGTGGCCACGATCACCCGGGCAAAATTGTGCAGCACTCGGGGCAGAAAACTGGCGTCGATGTGTTCCCCGAAAACCTCGCGATAGATCTCAACTTCAGTTTTAATGTCAAGAACATAGGGGATGTTGACATATTCGATCCGGTCGGAGAAGGCCGCCAGATCGGTCAACACCTTTTTATCCTCCGGATTCATCAGGGCAAGAAACAGGGAGTTGATCCGCTCCTCGACGTGATCCACCTTGTGCACCCCGTCGCTGATGATGTTGTGCAGGTCCATCAACCGCTCGGTGTTGTGCGATTTGACGTCCATCAGGGCGTAGATGCCGTTGTTGCTCTTGGCGTAGCCGGAATAGAGATACGGCACCTTGCCGCAGGGAGAAAACATGGCGTTCAGGGTACGCTGCACCCCTTCGTCGGTGCGCACGCCCCGTTGCGAGCGCCGGTCGCCGGGATTGAACACCGAGATGCCGGCCCCCAATCGTCGGTTGAATACATAGGGCCGGGCCAGCACGCTGTCCAGCACCTTGAGCGGATCGCCCTCCTTCTGCAGCAACTCCTGGTAGAGCGAGAGGCAGATAGTGCAGGGTTCGTCGCGGAAGACCCACTCATATTTCTTTTCGTTGAAGAGCTGGGCCTTGAAGTGATCGTTCTCCAGCAGGTCGTCAAGGAACTGGCGGCGGATCTCTTTGGGGATGATCAGCAGCGGATGGTCGTGGCTCGGGCAGGGCAAGGTCAGCCAGCCGCCAGCCTCGCCGTGTTCCCTGTTTGAGGCGGTTGCGCCGCTCTCGCTTTCGCCGCCCATTTCCTCGCCCAGCAACTGAGAAATCTTACTGGCCAGGCTGGCCACGCCGTGCACGCCGCCGGCCAGTTCGGCCGTCTTCAATCGCCACACCACCTCGAACCGGGTTCCTTCCGGGGTGTTGGCGTACTGCTCGAACTGGCGCAGCAGGTTGTTGAGAAAGGTTGATTTGCCGCTGCCGTGCGGGCCGTCGAAGATGTAAATTTTATTCTGTTGATCGCCGACGGAAAGCGACTCCACATGGCGGAGCAGGCGGTTGGCAAAGAGACGGTCGGCAAAAAACGGTCGGTCCGAGCCCTCGACAAACAGGCGGCTGCAGTCGTAGTTGAGATAATTGATGGATTCCGGATCGTTGCGGTATTCGTCCAGGCCGGCGCGGACAAAATAATGCACCATGTCGGCGTAGACCTGAGTGACGTTGCGAATGTTGCGTTCAGGTCGCTCCGCCACCTCGCGCAGAAATTCGGTAAACAACAGTTCAGACTGCCGATTGCGGGAGCCCCGGTACTCTTTGAGCGTCTCCAAGGCCTTGGTCAGTGCGCCCATCCGTTCACCTTCCTGTTTCGGGTTGCCGCCGTCGCATCATTCCACCAAGGTCCGCGACAGCGTCTTGTCCTTCATGGTGTAGCGAAACCGCTTCCAGCTGATGGTCCGTTTCGGGGTTTCTTCCTTTGCCTGGCCGTCGCTCTCCCGACCGGCTTTCATCGGGATGGGCACGCTGGTGTAGAGGTGGACCTCGTCGCCCCAGAGATATTCCACCCCGAGCATCACCCCCTGGAGAAAATCGCGCAGCAGCGGCTTGCCCTCGAATGTGTGGTTGAGGATCAGGGCGTTGTTTTCGGCCACCGTCACCTCGATGCGTGGCGGGTGATAGAGACTGTCGGCCACCATTGCCTTGTAATCGGCGGCCTTGCGGCTTCTGACATAGTATTGCCAAGCCATCCGCTCCTTGTTGAGCCGCTTGCCGACCACGAACAGCCGGTGCTGATCAACAAAGTCCTGATCGATGAAGCTGTTGACGAACATCGAATCGCAATAATTTTCCCGGAGGTGAAAGACGTAGTCTCGCCCCTTGCCGGTGGCCCGATCAAAGTCCTGCCGTTGCCGCCGGTCGGCGGTTTGGTAATACTCCAGGCCGGTGCGCCCCTTTTCCGCCTGCTGTTCAAGATATTGCAGGAGGCGCATGCCCAGGGCATAGGGGTTGAGGCCGACCCGGGGCATGGAGGTGACCTTGGCGTTGACGATGGCGTAATCGACCTCGTGACCCTTGATCCGATCATCGCCAAGAAACAGGGTGTCGTGCCAGTAGGAGGCCCAGCCCTCGTTGAGGATCTTGGTGCGGATCTGCGGCTGGAAGTAAAGCGAGGTCGAACGGATGACCTCAAGGATCATCAGCATCCAGCGGTTTTTTTCCTGATGGAGAAAGGGCGAGTATTCCATCAGGAACTGGAGCAGATCGGTGCGGCCGACGCTTTTCTTTTCCTGCAGTTTCCTGGCGTGGAGGGCCTCGAGTTCGGCGTGCTTTTCGGTGACGCTTTTCAGAAACCGGATTTCTCCGTCTTCGGGATGCTCTTTGAGCAGCCGGTTGTAGCGGGCAATCTCCTGGGAATAGAGGCTCACCGATGATTTGGGCCCGCGCTGGAGAAAGACGTCAAAGTAGTAGTCGAGCAGACTGAGATTGCCGGCGGAGGCCTGCTCGCGGCTCTCGGCCAGCACATCGAAATACCCCACCAGATTGTCGATGGTGCGGGCAAATTCGATCACGTAATCGACCCAGCGGCCTTTTTCCGAACGCAGCTTGGCAAAGAGCCGTTTGTCGGCCAGGGCGCGACCGGTGAAATCGTAGTCCCAGGTGTGGCGGAAAAAGAGGTTGTTCTGGAAAAAGTCGATGTGGCCGATAACGTGGTAGAAAATCATCACGTTGAGCCAGTCGGGATTGTTGTCGTTGTAGTAGGAGATCGGCGGCCGGGTGTTGATCACCGTTTCGTAGGGATTGTTGGGGTAGAGTTCGTAGCGGCCCTGTTCGCGCAACACCTCGACCTCCTGCACCCAGTAGTCGTAGAGGGTCGGGATCATAATCTTCGGTCCGAGTTCCAGCATGTCGCGGTTGGTGACCACGTATTCCAGGGTCTCGTCCTGAAAGCGCAGACCGGCCTGCCGGGCGCGTTCCTTGCACCCTTCCATGATTCGTTTGGCATGCTGACTGATCAGTTCCATAATCCCCACCGGGAGCGGACGCGCCGCTCCTTGCTAAGAAATCAGATGTTTGATGCCCTCGATGATCCGCGCTTCGGTGCTCTCCTTGGCCATCACGTCCAGGCGCAGCAGCTCTTTCTTGCTCTCCAATAGGCCGGATTTGCTGAGGTATTTTTCCACCTCGGTGCGGCGGCTGCCCTCCAGACCGTTTTCAGCGATGGTGATCCCAACCCGGCTGGCAAAGACCAGCATCTTTTCCAGTTCGGGCAGCGACTCCTCGCCGTAGGTGTCCCAATCGTCGCCGTCGGTGCCGTGGAAGACGTAAATGGAGTAGTCGCGGGCCAGTTCCTCTTCGGCGACGATCTGATTGACCAGCCGATAGGCCGAGGCCACCTGGGTGCCGCCGGCCACCTGCATTGAGTAATAGGCCTGGAAATTCTCGACCTCGCGGGCCTCGGTGTCGTGGAGGATGAACCGGGTCTCCACCTGATTTTGGTACTGGTAGCTCAGCCAGGCGTAGATCAGCACATGCTGGTTAACCACCAGCTCGGTGGGTTTGCCGCCCATGGAGCCTGAGTAGTCGCGGACAAAAAAGACCACGGCCTGGGATTCATAATCCTTTTCCTTGGAGAGAATGCGGTAGATCCGGTCGCGGGGGGAGATCAGCAGGTTGCCGGTGTCGACCTGGGTTCCGGCCTGCACCCGTCCTAGGGCGATGTTGGTCTGGATCACCCGCTTCAGGGTCGCCTTTTTATCCAAAATTTGACCAAAACCGCGATTGCGGTCGGTGAGATCATAGGCAAAGCGGGTCAGGGACCGTTTCTTGCCCTTGTCGCGCAGGTTGGGCAGGGCAAACTGCTCGGTGAGGATGCGGCCCAGATCGTAGACCGTGGATTCCAGCTCGTGGGACCCGCCCTGACCCTGTCCGGCGCCGCTGCCGCCGCCCGGCTGCTCGCGCACCGGCTGCTCGCCGATCACCTCGCCTTCTTCGCCTTCGCCGGCTCCGCCTTCACCGGGGTCCTGGCCCTCGCCGTCCCCCTCTTCTTCTTCGGGAACCCGGTCGTGGACCAGCTTTTCCTCCACCGTGGTCGGGATGACCACCACCTTGTCGTCGCCGTCGCGTCCGGGTTTGACCAGCTTGCCCACCCGGATCTTGCGGGGGAATCCGTCTTTTTCCCGCTGCAGATCCCGCTGCAGGAGATGATCAAGCGACTGGGCCGCCACCATCGAAACCGCCGGCGAGGCGTTGCCCTGACCAAAGATTTCCGGATCAACGTAGCTGTAGAGGGAACGCCCAACCGGAGCCGGGCCGAATAGATGGGCCAAATCGGGGTCGCCGGCCTGTTCCGCCATCGACAGTTCCCGCTCAATCACCCGCCGCTGGGTCTCCGACAGACCGCCCGCCTCAAGGCTCTGATACAACTTGCGTAACCTGTGCATTGCCGCCTCCGCTTTCCGGTCGGTTGACCCCGTTTGGCCGTGCGCCTCAGTTCTCATCCACCTGGGTGCAGAAATACTCGATGGTCTTCTGGGCGCAGGTGAGGCAGTAGCCGAGCTTGTGCAGCATGGTGTCGATCATCCGGTCGTAGAGCTTCTGGTTTTCCTCGTTGGTGCGGTTGGCCAAGGCGCCGATCAGGCTGCCGGCCCCGGCAATATCGGACTTGAGCCGGACGTCGGTGACCGCCTTGACCAGTTCAAGGTTGTCCATGAAGTCGTAATCCGGGTTGACCGAAATTTTCTGGCCGTAGATCTTGCGAATCGAGGTGCGGAAACTGTCCTTCTGTTCGCGGATCTTCAGGCCCAGGCCGGCCTCCACCGAATCGATGTAGCGCTCGTCGATCTTGAGCGCGATCAACTCCCCGGTTTGGGGATTCTTGTACTTCCACATCCGGTCCACGCCCAGATTCTCGGCGTCGATGCCGATGATCATGTTGACGTAGTTGAGCACGTCCTTGCGGATGGCCAGCGGCTCGTCCATATAGGCGTTGAACATCTCGGTCATGATCCGTTCGCGGTAGAGCCCCTTGGCGATCTTGAGATCGTCGAGGAACTTGGCCCGGTCGGGGGCGTCGGAGACGTAGTCCAAAATCACCCGCTCCAGGGCAATGAACACGTCGTAGGCGAACATGCAGCGGCCCTCATTGGTCTCCGAACTCTCCAGCATCAACTGCATGGTGCGGCCGAGGTTGCGCTGGCCGAGCCCTTTCTGGCCGAAGCGTTTGGTGATGTCGGGCTCCTGGTTGAGGGTGTCGATCACCTCGGAAAGCGTTTTGAGGCTCTTCTCCCCGGCCACCTCGCCGGCGGCGAGCTTCATGGTTTCAATCGGGGTCAGTTTCTCCGAGCGGGGCAACCGGGTCAGGACCACCGCCACCGAGGCGGCGTAGTTGAGGTTCGGGTCCTGGTGCATGGTGTCGCCGGTGAGGGTGGTTTTCGACTCGTTGCCGATGGCGTAGCCGGTCAGGGCGTGCTGCTGGCGGTAGTTGGTGTTGTGGGAGACGTAGCAGATGCGGCAGCGGTCGATGATCGGGGCCTCTTCCTTTTCGGCCAGGAATCGGTTGAACTCCGAATTGTTGCTGGTGGCGATGATCAGTGTGTCGATTGGCCACTTGTAGCCGTCGATCTCAATGGTCCGGTTCTGGATGATGCCCAGGTAGACCTGCACCAGATCCTTCTTGTTCTTGTAGATCTCGTCGCTGAAATGGATGCCGCCGCCGGCCACCCGGGCCAGCGCCCCGCGACGGAGGTCGAAACGATACGGGTTGTTGGTGTCGCTGATGTGCAGCAGCCGCTGGATCGATTCCTCGCCCAGCAGATCAACCGCCGACGAGGTGATTTTGTCCTTGGCCGGATACTTGCCGGTGATCGTGCCCAGGCTCTCGATCAGCGGCACGGTCACGATCTCGATGCACTTCAGCATCTCCTCGACGTCGCCTCCGGTCAACTCGCGGATGTCGTTCCAGATGTAGGCCGAGCAGGCCCCCAGCGGTCGGTAGTTCTCGTTCCACTGGGCGAGGATTGCGTCGCTGACTTTGAACTTTTTGGCCAGATACTGCATGGTCTCGCTGCGGGTTTCGCAGAGATTGAGCGCCAGCACCATCGGGTCCTCGTAGGTCTGCGACTCAATCGTCTTGATCGAGCCGTAGCTGCCGACCCGGTCCAGGCCGGTGAAACGGAAGGTGTATTTTTTATTTTTCGGCAGGGAGAGGAAATCGCGGTACAGGCTGCACAGGTACTCGACCAGGAAGGTCTTGCCGTTGCCCGGTTCGCCGACCAGGACAAAGGCCATCTCCTTGGAGGAGCCGCCCTGGGAGGCGTCCTTGACAAACGAAACGAACGAGTTGATCTCGTCGTACATGCCGATGGCGTGCTTTTTGCCTTCACGGAAGATGGTGAAGTCAAAGGTGGACTTGCCGTTGACCGTGACCTTGTTGATCTCTTTTTCCAAGATCATCCGGCTGACGCTCTGAAAGGCGTTTTCAAAGACACGCTCGCCTTTTTTAACGGCAAGGATGTGGTGGTGCAGGGTCGTGTTCTTGGGGTCGGTCATCATGCTCCTCCTAGACGAGGTAAGGATACGTTAGCCGCAACGGGTTGCAGTGTTATTATCACTGTAACCTTGATGGAATTCAAGGCGTTATTAAAAATCTTGTTGCTTTGTGGGTTGCGATGGGCAAACGGTGCAGGGCTGGGGCCCGGCGACGTCCCCGAAAAAAGGCAAAAAAAGAGGCCGCCCCTCGGGTGAAGGAACTGCCTCCGAAACCACTCCGCGTCTGCGGTTATTGCAGATGGGCCATGGCGACTTTGAGATTGTCGAGCCAGAGTTCGACAATGGGGTCAAACTCGGCCAAGCCTTTGAGCACCGGAACGCTCTCAATTCCGGCCTTGGTCAACTGGCTTTTCCAGGATTCGGGTTCGGTGCCGGCCATGTCGTTGGTTGCGTGATCGCCGGCCACGGTCATCAGCGGAACCAGATAGGCTTTTTTAACGCCCTTTTTGACCAGCGCTTCCTTGACCTCGTCAAAGGTTGGATGCCCCTCCACGGTGCCGACATACATATTGGCGTCCAGCTTCTGGGCCTTGTACATCAGGGCCGAATAGACGGCGTCGCTGGGATGATGGGTGCCGTGGCCCATCAGCACCACCGCCTCGCCCGGTTTGCGCTCCTTGGGCACGATCTTGGCCGCCACGATCTGCAGCATTTTGTCCATGGACTCGTCGCTGGACAGCAGCGGATAGGCGACCATCACCTGCTCAAAGCCCCCGGCCATCTGGCCAAAGAGCTTGCCGTTGGCGTACAGCTCGTGGAATTCCTGGCCGGGGATCATGTGCAGCGACTGCATCACCACCTTGGCGTAGCCCTCGTCCATCAGCTTGGCCATGGCCACTTCCGGAGAATCGATCAGCTGGCCTTCCTTGGCCAGTTTTGCGCGGATGATTTTGGAGGTGTAGGCCCAACGGATCTCGGTGTTGGGGAAGGCCTTTTTCACCTGTTGCTCGATATTGACAAAGGACGCCTGGGCGCTGGGGACGCTGGTGCCAAAGGTGACCAGCAGGATGACCGGGCCTTTGCCGTCCTTCGCCGGGTGCTCGTGACCGGCCTCGCCGGCCCAGGAGGCCAGAGGCAGGGTGAGCATAAATACTAGAAACAACAGCAGCTGTTTGGTTAGATTGACCATGGTGGAAGACCTCCTCGGGGTGTCGTGAGAGAAAAAAACCGGACAGGCGCCGGTTGTGGATTGCATGGCAAAGGGGCGGCAAGGGAACGCGGGGAGAGACGGGGCAGCGACGCTGTCGGCAAACGGCGCCGCTGCCGGACATCTCAGACATGGCAACACAACACAAACCCCTTCTCCCGGCAGCAGACAACGCTGCATGCGGGAGCCGTTCCTTGCGCGGAAAACGGCCGCTGTCCCGAAGGGTTGCGCCCCGTTTTCCGCCGCTGCGATCCGGAGTTTTGCCGTTGTGCAGGCAAAAAAAATCCCCGGATCATTATAAAATGATCCGGGGATGCCCTGGTCTATCCACGTATCGGCACCGTTTCTCTGATCCGCGGAGAAAGGCTGTGTCGTTTCAGGCAGGTATTCTGACTCCCGGTTCATCCTCCCACCGCGTCTTCCCAACCGAAGTCAGTGACTGTTCTGCGATGTTTGTCCCCGGTTACAGCGGCGGGCCCGTCTCCGATTTTCACGGAGTTCCCAATTATTCCCCGAAGGGAACCTGAAACCTGTGCCAAGAGAACTTGATCGCGCCGGCAAAGTCAAGCGGAATTTTTGTTTGCCCACGCCTCGTCTTCCCCTCGCCGCCGGGCGCGCAAAAACCCGGAAGAATCCTTGCTGATCGTCCCGGCAATCGTTATGGTGCAGAGATTACTTGGCATCATTGACCTGCCCTCGTTCGTTCCCCTTGCCCACTCAACAAACACACAAACCGCCGGCGCCGTCATGGAGAAGGACAAGAAACGGATATTTACCCATGCCATCTCCATCAGGATCGCCCTACCGGCCCTGCTGACCATTGTCCTGTTTGTTACCGCCACCTTTGTCATCATCCTGCCCTCCCTCAAGAACAATCTTCTGGCAAAAAAACGGGAGATGCTGCGGGAGTTGAACACCATCGTCTGGGACATGGTTTCTTCCTATGAAAAAATGGAACGAAACGGAGAGCTGAGCCGGACAGAAGCCCAAAAAACGGTCTTGAAGATTATTCAAGATCTTCGTTACGGCCCCAAGAACAAAGATTATTTTTGGGTCAACGACATGACTGGACTGATTGTCGTGCATCCCTACCGGCCCGATCTGCACGGCGAGGCCGTCCCCGACGTCCGCTATCCGAAAGGAAAAAATCTGCTGGACGAATTCGTCAAGGTGGTGAAGGCCCAAGGGGCGGGCTATGTGGAATACCGGTTTCAGTGGCAGGATGATCCGCAAAAAATCGTTCCAAAAATCTCCTATGTCAAAGGCTTTGAGCCCTGGGGCTGGGTCATCGGCACCGGCCTCTATGTTGAAGACGTCAACGTCGAAATCGGTCTGATCGCCAAACAGCTCAACGCCATAGCCTCCGTCATCCTGCTTTTCGTCTCCTTTCTGGCGGCTTACATCATCCGTCACACCATGCTGGCCGACCGCGTTCGGCGGATCATCTCGGAAGAAAGGGAAAGTCTGTTGAGGGCGTTGGAGGAAAGCAACGAACGGTTCCGCTCGCTAGTGGAAACCACCAGCGACTGGATCTGGGAACTTGATCCCGACGGGGTCTACACCTACTGCAGCCCCAAGGTGCGCGATCTGCTCGGCTTTGAAGCCGACGAGATCATCGGCAAACGTCTGGAGGATTTGATCGCGATCAAGGAAGTGGAGCGGACCAGCCGTATTTTCAAAAAACTGATTGCCTCGCAAAAACCGTTCAACGGTTTTGAGACCATCTGTCAGACGCGGGACGGTCGGGTGGTGGTGATTGAGAAAAACGGTGTGCCGGTGTTTGCTGACAACGGCGAATTACAAGGATATCGGGGCATTGCCCGCGACATTTCCGAGCGAAAAACCGCGATTGAAGCGCTCAAGAAGAGCCGGGACGAGTTGCACAACAGCCTGGAGGAAACGGTTAAATCCCTGGCCCTGGCGGCGGAGAAGCGGGATCCTTACACCGCCGGCCACCAGATGCGGGTCGACACGCTGGCCTGCGCCATTGCAACCGAGATGGGGTTGCCGGAGAAGCAGATCGAGGGTCTGCACTTCGCCGCCCTGCTCCACGACATCGGCAAGATCAGCCTGCCCTCGGAGTACCTGGCCAAGCCGGCCCGGCTCTCAGCCCAGGAACGGGCGATAATCAAGTGCCACACTGAGGTGGGCTACGAGATTCTGAAAAACATCCCCTTCCCCTGGCCGGTGGCCGACATCGTCTACCAGCATCACGAACATCTCGACGGTTCGGGCTATCCTCGGGGGATCACCGACAAGGAGATCCTGCTTGAGGCCAAGATCCTCACCGTGGCCGACGTGGTCGAGGCCATGAGCTCCCACCGGCCCTACCGGCCTTCGTTGGGGCTGGAAACCGCCCTGGACGAAATTCGTTCCGGCCGGGGCGTGTTCTACCACGCCGAAAGCGTCGACGCCTGTCTGCGCCTGATCGCGGAGAAAAAGGTCGATCTGAGCACGGCCGCCTGGTAACCGCGCCCAGATCGGGCGTTTGGCGGTTCCGCTTATTTCCGTTTGTCCAACGGCGAGTATTCGCAGCCCATCAGACCGCAGTATTCGCCCACATACTGGGCCTGGGGCCGGTACAACGCCGGTTTGCCCTGGGCGTCGGCGAACTGCTCCTCGATGATGTGGGCGCACCAGCCGGCCACCCGCGAGATGGCGAACACCGGGGTCATCAGATCCATGGGAATGCCCATCAGGTAATAGACCGGCGCGGAGTTGAAATCCACATTGGGCAGAATGGTGGTCTTGCCTTGGCCGGCAAAGATTGCCAGGGCGGTTTCCTCGATTTTTTGCGAGATGGCCGCCCATTTGCCGCCGGTGTGCTCGCCCAGCCGCTGCCCCATCTTCTTCAGATACACCGCCCGGGGATCGCCGGTTTTATAGATGGCGTGCCCCATGCCCATGATCACCCGCCCCTGTTGCAGTTCGCTTTTGACCCAGCCCTCGATGTCCGGCTCGTGCTCCAATTTCAGCAGCATTTCCATCACCTTGGCGTTGGCGCCGCCGTGCAGGCTGCCGGACAGGGCGCCCAGGCCGGCCGACACCCCGGAGTAGAGACTGGCCCGGGTGGAGACCACCTCGCGGGCGGCAAAGGTCGAGGCGTTGAAGGTGTGATCGGCGTGGAGAATCAGACAGACGTCGAGATCGTGGGCCGTGGCCGCATCGGGTTTCTTGCCCTGCAGCATCCACAGGAAGTTGCCGGCGTGATCCAATGCGGGGTCCGGCGCCAGGATGGGCTGATTGGTGCGGATGCGATGCCAGGCGGCCACCAGAGTCGGCATCTGGGCGAGCAGGCCAATGGAGCGTTGCAGACAGACGTCGCGGTCCATGACGTCGCTGTGCTCTTCGGCCATGGACAAGAGCGGCACGCACGCCTGCAGCACATCCATGGGGCGCGCGTCTTTGGGCCAGTGGCGCATGCTCTCAAACACGAATTCCGGAACCTGGCGCATGTCCTTCACCTGCCGGGTGAATCCCGCCAACTGTTCGTCCGAGGGCAGCGTGCCGAACAGCAACAGAAAGGCGGTCTCCATAAAAGAGGAACGATCCGCCAAATCCTCAATGCGATAGCCCCGGTAAATCAGCACGCCTTTTTCGCCGTCGATAAAACTGACCGCGGAATCGGCGACCGTCACCCCGCGTAAACCGGTATTCTTGACACGAATCTCTTCGCTCATCGCATGTCTCCAATGTTGTGTTCAGGTTGGGGAAAAAGGACCTTCGACGCCGCGTTGCCGGTGCGCCAACCTGGGCGATTTGCGCAGGCGCGTTTGTGCGGCCAAGCAGTTTTAATGAAGAAGATAGGGAAGTTCAACCTCTTTTCCCGGCGCCGTCGTCGCTTTCTTCGCCCTGATCCCTGGGCGGCAAGGTCTGTTGCGGCGAACGGCTTGCGGCGACGTCCTCGGCCTCGCCGGCGGCGGGCGTGGCTTCGACCTCGTCTTCCCTGGTCAAGCCATGGTTGAATAGCGGCCCGACATCGGGCAGATAGGCCTCGAAGGCCTTGCCGTAGATCTCCCAGATGGTGATAAACAGAGCGGCGACAATCGGGCCAAGAATGATGCCCAGGATGCCGAACATGCTGATGCCGCCCAGAGTGCCGAACAGGACGAACAGATCGTGCATCTCGGTGTCCTTGCCCACCAACCGGGGCCGCAGGACGTTGTCGAGATTGCCGGCCACCGCGCCACAGAGCACCGCCAGAATGGCCACGCCGACAAATTGCCCCTTCAGCGCCAGGATAATCAGGGCGGGAACCCAGACAATGGCGGTGCCAAAGGCGGGAATGATCGACAGCACCGCCATGACCGTGCCCCAGAACACTGGCCCCTGAATGCCCGCAAAAGCAAAGGCCAGGCCGCAGATGAAACCCTGGACCGCGCCAATGATCAGCGTGCCCTTGAGGGTGGCCTTGGTCACCGAGGTGAAGCGCATGAGCAAGCGGCGTTCGTCGCGGTCGTGCAGCGGCAGAAAATAGAGGATCTTGACCAGCAGCACCTCGCCCATGGTGAGGAAATAGAACATCACATAGAGCATGATCACGCTGCTGAACACCGCATTGACGGTCAGCATGGTGACTTCGGAGAGGCTGTTGATCAGAAAGGTGGAGATGTTGCCCACCACCAGACCGGCCTTCTCGATGATCAAGGCGCGATACGGGAGGATTTCCTTATAATAGGGAAATTTCTCCATGTAGGCGGTGATTGCGGTCGGCTCGTTGATAAAGGACTGCACCCAGGGGGTGACCGATTGGCTGACGCTGATCGCCTGGCCGACGACCACCCCAATGAGAATGGAGAGCGGGGCCAGCACCAGCACGACAATGCCGACGATGACCAAGACCGAGGCCAGATTTTCCCGGCCGCCGATTTTTGCGGTCAGCCAGCGGTGCGCCGGACTGACGATGGCGGAAAAGATGCCGGCCATGAACATCGGCATGAGAAACTGCCGGATCATGTCGAGGAAGAGGGCCGAGATGAGCAACACCAGGGCCAGGAGCACGCTTTTGTTAATCAGTTCCCGTTTCATCCGGTTGCCTGCAGAAAAGGAGGATTGACGATGGGTGACGCTGTGCCCTGCGGCTTCGGTGGTTGCAGCGGGGCAAAAGACCGGGAGAGGCGCTCAGTGAACCAGCGCCGCCGCCCGAACCAGCGCCGAGGTCAGGCGGGCGAGGTCTTGCGGTTCGATGATGAAGGGCGGCATGAGATAGAGCAGGCGGCCAAAAGGGCGGATCCAGACCCCTTGCTCGACAAAAAATTGCTGCAGCACGGCCATGTCCACCGGCTGCCTGGTTTCAACCACGCCGATGGCGCCCAGCACCCGCACATCGGCCACCGTGGGCAGGTCGCGGGCCGGGGCCAGTTCTTCGGTCAACTGGCGGCCAATGGCCGCAATCCGCGCCTGCCAGGGTGTTTCCAGCAGCAGCCGGATCGAGGCGCAGGCCACATGGCACGCCAGCGGATTGCCCATGAAGGTCGGCCCGTGCATGAACACGCCGGGCGGCGCGTTGGAGATCGCGGTCGCCACTTCGGTGGTGGCCAGGGTGGCCGCCAGGGTCATGGTTCCGCCGGTGATGGCCTTGCCCACGCACATCACGTCCGGGGCAACGCCGGCATGCTCGGCGGCAAAAAGGACGCCGGTGCGGCCAAAGCCGGTGGCGATCTCATCAAAAATCAGCAGCACCTGGTAGTGGTCGCACAACCGCCGCAGGCCGCGCAGATACTCGGGATGGTAGAACCACATGCCGCCCGCGCCCTGGACAATCGGCTCAATGATCACCGCCGCGGTTTCCCGGTGATGGTCGGCGAGCAGCTGTTCCATGACCGCCAGGTCGCTTGCGTCCCAGGCGCCGTCAAAGCGGCAGTTCGGCCGGGGGGCAAAGAGCTGCCCCGGCAGGGAGCGTTCAAACAGGGTGTGCATGCCGGTGACCGGATCGCAGACCGACATGGCGTGGAAGGTGTCGCCGTGGTAGCCGCCGCGCACGGTCAGTAACCGGTGCTTTTCGGGTCGGCCCACTGCCTGCTGATATTGCAGGGCCATCTTCAGGGCCACCTCGACGCTGACCGAACCGGAGTCGCAGAGAAAGACCTTGTCGAGCGGCTCGGGGGTGATCCGCACCAGCAGGCGGGCCAGCTCCACCGCCGGTTCGTGGGTCAGGCCGCCGAACATGACGTGCGCCATGCGCTCACTCTGCTCGCGGATGGCTTGGATGAGCGCCGGATGGCTGTAGCCGTGGATGGCGCACCACCAGGACGACATGCCGTCGATCAGTTCCCGGCCGTCGGTCAACCGAAGGCGCACCCCGGCGGCCGAGGCGACCGGATAGACCGGCAGGGGATTGGTGGTGGAGGTGTAGGGATGCCAGAGATGGTCGCGGTCGAATTGGAGCAGGTCGTCGCTGGCCATGGCCTTATCCGCGCGCAAACGTGAAGCCCAGGCCCGAGAGATGGCGAAGATCTTCGGCAATGCCGCCGCCGGTGGTGGTCAGATAGTTGCCGACAATGGCCCCGTTGGCCCCGGCACTGAAGCAGCGGTACTGCTCGTCGCCCAGTTGCTGCCGCCCTCCGGCCATGCGGATCACCGCCTGTGGGTTGATGAAACGGAACAGGGCCACTGTGGTCAAGACCTCGTCGGCCGAAAGCGGCTGCAGGTCGGCCAGCGGCGTGCCGGCAATGGGAATCAGGATGTTGATCGGGATCGATCTCACCTCAAGCTCGCACAGCTCAAAGGCCATGTCGATCCGGTCCGCCATGGTTTCGCCCATGCCGATGATGCCGCCAGAGCAGAGCGACATCCCCATGTCTCGCGCCAACCGCAGGGTCGCGGCCTTTTCCTCCCAGGTGTGGGTGGTGCAAACATTGGGGAAATGGGTGCGGCTGGTCTCTAGGTTGCAATGGTAGCGCCGCACCCCGGCCGCATAGAGATCGGCGGCTATTTTTTCATCCAACAAACCGGCCGAGGCGCAGAACAGCATGGCGGTGGTTTCGCTCATCCGCTGGAAGAGATGGGCCAACTCCGCCGTGGTGTCCGGCGACAGGCTGCGGCCGCTGGTCACCAGCGAAATGCGATGCACGCCGTGATCGTCGTTGTCCTTGGCCTGGGCCAGGGCCTCCTCCTCGCCAATCGCGGCGTAGGCCTCAATGCCGGTGTGGTGTCGGGCCGACTGGGCGCACCAGCGGCAATTCTCGCTGCAGTTGCCGTTCTTGGCGTTGATGATCGAACAGAGGTCGAAATGGTCGCCCAGAAAATGACGACGGACGGCGTCGGCGGCCTGGTAGAGTTCGTCTTTACTGGCGTCAGAGAGCTGCAAGGCCGTCTCCCGGTCGATCTGTCCGCCGGCAAAAACCGTTTGCAGCGCCTGGTGTACGATGGTGTCCATGGAGTTCCGAGGAATCGGGATCAGTCCCGGTTGGTTTTGATGTCCTTGGGCGGACCGCCCACGATCATTTCGGCGATGGTCAGCTTGATTTTGGGAAACAGGCCGCGTTTGTCGCCGAGGAAGCGCGATTCCAACTGGGCCAGCCGTTTGTAAAGGATGGTCCGGTCCATGGCCGGGGCCTCGGTCTCGGCCGCGTACTTGGCCTGCACAATCTCCTGACAGCGAAAACAGCCGGGGAACCGCAGGTGCTGGCCGTCCGGCCGGGTCAAAGTGGCGGGCACGCCGTGGGTGCGGCAGATCATTAGCCGGTGTTCGTAGAGGCTGCACAACCCCTTCTCATTGAGCGGACACATGATCTGCGGCCGTTCCCCCTGGCCGATCAGCAGCCGGCTTTGGGTCACATAATCCCGCGCCCGCTGCATGATCCGGTCGATCCGGGCGTCGTCAAGCGCTCGAATCCCCTCCCAGAGATAGGCCCACTCGCTGTAGGTGTAGTGGAGAAAATACGAGTCGCAGCAGTTGTCTGGACAGCCTCTGCAGGTCAGGGTGACGGCTTGGGCGACCGTGTCGTAGTCCGCAGCCATGGACTCGTAGATTTCGCCGATCTCGCAGGAGAGTTCCGGGGGAAGAAACAGTTCTTTCATAGGCCTGTCCCGCCGGAGCGGGGTTCTTCAAAGGATTGCACCTGATAGGTTGAAATGCGCAACGCCCCGGACCGCCAAGCGTCGGCGGCCAGGCCGGCCTTGCGGCAGAGTTGGCCAAGAAACGCTTCGGGGTCGGGCAGTTGACGCCACACCTGGGGCAGAAAGGTGGCGCTCGCCTCCCCTGGTCCGGACAGGATCACCCCGTCCGTGCCGGGTCGCAGCAAACGCTGCAAATCGTCGCCTGTCCCGTAGAGCAACGGCTCCGGGTTGGTCAACACCGAGATCTCGACATCGAGCGTCGGCGCCTCGGCGGCGGTCAGCGGTTCAAAGCGGTAATCGTTAAACGCGGCGTTGAGGGCGTTGCGTTTGACGCCGTCCGCCACGGATTCCACGGCGGCAAGGCTGCCGATGCAGCCGCGCAGCTCGCCCCGCTTGTGCAAGGTCACAAAAACCCCGCGCTTGTCGCCGAAAACCGGCGCCCGCAATTCTTCGGCCGTTACCGGACGCGCCGGTTCAATGCCCAGACGCCGTTCGATCTCCTGCCGCGCCAGCCGCACCAGCACCTGGCCTTGCTGTGGAGTGAGCATGATCTTGTCCGCTGATTGCATCATAAAAAAGAGGGGTACTCTATTGCGCCGGGCAATCCTGTCAATACAATTGTGCCAAAACAGAGCAGCGACAAGCCTTTCCGGCGACAACGCCGGCCCGCTCGGCTGCGGTTGGAGGGAGGGAAAGGAGTGAGAACGGCGCCGGTCGCCCGAAAATCGCCCGCAGGTCTCACCGGCGTTGACTCAATCCTTTAAGGGAGAGTTCCCCCGAGGACTTGAAGGGCACTTCCTTCTTGAATCCATGGATGCCGACCCGGACCGTGCCCTGCAACACATAGGGCACGGGCTCGTCCTTGGCCGGAGGCTTGCCGGCGGTGTGGATCATGTCCGCCACCGAGGCGATCATGTCCAGCACCGAGGCGTACACCTCCACCGGAACAACCGCCGTGCCGAAGGCGGGAACGCTCTGGTTGCCGGCGCCGATGCCGCTGGCGAAATGGCGTTTGTTGATTTCCAGGTCGCAATTGATCCCATGGAGGTCAAGGGGCACTTCATTTGGATTTAACACCCTGAGTTTGATCAGAAAAACACCCTCCATCGCCTTGACGTCCTGGATGCGGATATCGGCAATGGACACCGTGGGATCTTCCTTGAAGCCATGCATTGCCGCACAACCGTTCAAGAGCAGAACAGCGCAGAAAAGCAACAGAAAGCCGAGGGGTTTAGACTGCAGTCCGGGGAAAAACATGGCCGCTCCTTGGGTGAAAATTGGCAAAGCTCATTCTTAACCACCGGCAATGACAAAGTCAACAACACGATGGAACTGTTGACGTTCCCGCCAGAAAACGGTATCAATAGCGCCATGCGGAGAAGTGCCGGAGCGGTCGAACGGGACGGTCTCGAAAACCGTTGTGGGGGTAACTCCACCCAGGGTTCGAATCCCTGCTTCTCCGCCAGATTTAGATACAGTTCAGCCAACCCGCCTCCTTCTCAAGGATGGCGGGTTTTTTATTGGCCAATAGCGCAGAGCGAAATCCACTTGAATTAATTCAAGAAACTACTTTTCCTCTGCATCATACGTCAGCCCGAAAATAGTGTCCTTCATCCAGCGGCGGAAGGACTCGTTGTCCTGAAACTGCTTGAAAAGCTGGGCGTCGTCAGTGAAGAGCGCGGTAATGACGCACCTGAGCGCCTTGTCGTGCTCGATGCGGGCGTTCTGGCGACCGGAGTTCTTCCTGGCGTT
>NZ_JAVBXR010000117.1 GCF_030824455.1 Desulfobulbus sp.
ATGAACGATCAAGCGATCCGTGTCCCGGCCCTCGATCTCGGCGCCCATGGCGACGAGCATGTCCACCAGGTTGCCGACCTCAGGCTCCTTGGCCGCATTTTCAATGATGGTGTCGCCTTGGGCGACCACCGAGGCCATCAGCACATTTTCCGTTCCAGTCACCGACGGGATGTCGAAATAGACCGCCCCGCCCCGCATCCGTCCTTCGACCACAGCCTCGACATAGCCCTGTTCAAGCCGTGAAATCGCCCCCAACTTCTCAAATCCCTTGAGATGGTAGTTGATCGGCCGGGCGCCGATTGCGCAACCGCCGGGCAACGAAACGCGGGCAAAGCCGGAACGGGCCAACAACGGCCCCAGAACAAGGACCGAGGCGCGCATGGTCTTCACCAGTTCATAGGGCGCCTCGACCCCGGTCAGACAATCGCTGTTGATGCGGACGGTCTGTCCTGCCCGCTCCCAGTGCGCGCCAAGAATCTCAAGCAGCTTGAGCATGGTTCTGGTGTCGCGGAGATCAGGAACATTATGCAGGGTGTGTACGCCGGGAGCGAGCAGGGTCGCGGCCAACAGGGGCAGCGCCGCATTTTTCGCGCCGCTGATGCCGACTGTGCCATACAGTGGAAGGCCGCCTTCGATGATCAGTTTATCCATATCTCTGTAAAAAATAATTGGTAAGGGTATGCTGCGGGGAATCGACCGGTCAAACGACCGGCGTGTAACGCGCCTGGGCGACTCGCGCTCGGCCGGCCCAGTCATCGAGCACCGCCACGTCGCCATACCGGCGCTCCGGCGCGGCGAGCAGGGCGCGGACTGCTTCTTTCTGATCAGCGCCGATCTCTAAAAAAAGCCAGCCGCCGGGCCGCAGAAACGATTCAGCGGCAACGGCTATGCGCGCAATGCAGTCCAGACCGCCTGTACCGCCCGAGAGAGCCAGTCGCGGTTCAAACCTGGCGACTTCCGGCTCCAGGCCTTCAATTTCCCCGTCCACAACATACGGGGGGTTACTGACGATCAGGTCGTATTGCTGCCGAGGATTCAGGCCCGCAAACAGATCGCTGCACACCAGATCAACTCGGTCCGCAACATTATGGCAGGCGACATTGGTCGCCGCAACCGCCAAGGCGGCCTCGGAAAGATCAACCGCCGTCACCGGGCAGGCAAGCTCCCGCGCCAGCACGACCGCAATCACCCCGCTGCCGGTGCACATGTCGAGGGCGTGTTCAATACGGCTGCCTACACAGATCGTCAACGCCTGTTCCAGCAAAAATTCCGTTTCAGGACGGGGTATCAACACCGCGGGCGAGACGATGAAATCCAGCGACCAGAACTCCTGCGAGCCGATCAGATGCTGCAGGGGAATACGTTGGCCGCGTTGTTCGACAAGTTGGCAATACTGGTTGAGCAGGGAAGAATCCACAGCCCTGTCGCCGTGCAGCACCAACTCGCTTCTGGTCATCGCGCTCAGATGCTGCAACAGGAGTCGGGCGTCAAGGGCCGGGTTGTCGACGCCCGCTTGTTCCAGTTGCCGAGTTGCAACAGTCAGAAGTTCATCAATGCGCATCGCTTGCGGACAGGGCCAAAGCTGCTACTGGGTGGATTTAAGCGCTTCGGTTTGATAATGGGTGATAATCGGCAAAATGACGTCGTCGAGCATACCAGACACCACCTGTTCCAGGCGGTAGATGGTGAGATTGATCCGGTGATCGGTAATCCGTCCCTGAGGATAATTGTAGGTGCGGATTCGCTCACTGCGGTCGCCCGAACCAACCTGACTTTTCCGATCCTCGGAAATCCGGTCGTGCCGTTCCTGCTCCAGTTTGTCCAGCAACCGGGCCCGCAGCACTTGCAGCGCCTTGGCCTTATTTTTGTGCTGGGATTTTTCGTCCTGACAGGTCACCACCAAGCCGGTGGGCAGATGGGTCACCCGAACGGCGGAATCGGTGGTGTTGACCGATTGGCCGCCGGGGCCGGAGGAGCGATACACGTCGAACTTGAGTTCATGGGGCTCGATGTGCAGATCAACCTCTTCGGCCTCGGGGATGATGGCGACCGTGACCGCCGAAGTGTGAATGCGGCCCTGGGTTTCGGTGTCGGGCACGCGCTGCACGCGGTGCACCCCGGATTCATATTTCAGCCGGGAGTAGACCTGAGCGCCGCTGATCAAGGCAATGATCTCCTTGAACCCGCCGATGCCGATGGGATTCGAACTCATCACCTCCACCTTCCAGCCCTGGGTCTCTGCGTATCTGCTGTACATGCGAAAGAGATCGGCCACGAACAGGGCCGCTTCGTCGCCGCCGGTTCCGGCCCTGATTTCAAGAAAAATATTCTTTTCATCATTGGGATCTTTGGGCAACAGGCGAATGCGGATGGCTTTTTCCAACTCGGTTTGCCGTAGGGCAAGCTCTTCCAGCTCGGCCTTGGCAAGTTCGACCAGGTCAGGATCGTCCTGTTCGGTACGGAGCAGTTCCTGATTTTCCACAATCTGCAGGCGGACCGACGTGTAAGCGGCGTACAACTCAGCGACCTTGGACACGTTGGCGTGCTCGCGGACCACATCCCGATAGCGTTTCTGATCGCTGACCAACTGGGGGTCGGAGAGTTGCCGCTCCAACGCCTTCAGTTTTTCATCTATATCGCGCAGATTCTCAAACATGCCCAGCACGGCTCAAAAAAAGAAAATCCCCCTTGACCACAGGCGCCGAGTTGCCGGCATCTGCCCGCAGACGTCGCGAGACAGGAAGTACGACATGCGGCCACGCCCGTGGTCAGGAGGGATAATGAAAAAAGTGGGACAGGCAGGTTACTTTTTGTTTGTTCCCTGATAGCCGGCGTATTTTTTCTTGAATTTTTCAATACGGCCGGCAGTGTCGACCAATTTCTGCTTGCCGGTAAAAAACGGATGGCAAGCGGAACAGATTTCAACGCGCATCTCGCGGTTTACCGAACCGAGTTCGATCTCATTGCCGCAAGCGCACATTGCTTTGATTTGATGATATTCTGGATGGGTGTCTGGTTTCATGGTCCTACTCCTTCTGAAAATTTTTCCCGCAATGAAATTTGCACAAAAAAGTTTACTTTATATCTTTTTCCATCGTTTCTTGGAAGGAAAAACGTATCCTACCGGTTCATCGAGGCAAAAAACTCCTGGTTGGTCTTGGTTTGTCCCATTTTATCCAAAAGAAAATCCATGGCGTCGGCAGGATTCATTGAAGACAGCAGCTTGCGCAGAATCCAAATTCGATTGAGATCCTCCGGAGGCAACAGCAGGTCTTCCTTGCGGGTTCCGGACTTCTGAATGTCGATGGCCGGATAAATGCGCCGATTGGCCATTTTCCGATCCAGGACAATCTCCATATTGCCGGTGCCCTTGAACTCCTCGAAGATAACCTCGTCCATACGGCTGCCGGTGTCAATCAGGGCCGTGGCCAGGATGGTCAAACTGCCGCCCTCTTCGAGGTTACGGGCTGCGCCGAAAAACCGTTTGGGCCGGTGCAGGGCGTTGGCCTCGACGCCGCCGGAGAGTATTTTGCCCGAAGCCGGGGTGACCGTGTTGTACGCACGGGCCAAACGGGTGATCGAGTCCAGCAGGATAACCACGTCCTTCTTGTGCTCCACCAACCGTTGCGCCTTCTGGATTACCATTTCCGCCACCTGAATGTGACGTTGCGGCGGTTCGTCGAAGGTTGAGCTGACCACCTCGGCGTCGACGTTCCGGCGCATGTCGGTGACCTCTTCCGGCCGCTCGTCAATCAACAAGACAATCAGAATGATCTCTTTGTGATTGGCGACGATCGAGTTGGCGATTTTCTGCATCAGCACCGTCTTGCCGGTGCGCGGCGGCGCGACAATCAATCCGCGCTGCCCTTTGCCCAGCGGCGCGGCAATGTTGAGCACCCGCATGGAGAGGTTGTCCGGGGTGGTCTCAAGATTGATCAACTCCTCGGGATGGAGCGGCGTCAGATTGATAAAAGCGGTTTTGTTCTTGGCCGCTTCCGGCAATTCATAATTGATGGTGTCGACCTTGAGCAGGGCGAAATAGCGCTCGTTGTCCTTAGGCGCCCGCACCTCGCCTTCAACACTGTCGCCAGTACGCAGATTCAATCGGCGAATTTGGGACGGCGACACATAGATGTCGTCCGGCCCTGGGAGATAATTGTAGTCCGGAGCCCGGAGAAAACCGAATCCATCCTGAAGGATTTCAAGCACCCCACTGCCTCGCAACTTGCCGTCTTCATCCGCCTGCTCCTTGAGGATGGCGAAGATCAGCTCCTGCTTGGTCATATTGCTATACCCCTCAATATTGAGAGAGGCGGCAAGGCTGACGAGTTCTTTAATTTTTTTATTCTTCAACTCAGTTGGATTCATTGACCGGTCATTCCTCCAGGAGGTCAGTACGATAAAAACCGCTGACAACCGTCAGCTGCAATAAATTGGATTTTTCTTCGAAGTGGAAAGAGCGGCGCGATAGAGTCCGACGCCAACATGTCCGCGCTTTTCGCGCCAAGATAGCTCTATTGAGAGAAAAAGGAGTGTTTTATAGTATTGTACAGCGGCTAACTGGATACAAAGGGAGCAAAAACCCAATGAAACTCAGATTCCTGTAGATTTGACCTCTCAGGTCGACACGTCGTTCCTGGATTTTGGTCAAATTATATATACGTTGCGTGAAATATCAGAACAAGAAACCGATGGATAGAAATCGATCTGTTGAGACGTTACCTGTTAGATATTTGTTTCACGTTCGACTGTCAAGCACTTTCTCGCCCCAATTACCCCGCAAACCGTTCGGAAAGCTCATTTCCCAGCCCTACAACCCGTTGCCGAACACAGGCCCAGGAATCGCTGTTGTCGATGACATAGTCGGCCATCTCGGCTTTGTCGCCAAGGTTCATTTGCGCCGCTATGGCCTGCGCCGCTTTTCGTCGGGAAACCCCGTCTCGTCGCATGATCCTGCAACACTGGGCGCCGCGGCGCGCATACACCACTAGCACCGCATCGACCTCGCTTTGCCACCCCGCCTCGTACAGCAAGGGAATTTCAATCAAAACCAACGATTCCTGGCAACTTGCCGCCGCGCGGCGCATCGCCTCGCGGGCCAAGGGGTGCAACAGCCTGTCAACCTGACAACGGAACTGCGGTTCGCTAAAAAGTCGTTCCCGCAAAGCAGTCCGATCAACCGCGCCGTTAGCCTGCAAAAAAACGTCGCCAAAGGCTGCGCGGAGGGCCAGCCAACCGGGCTGATCAATCTCAAGCAGTCGCCGGCAACACTGATCCACGTCAACAAGCGGCGCCAGACAGTAACTCGCCAGCAGGCGACTGACGCAGCTTTTACCCGACCCGATGCCGCCAGTAACGCCAAGCAAGAAGGGCGTCAAGATTCGGCGCTCCGCAACGCATCAAGCATGGTTTGCATATCACCCCAAAGAGGGGCGGTAAAACAGAGCTCCGCGCCGGTTGACGGGTGGTGCAGTTTGAGCGAACTCGCATGCAGCAGCTGACGGAGAGGCTGCAACGGAGCATGACGGCCTGTAGCTCCTCCGTACAAGGCGTCACCAACCACAGGCGCCTTCACCGACGCCATGTGCACCCGAATTTGATGCGTTCTTCCGGTTTCGATGCCGATTTCCGCAAAGCACCAGCCATTGGCGAAATATTCAAGAATATGCCAATGGGTCGCCGCATATCGACCATGAAGGGGACGAATGGCCATCTTTTTCCGATCAATCGGATGCCTGCCAATAGGCGCGACCACCCGACCGTCGCGCTCTCGGGGGGCATGGAGCAAGAGCGCGTGATAGGTTTTCTGAATTTTCCTGTCTTTGAAGTCGGCCATGAGTGCGCACAGGGCCTGCTCAGTTTTTGCAACAAGCATCACCCCCGAAGTATCTTTGTCCAAACGATGAACAATGCCAGGGCGACTGCTGGCGGAGGAAGGGAGGTCTTGATGCCTGTACAGCAATCCATGCGCCAAGGTGCCGGAGGAGTGGCCGCAGGCAGGGTGAACAACCAAACCGGGCGGTTTGCTGATCACCAGCAGGTGTTCGTCCTCAAAAAGGACAGGAAAATCGATCTGCTCCGGGACCAAATCCCTGGGCGGCGCCGGCGGCCACGAAACGCTGACCAAGTCGCCCGCCCGCAGGCGATGGCCAGCTTTGACGGTCTTTCCGTCGACGCGCACATGACCGGCCTCGATGAGCTTATGCAGTGAGGAACGGGAATGTTCAGGATATTGATGAACAAGAGCGTGGTCGAGCCGCTGTCCGGCTTCGGCAGGCGACGCTGCAAACCCAGCCTCCGATGCGACCTGCGGCGGATGTTCCAAAGCCACCCAGCCATTCTCCGCCAAACCTGCCATCAATCACCCGCAGCGGATGTATTTAACAGAACAACTTTTCGATCTGTTGCTCAATCATCGCCTCTTCCATCTGTTTGGCAAGCGACAGTTCTTTAACAAGCAAACTTTTGGCGGTGTCCAACATCTTCCTTTCACCATAGGAAAGGTCCTTGTCTTCTTTCAGCAGAAAAAGATCGCGCAACACCACCGCCACTTCGAACACAGAGCCGGTTTTGATTTTTTCCATATACTCTCGGTACCGGCGATTCCAAGTCTGAGCGGTGATGATAATGTCGCGCTCTTGCAAAATCTCAATGACCTTTGCGACCTCTTCGCCAGAGATAATGGCCCGCAAGCCAACATTTGCGCTGGTGGCCGTCGGGATCATGATGGTCATGTCGTTGTCGAGAATTTTCATCACATAAAAACTTTGATCAACACCGCCGATGGTTTGCGTTTCTATGGCCTCAATGAGTCCTACGCCGTGGGCCGGATACACAGCCATATCACCTTCTGAAAACACATGGACCTCCACAAACTAGGATAGACGTACACTGATCAGACTTGGAAAAATCAGCGTATTCTTAAAATGCTATAGTAGCATATTTTTTAATTATTGGCAAAGGTTGCATGGTCGAAGAGACCGAGAAAGATTGGGCAGGTAAAAACCCTGATTGATATCTGGCAGCTATCGCCCCACGCACAAACCAGCAAGAGGGAGAAACACCGGCGGAGTCGCTTGGAGCGGCGTCATCTGCCGTTGATCTGATTCATGCACCGCCCGATTCCTTCACGGACGAACAACTCGACCGCCTCTGCAACGAACGTGTTACGCTGTTCAAACAACCCCAACTCGTCTTCACTCATCCGCGAAAGCACAAATCGATCCACCGGTTGCCCTTGCCCCTGGGCGTCCACTTCTGGCCGTCCCACGCCGATCTTCAGCCGCGCAAATTCCAGTGTGCCGAGATGCTGAGCCACAGAGCGCACGCCATTATGACCGCCAGCCCCGCCCTTACTCACCACCTTGATGCGCCCAGGCCCAAGATCGATGTCGTCGTGCAACACCAACAGGTGTTCCATCGGAATCTTGAAATAATCGAGAAAACTCCTGACGCATTCGCCGGAGCGATTCATATACGTCTGCGGTTTGAGATACAGCACCTGACTGCCGTAGGCGCGTCCCTGGTGGAACAACCCCTGCATTTTCGGGGTGTCAATCCGCACCTGCGCAGCAAGGGCGAGATGATCGAGGAAATAAAAACCTATATTGTGCCTGGAAAGGTGGTAATCCGGTCCGGGATTGCCAAGACCGACGAGCAGAAATTTGGAATCCGCCATGAATAGAGAAAAGCCAAGAAACAGATCGAGCCGAAAACTAGTTTCGGCTCGATCTCTGCATGATTAAAACGTGGAAAACCCTAGTGCGGAGAAGTGTTGCTCAATAGACCGCAACGCAGGTGGTGGCGGCCTTTTCGAGCATTTCAACGTTTGCGGGAACCGGAAGATCGCCGTAGGTGAGACCAGCCTGCCCTTGCTCGAGCGGCGTGATGTCAACCTTGATCACATCGGGGATATCCAACGGGCAACCGCGCAACCGCACGGTGTCCTTGAACACCTGCAGCTCGCCGCCGAGGTCCACGCCTTTTGCAGTGCCGACGTATTCAATCGGAACGGTAAAAGCGGCAGGTTTGGCAAGATCAATCTCCAAGAAGTCGACATGCAGCAGACTGCCGTTGATAGGCGCCTTTTGGATCTCCTGAACAAGCACATGGCGCTCGCCCTTGCTATCGCCCTCAATCTTGAGGCTCAGAACAGCATTGCGACCGTGGATAAACAAGAGACTCTTATAGAGCTTAGCTGTCTCAAACTGGAGGGACACGGATGCGACTCCGCCGCTATACAAATTAGCAGGCGTGACGTCGCGCATCCGCAACTGCCGCATCGGCCCTTTTCCAAAAACCGTACGCACTGTAGACTCGATATTTACTTGAAGCATAAACGCCCTCCCCCCTTACTCTGGGATCTATAACAATTCGTTGTCATTTATAAAATTAAACAAACAGATAACTGACGGAATCTTCATTGTGGATTCTGCTGATAGCCTCCCCCAGCAATTCCCCCACCGACAGCACTGTTATTTTATCACACTGCCTGGCTTCTTCTTTCAGCGGTATGGAATTCGTCACCAAAAGCGATTTCAAGCAGGATCGCCCGATGCGCTCAATGGCCGGCCCAGACAAAACGCCGTGCGAGCAACAGGCGTGCACTTCTTTGGCGCCGACTTTTTTCAGTATTTCTGCGCCGCCGCACAGCGTGCCGGCGGTGTCGACAATATCGTCCAGCAGGATGGCCGTTTTCCCGGCAACATCGCCAATGACATGCACCGCTTCGCATTCGTTGGCCCGTTCGCGACGCTTGTCGATAATCGCCAACCCCGCGTTCAGCCGCTTGGCAAAGGCACGGGTGCGCTCCACTCCGCCGGCGTCGGGAGAAACCATCACCACGTCGGTAAAGCTCTCCCGGATATACTTCAAGATAATGGGGGCTGCGTAGAGATGATCAACCGGGATATTGAAAAACCCCTGAATCTGTCCGGCGTGCAAATCCATGCAAAGCACCCTGCGGGTCCCAACCACCATGAGCATTTCGGCAACCGCCTTGGCGGTTATCGGCACACGGGGCCGCACCTTGCGGTCCTGGCGGGCATACCCGTAATAAGGTAGAACCGCGGTAATTCTTCGCGCAGAAGCCCGCCGCAACGCATCGATCATGATCAACAACTCCATGAGGTGATGATTGACCGGGGTGCAGGTGGGCTGCACTACAAACACATCGGCGCCGCGAACATTTTCGCCGATCTCGACAGAAATTTCACCGTCCGAGAACTGCTTCACCTCAGCTGCGCCGAGCGGCGCACCCAGGTATTCACAAATTTCTTGAGCAATGGCCGGATTGGCGTTGCCGGTGAAAATCTTCATATTTTTGGGCATGACGACCATCTCATCTCAGAGTGGCTGGGGCGGGAGGATTCGAACCCCCGAATGCAAGGATCAAAACCTTGTGTCTTACCGCTTGACGACGCCCCAGCACATTGCCAGATACACTGTACGGACAGTGACATTCAATTTCATTGGACAGGATCAACTAAATAGGTGTGGGCAAAACGACGATTCATAACCGCCCAGCACGTTTCCGCCTGCCGGGGATCAGCAAACAATCCAAACACCGTTGGGCCGGAACCGGACATCAACGCCCGAACCGCCCCATTTTGCAACAATTCAGCCTTCAACCGCTCGATCTCGGGATATTTGCGAACAGTGACAGCTTCAAGATCATTTCGCGATGCGGTCGCCAGCGACCCATCAACATCTTCCTGCGAATTTTTTAGGTTACTTCCGTTTTCCTGTCTTGTCAATGCAAAAGTCTGATAAACCCACCGGGTGGAGACGGAAAACCCCGGATTAACCAGGAGAACGCTGTGCCCGCTCAACGGCGAAACCGGTGTAAGAATTTCGCCGATTCCCGTGGCCACGGCCGCCGGGGCGTCAGCAAGAAAAAACGGCACGTCCGCGCCAAGGCGCAACCCCATGGCCGCCAATTCTTCATCGGCGCACCCGCAACCATACAACTGGTTCAGCCCTTTCAGCGTGGCGGCCGCATCGCTGCTGCCGCCGCCAAGTCCGGCTGCGACCGGTATTCTCTTGGTCAGGGCCAGCTTCACGCCGCCAACCGAACCATTGCGTCGCGCCTCGGTCGCCTGCAGGAACACCTCTGCCGCCCGATAGACCAAATTGCCCCGATCATGGGGAATGCCCTTGCCGGCGCACTGCAAATGAATGCCCGCCGCGCACGGCTGCAGCTCAAGCTCGTCATACAAGCCGACCTTCTGCATCAGCGTCTCAAGACAGTGGTAGCCGTCGGCTCGTTGCCCCGTTACCTTGAGATACAGATTGATTTTAGCCGGAGCCTTGAGCGTCAGCCGATCTTGCCGCATTGCCTGTTCCGCGCTTAAAGTTTCAGGCCAGCTTGACAAACCGCATCTTCAATTCATAGAGAATGCGGGTCAGCAACTCGTTTTCGTTGGCGTCAAGGTTGCCTTTGGTCTTGACGGCAAGCAGAGTCAGGGTGTCGATGGTGTGCTTGGCCAACTCCCGGTCGACTATCCGTTGCCCGGTTTCCGGATGCGGCAGTTCGCCCATGTGATAGAGGGCGGACGTGTTCAACGAGAGAATAAAGGAGGCAAAGGTGACCTCGGGCATGACGCATCTGCCGGACGCATCCTTGACCCGGCCATCCGGGCATTCATCGCAATTTGAAAGGTTCTCGCTCATAACTCTTCACACACCGTTCGATTGCCTGCCGCTCCCCGACGCATAAGAGCGCCGCAGGGAAAACAAGCCTCATAAAGGATTCGGTTGAAACAGCATCGCCTGTGGCTTGCGGGCCGACAAGTCAACTCGTCGCTTAATCCGCCGAAATGCTGTTGCGCGAATATACCGGCATTCCCGGACGCCTACAATGTTAAAGTAGCGGCGATCAATTCCTCTGCCGCGACTTCCGCCGACCGCCGGCAATCGGGAAAACCGGCGCAGCTTCCCCTTGAAGTGAAACCTTTTAGGCGCTATATATTTGCAGTTTTCCGCACCATAATCGCGAAAAACAGAATCTGAGTCACCAACAGGAGTTCTCCATGGAAGAAGTACGCGTTCGCTTTCCCCCCAGCCCCACCGGTTACCTGCACATCGGGGGCGCCAGAACCGCGTTGTTTAACTGGCTTTTCGCCAAACAGCACAACGGCAAGCTGATCTTGCGCATTGAAGACACCGACGAGGAACGATCCACCCAGGCCTCGATTGACGGCATCATCGACGGCTTGCAATGGCTTGGCATTGATTGGGACGAAGGCCCGTATTTCCAGACCGAATTCGCCGCCGATCACATTGCCGCCGCCAACCGGCTGCTGGCCGCAGGACATGCGTACAAGTGTTTTTGCACCAAGGAAGAGCTCGAGAAAAAACGCGAGACCGCCCTGGCCGAGAAAAAACGCGAGGTCGGTTACGACGGAACCTGCCGTCATTTGAGCGCTGAACAGATTAGCGAAAAAGAAGCGCAAGGGTTGGACGCCGTCATCCGCTTCAAGGTCCCCGAACGGCCGGGCACGATGTTTTACGACGACGAGGTCCTGGGCCGGATCGAGCGGGCCTACAGTGAGATTGAGGATTTTGTCATTGTCCGCTCCAACGGCAAGCCGCTGTATCTGCTGTGCAATGTGGTTGACGACATCCGCGACCGCATCACCCACATCATCCGCGGTCAGGACCACATGACCAACACCACCCGCCAGGTTCTGCTCTACGAGGCCCTGGGCGCCAAACTCCCGGTGTTTGCCCACATGCCGCTGACTCTGGATCTGCAGAAGCGCAAAATCTCCAAACGCAGCCACGGCGAGATCGTGGCGGTGCAGTTTTACCGGGACCGGGGCTTCATCCCCTGGGCACTGTGCAATTTCCTTTGCCTGCTCGGCTGGAATCCCGGCACGGATCAGGAATTTTTCTCCCGCGACGAATTGATCGAGGCCTTCAGCCTTTCCCGCATGAGCCGGGTCAACTCGGTGTTCAACTTCAAACCGGGCGATCCCAAATTTTTCACCGACCCCAAGCTGATCGCCGTCAACGAGCACTACCTGCGCACCATGGACCTGGAACAACTTGGGGCGCTGGTGCGGCGGGAACTCGAGGCCGAACACCTCTGGGAACCGGCCTACGAAACCAGCCGCCGCGACTGGTTTCTGGCCACCCTGGGGATGATCCGCGACCGATTCCACACTCTCAAGGATTTCACCGCCGCTGGCCGCGCCTATTTTTCCGACAGCTATGACATCGATCCCAAACCGCTGGCCAAAAACGTGCTCAAATTTCCGGAGTTGCGCGACTGGCTGCCTCTGCTGGCAGAGCGTTTCGCCGCGTTAACCGACTTCAGCGCCCTGGAAAGCGAGCGCGTCTGCCGCGAACTGGCTGATGAGCTTGCGGTCAAGCCCGGCACGCTGATCAACGGCATGCGGACCGTGCTCACCGGGCAGTTGGCCGGCCCCTCGATGTTTGACGTCGTTGTCGCTCTCGGCCAGGAACGGGTTGTGGCGCGACTTCGCCACATTGATCGCCTGTTCGCCGCAGCCTAACCTTTTGCAACGGGACACCACTTTCATGACCACAGAAAAAGAAACCGCAAGCAAACCGCTTGATTTCATTCGTCAGATCATTGCCGAGGATCTGGCCTCCGGAAAGCACCAAACCATCGTCACCCGCTTTCCCCCCGAACCCAACGGCTTTCTTCACATCGGCCACGCCAAGTCGATCTGCCTCAATTTTGGGATCGCGGTGGAAAACAACGCCACCTGCCATCTGCGCTTCGACGACACCAATCCGGGCAAGGAATCCACCGAATATGTAGAGTCAATCAAACGGGACGTGCGCTGGCTGGGCTTTGACTGGGGCGACCACCTCTACTACGCCTCGGATTATTTTGATCAACTCCACGATTTTGCCGTTGAACTGATCAAAATGGGCAAGGCCTACGTGTGCCACCTAAGCGGCGACGAGACCCGCGTATACCGCGGCACCCTGACCGAACCGGGCAAGGAGAGCCCGTACCGCAACCGGACCGTGGCCGAGAATCTCGACCTTTTCGCCCAGATGCGCGCCGGCCAACTTGAGGAAGGCGCTTGCGTGCTGCGGGCCAAAATCGACATGGCCTCGCCCAACATCGTCCTGCGCGACCCGGTGATTTACCGCATCCTCAAGGCCAGCCATCACCGCACCGGCGACAAATGGTGCATCTACCCGATGTACGATTTCACCCACTGCCTCTCCGACATGCAGGAAAAAATCACCCACAGCCTCTGCACCCTGGAATTCGAAAACAACCGGGCCCTGTACGACTGGGTGCTGGACACCCTGCACACCCCCAACCATCCCCGGCAGATCGAATTTGCCCGGCTCAACATCAACTACACGGTCACCAGCAAACGCAAACTGCTGCAGCTGGTGCAGGACGGCCACGTCTCGGGCTGGGACGACCCCCGGATGTTGACCATCTCGGGCCTGCGCCGCCGGGGATACACGCCGGCCTCGATCCGCAACTTCTGCGCTACCATCGGCATCGGCAAACGGGAGAGTTGGATTGACATGGGCGTGCTGGAAAACGCGGTGCGCGACGATCTCAATCTCAACGCCCCCCGGGTTTTCGGCGTGCTTGATCCGCTCAAGATCGTGATCACCAACTATCCGGAAGGGCAGACCGAGGAGATCCGGGCCCAGAATCATCCGCAGAACCCAGAAATGGGTGAGCGGATTGTGCCGTTCTCCCGTGAAATTTATATCGAACGCTCGGATTTCATGGAGGACGCGCCCAAGAAATTCTTCCGCCTCAGCGTGGGCCGGGAAGTGCGGCTGCGCTACGCCTACCTCGTCACCTGCCAGGAGGCGATTAAAGACGATCAGGGCCGGGTGGTGGAACTGCGCTGCGTTTACGATCCGGCCAGCCAGGGCGGTTCGGCTCCGGACGGCCGCAAGGTCAAGGGCACCATCCACTGGGTTTCCGCTCCCCACGCCCTGCGGGCTGAGGTGCGGCTGTATGATCGGCTGTTCACCGCCGAGTATCCGGATGCGGACAAGGAAAAGCATTTCAAGGAATTCCTCAACCCCGCCTCGCTGACCGCGCTGCCCGAATGCATGCTGGAGCCGGGACTGGCCGGGGCAACGATTGAGGACCGGTTTCAATTCGAGCGGCAGGGATACTTCTGCCTCGACGCGGTGGCTAGCAGCCCGGACAAGCCGGTGTTCAACCGCATCGTCACCCTGCGCGACAGCTGGGCCAAACTCAACGAAACGGAATAGAGGGCCGCCATGGCGCTTATGAACCTACGAAAAATGGCGATCAACCAGACCGGCGTCATTGTCTCGGTCAAGGTGGGCGGCGAACTTGGTCACCGCATCCGCGAAATGGGCCTGGTGCCGGGCGCCGAAATCACGGTGAAACAGCGCGCCCCCTTAAACGACCCGGTCGCGCTCCGAATCATGGGCGGCACCCTGACCCTGCGCAACAACGAGGCGGATTTCATCGAGGTGGACGTCGCCTCCTGACCAGCGCCTCCAGCCAAACGCGCACCCACAGGAGGGCAGGCCGCCGGGCCGCGCCCTTCTGCGGGCCGCTCATCGCGACAATCGTTCCTTGCCGCCGCATCCGCGGCAGGCAGCCCCCTTCGCCCAAATAAAAAAACGCCAACGACACGCCCGCGTCTTGGCAAAGCTGTTGACAGTGGCCATTGTTTGGAATAACTAACAATGACTGTTGCGCCCGACCGCTGTTGACGGGAGAAACATTTTTCTCGGCCGCAAATCCGTCGCGGCAAAGCCAGCAGGCAATCAATCCTTCGCAACCGGCACAGCTTGCATTTATGACCAAAGAGCAATCAGAAACATCTTGCCTCCTGCTCAGCGACGTCCAGACCTTGTGTCACCGGCGCAAGCGGTGCGGCAATCGCATGGTCCAGGAGGGCACGCCCTTGCCTGAGACCTGCTGCAACAGCCGTCTCCGGGTGTGCGCCGTGAACGGCGACAGGCGCACCTGCGCCAAGATGGCGAATATGGGGCTTCTTCCCGGTTGTGAGTTGGAGTTGCTGTGCAAGGGGGGCGGTCAGCAGTGCATGATCAAAGTCAACGGCGGCACCATCAGCCTGGATGCACCCACCGCCGCCAACATCCTGGTGACCCCGGCCTGAGCCGATCGACACCGCAACCTTTGCTGGAGGCAACACGATGCAGCATATTCTCGTTGGCGTTGCAGTGGGCTGCGCAGCCTTTTTTATTGGCCGGCGCTTGTGGCGGGCCATGCGTCACCCGGCAAACCTTTCCTGCGGTTGCGGGTGTTCCGGGTGCGTCCCTGACCCTGACGCGACAAAATACAAACCTTCGCTCCCTATGTACAAACCGTGAGCTAGCAGGCGTTTCGATTCGTTGCCCAACCGGAGGGCGCGCATGATCGTTTGAAGCCCCTTGCCCCGCGCGCGGTTGTCAATTGCCGCGTTCGCCTCCGTTGTCCTGCATCCAGCCTTTGCGCCCCTCAACCATACCCTGAAGCAAACCCATGGAAAAAGCCCTGACCATCGCCCTGGCCGGCAACCCCAACGCCGGCAAGACCACCCTGTTCAATCATCTCACCGGCGCCCGTCAGCATGTCGGCAATTATCCCGGCATCACCGTTGAACAGAAGGAAGGCTGCTGCCTACATCAAGGCCAGGGGTTGCGCGTGGTCGATCTGCCCGGCGCCTATTCCCTGACCGCCTACTCGGTTGAGGAACTGGTGGCCCGTGATTTCATCATCAATGAAAAACCCGAGGTGGTGGTGGACGTGGTCGACGCCGCCAATCTGGAGCGCAATCTCTATCTCAGCTGTCAATTCCTGGAATTGGGAGCGCCGCTGGTGATTGCCCTCAACATGGTCGACGCCGCTGAAAAACGCGGCATCACCATCGACGCCAAGGAACTGAGCGCCCGCCTCGGCGTGCCGGTGATTCCCATCGTGGCCCGCAACGGCCGGGGCGTGGACCAGCTCCTTGACGCCGTGCTGGCGACGGCGGCCTCCCAAGACCGCCCCCAGCCCGCCTTTCTCCGCTACGGCTCGGACATCGACGAAGCGCTCTCCGACATGCTTCCGGACATCGAGCAATGCACGGAACTGACCGCCGTCTACCCCCTGCGCTGGCTGGGGGTCAAATTTCTGGAAAACGACGAGCAGATCGTGCAAAAGGCCTTGGCCACCCATCCGGAGGCCGCGCAGCGACTGACCGCGCGTTGCGACGAGGTCGTCCAGCACCTCCAGGACACCCTGGGCGTGTATCCGGAGGCGGTGATCGCCGATCACCGCTACGGCTACATCAAGTCGATCATCCACCAGGGCGTGGTCACGCGCAAATTCGTCGCCGACCGGCTCTACGCCACGGACAAAATCGACAAGATCGTCACCCACCGAATTCTCGGGCCGCTGATCATGGCCGGGATTCTGTTCGCGCTCTACACCTTCACCTTCAGCTACAGCACGGTGCTGGTCGAATGGCTGGCCAGCTTTTTTGGCCTGATCAATCAGGGCATTGACGCCCTGCTCCCCGACGGACCGTTGAAATCGATGATAACCTCAGGCGTGGTCGACGGCGTCGGCGGCGTGCTCGGCTTTGTGCCGATCATCATGTTCATGTTTTTCGGCATTGCGGTGCTCGAGGATTCCGGCTACCTGGCCAGGGTCGCCTTCATGATGGATCGCATCTTTCACTTTTTCGGCCTGCACGGCTCCTCGGTGATGCCGTTCATCGTTTCGGGCGGCATTGCCGGCGGCTGCGCCGTGCCCGGCGTCATGGCCACCCGCACCCTACGCTCCCCCAAGGAGCGATTGGCCACCCTGCTGACCGTGCCGTTTATGAACTGCGGCGCCAAGCTGCCGGTGCTGACCCTGCTGATCGGGGCTTTTTTCTCGGCTCATCAGGCCCGCTACATGTTTCTCGCCACCCTGGCCGCCTGGATCGTGGCCCTGTGCGCGGCCAAATTTCTGCGCATGACCGTGCTTCGCGGGGCCTCCACCCCCTTTGTGATGGAATTGCCGCCCTACCGGTTCCCGACCGTCAAAGGCCTGTTCATCCACACCTGGGAACGGACCTGGCAGTATATGAAAAAAGCGGGCACCGTAATCCTTGGCATCTCGGTGCTGATCTGGGCGATGATGACCTATCCGGGACTGCCCGAGGACCGGGTCGCCCAGTTCGAGCAGCAGCGGCAACAGGCGCAGACGCTTCACGCCGCTGCGGGTGAGGAGGCGATGTCCAAGGCGCTGCAGGAGATCAAGGCGGACGAGGCCATGGAAGGATTGCGCCATTCCTTTGGCGGCCGGATCGGCATTGCCTTTGAGAGCGTCAGCCGCTACGCCGGCATTGACTGGCGCACCAACATCGCCCTGATCGGCGGGTTTGCCGCCAAGGAAGTGATTATTTCAACGCTCGGCACCGCCTATTCGCTGGGCGCAGTCGACCCGGACGCCTCGACCTCGCTCAGCGACCGGCTGGCCAAGGATCCCAAATGGAATCCGGTGGTGGCCCTGGCGGTGATGGTGTTCATCATGTTCTATGCCCCCTGCTTTGTCACCGTGGTCTGCATCGCCAAGGAGGCGGGCTCGTGGAAGTGGGCCGCTTTTTCGATGGCCTTTAACACCCTGTTTGCCTTTATCCTGGCGGTGGCGGTCTACCAGATTGGGGCCCTGCTCTATCTCGGCTGAATTGACTTCGGAAACGGGGAGCATTCAGCGGAGAGTCTTCAGGAACGGATGTGTGATGGTTCACGCTGGGTGCGAGCGGGAACCATCGCGCATATCGAGCGCAGACGAGATGGAACTGTCCGGCAATTCAATACACTGTCCCTACATTGCCACGCTAGGGTTCAGGCCGAGGAACCAGCCCATTCTGGCGGCGTCTCAGCCGACGAGGGGAACGCTCAGACGGCCTTGTACCCTTGGAAGCGACGCAGCACCTCGGCCATCTCCGCAGCCGGCAACACCGGCGGTTCCGTTACCTGGAGGGCCTGGAGATACATCCGGGCCAGGGTTTCCACCTCAACCGCCAGGGCCAGAACCTGATCAAGATCGGCGGCAAAGCAGATCATGCCGTGATGGCCGAGCAGGGCGGCGGATCGGTCGCGCAGGGCCTCGATTGCCGCGTCCGAAAGGGCCTGGGAGCCAAAGACGGCATAGGGGGCACAGCGGATGGAATCGCCGCCGGCCACGGCCACCATGTAGTGAAAGGCCGGGATGGAGCGCTCCAGGCAGGCCAGGGTGGCGCAGTAGAGGCTGTGGGCATGAAGAACCGCGCCGGCCTGAGGATAGCGCCGGTAGACGTCGCCGTGCATCCGCCACTCCGACGAAGGCCGGCGACGCCCCTGCGGCTGACCGGTTCCATCCATCCACACCACATCTTCGGGTTGGCACAAATCATAGGCCAGGGCCGAGGGCGTTATCCAATACCCTTCGCCGTCGCGCACGCTGACGTTGCCGGAGGTTCCCTGATTGAGCCCCTGGCTGTTCATGGCCCGAGCAATGGCCAGCAGTTGCAGGCGCAGATTGGAATCCATTATTTGCCCTGCTCCGGATAGAGGCCCAGCAACCCCTGCCGACTGGCCGGGCAGACGCCCCGCTCGGTGATCAAACCGGAAACCAACCGGGCCGGGGTGACGTCAAAGGCCGGGTTGACCGCCGGCGTCGCAGCCGGGGCGATGGCGATGGCGCGCAGCGTTCCCTCGTCGTCCTGGCCCTGCAGCCGCAGCACCTCCTCCTGGCCCCGCTCCTCAATGGGTATTTCCGCAACCCCGTTGTCCACGCTCCAGTCCACCGTCGAGCCCGGCAGGGCCACATAGAACGGCACTTGGTTGTCAAAGGCGGCGAGCGCCTTCAGATAGGTGCCGATCTTGTTGCAGACGTCGCCGCTGGCCGTGGTCCGGTCAGTGCCGACGATGCAGCAGTCGACCAGGCCGTGCTGCATAAGATGGCCGCCGGCGTTGTCGACAATCAGGTGGTGCGGTACGCCAGCCGCCACCAATTCCCAGGCGGTGAGGCTCGCGCCCTGGTTGCGGGGCCGGGTCTCGTCCACCCAGACATGGACCGCAATCCCCTGTTCCACGGCCTTGAAAATCGGCGCCAGGGCCGTGCCCCAGTCCACAGTGGCCAACCAGCCGGCGTTGCAGTGGGTGAGGATGTTGACCGGCTCACCTAGCTTTTTCTTCTCCGCCAAGGAGGCAATCAGGGCCGCGCCGTGCCGGCCGATGGCCTCGTTGGCGGCGACGTCCTCTTCGCAGATCCGGCCGGCCTCCTGGTAGGCGGCGCGCAGACGCTGTTCCTCGGGCAAAGGCAGGAGCACGCGCAGCATCCGCTCCACCGCCCAGCGCAGATTGACGGCGGTCGGACGGCAGGCGATCAGGCGAACCGCCATCTCTTCCAGGGCGGCCGATGAGGCGCCGCTCCGTAGCCCCAGGCAGACTCCGTAGGCCGCAGTGGCCCCGATCAGCGGCGCGCCCCGAACCAGCATCCGGCTGATCGCCGTTGCCGCCTCTTCCAGGGTGTCGAGCCGAGCAACCACAAAGCGAAAGGGCAGCTGGGTCTGATCAATAATTTCAACCCCAACGCCGTCTGCCGCCAACCAAATGGATCGATATGCCTGTCCGTTTACCTTCACAACCGCGCCCCCTTGGGAAAAATGAACCGTGGACCAACCAATGGCCGAGACACTACCCAACCGCGCCGGAGGGGGTCAAGGCAATTTTCTCTGCGTCGAACCGGTTCGAGAGAGGAACCAGGCCCTGACCGCCCGGCCGACAATCCACAACTGCCGATTGCGCGCCGCTGAATTTTTGCAAAACGCTTTGCTCTACAGGCAACATCCGTTATGCTTGGATAAAATTCTTCCTCCCCCAGCCAACGATGAACAGCCAGCACCAAATTCTTTACAATCTCAAAATCTCCGGCAACCTGCCAAGCATGCCGCAGGTGCTGGTGCAACTGATCGACAGTTGCCACGATCCGGAAATCCAGCTCCAGGTCATTGCCCGCATCATCGACAAGGACGCCGCCGTCAGCGCCAAGGTGCTGCAACTGGTCAATTCCGCGTTTATTGGCGCGCGCAAGGCCATCGCCGACATCGAGCAGGCCGTGGTCTATCTGGGCATGGACGCGGTCAGGAATCTGGCCATCTCCATCTCCGTGCAGCAGGTCTTCCGCCGGGTGGAAAGCAACGGCATGCTGGCCATCGACCGTTTTTGGCGTCATTCCCTGCATAGCGCCCTGCTGGCCCGAAACATTGCCGCTGCCGTCGCCCATCCCGATCCGGCCGGGGCTTATCTGGCCGGATTGCTCCACGACATCGGCAAGCTGCTGTTATGGAGAGCCTTTCCCGGGACCTACGCGCCGCTTTTGCTCAAGGGGGTGCGCTGCCACAACGCCCGGCTCGCCTTTCTCGAAGAGGAGAAGCTGCACGTCAACCACTGTCAGGCCGGGGCCTGGCTGTGCGAGCAGTGGCGGCTGCCTTCCCTGCTGGCCGACGCCATCCGCTATCACCACCATCCCCTTGAGGAGGTGGCGCAGGCCCTGCCGCTGACCAAAATTGCCTGCCTGGCCGACCTGCTCAGCCACAGCGATTCCGGCAACCAGGAAGGGCTGGACGCAGCCGCTCAATTGTTTGCACTCAGCCCGGACCAGGTGGCGTCGCTTTTTGCCGGCCTGGACGAAGAAATTGCGCTGCTGGCCGAGCAGATGGGCATTCGCGTTCCCCCCGACGGCAAGACCTCGCACGATCAGGAACCGGAAAGCGAGGCGGCCCACAAAGAAACCTCGCTGGGGTTGATCAACCGCATCCGCGACATCTCCCAACTGAGCGGCCTGCTCGACAACCTGTTGCGCGCCGAAAACCGCGACCAGATCGTCGGCGCGGTGGAACAGGGGCTGAAAATCCTGTTCAACGAAGACACCTGCCTGCTGCTGCTGCCCGACGGCGCAACCGGTCAGTTGCGCGCCCACCCCTCAGAGGACAACAACCTCGCACGGGACGCCGGCGGCTTGGTCTTTGCGCCGGAACAGCACCCCGACAGCCTGCCCGCCCAGGCCCTCCGGCAACAGCGTTTGCGCCATTCATTCGTGGAAAAGCCTGCCGGCAAGGGCGCACCCAATCTCTTTGATGCACAACTGCTGGGGCTTTTGGCAACCGAGGGCATGGCCGCAGCGCCCCTGATCCATCGGGGCCAAACCGAGGGGTTGCTGCTGATCGGCCTGTGGAAAAAATCATTCCGCACCCTGACCTCCCAGGCGACGCCGCTGCAGCTGCTGGCCAACCACGCCGCCGTGGCCCTGCACCTGGAAAGAAGCAAGGCGGAACAGGCGGAGCGCATCGCCGCCGAACGGCTGGCCGCAGCCACCCTGGTGGCCCGCAAGATTGCCCACGAAATCAACAATCCGCTGGCCATTCTCCGCAACTACCTCCACATCCTTGAGCGGAAGGGCGCGCAGGGCGAATCCATCCAGGCGGAAGTCGCCGTCATCGACAACGAGCTGGAGCGGATCAGCCAGATCACCCAAGGCCTGGAGGACCTGGCGCAGGAACGCGACCCACTTGCGGTGGAACCCCTCCTCGTCCATCCCCTGCTAGAAGAAATCGTCAGCCTGTTCCGGGCCTCGCAGCCCAAAGACCGCAACCTCAGCCTGTCGTATGTCCCCTGCGAAGAGCCCCTGACCCTGCAGACCGACGCCAATCGTCTCCGCCAGATCCTGCAAAATCTGCTCGGCAACGCCCTGGACGCCGCCCCCTCGCAGGGCGTGGTCACGGTGCGCTCCCGCCGCGACCGCGACGCCGTGGTCCTATCCGTGGAGGACAATGGCCCGGGCGTCGACCCGGCCGTGGGCGACGCCCTCTTCCGGGCCGGCGTTTCCACCAAAACCGGCCGTCACAGCGGTTTAGGATTGCCCATAGCCCGCCATCTGGCGCAGCGGATGGGCGGCTCGCTGACCTACGCCACAGAACCCGGCGCCACGGTGTTCACCCTTACGCTTCCGGCCTGAATCCCTTGTCACTCCTATACAATTGACTTTTTTCATGGACATTTAAAAGCAAACACGCTTGAATGACGGGTAACGTAATCCACCAACCTTTTTTCATGAACACCCCCGGTCTCACGCATGCGCAACCCGCACCGCATCCCCTACCCTTCCTTCTAAAATCATGCAGGCCATACACACCATGCACACCGTTCTCATCATTGATGATGAAGCTCGTTTCAGCGCCAGCCTCGATTATTTGCTCAAAGCGGAAGGGTATCAGGTGCAGGTGGCCAATTGCGGCGAAGCGGCTTTCGCCCTGCTGCAGCAACAGACCTTTTCGGTCGCCCTGATCGACATCAACCTGCCCGACTTCAGCGGCAACCTGATTGCCGCCCGCATCCGCGAGGAGCATCCCGGCACCGCGATCATCATCCTCACCGGCAACGCCACCATCGACAACGCGGTGGAATCGTTGCGCCAGGGCGTCTACGATTACCTGCGCAAGCCCTGCGCGCCGGAACGGTTGTTGCGAACCGTGGCCCGCAGCATTCAGCACAAGCAGCTCACCCGCGATCTGCACAACAGCGAAAAACGTTTCCGTCAATTGGCCCAGGCCACCTGGGAGGGCATCATCATTTATGATCAGGGCGAGTTGCTCCAGACCAACCCGCAACTGTGCAAAATGTTTGGCTATACCGAAACCGAACTGCTGGGCAAACAGATTTTCGACGTGCTGCTGGACCGCAACACCATCCGCGCCATGGATTACCCCGCCGACCCGGAAACCATTGGCCCGTTCGAGGCCCGGGGCGTGAAAAAGGACGGCTCCGCCTTTCCGGTCGAATTTCGGGTCAAACACATTGATTACCAGGGCCGCCAGGTGCAGGTGGCCGCCATCCGCGACGTCACCGACAGCGAAATTGCCCTGAAGCAAAAAGTAACCCTGATGGAAAAGCTGGCCGACGCCCAGCGCATGGAATCGCTTGGTTTGATGGCTAGTTCCGTGGCCCATGACCTCAACAACATCATGGCCGGCATCATCACCTACCCGGAACTGCTGCTGATGGATCTGGGCGAGGACTTCAAATACCGGGAAGAACTGATGATGGTCCGCGAGGCGGGCAAACGGGCGGCGGCGGTGGTCAACGATCTGCTGACCGTGGCCCGGGGCGCGACCTGCAAAAAAGAGGTCCAGGACGTCAACGCCCTGATCAGCGGCTACCTCAACTCGGTGGAGTTCAAGGAAATCTGCCAGCGCTACCCGGAGGTCAAGGTCGCCTCCTACCTGGAGGGCAAACTGCAGAACATCAGCTGCTCAGTGATGCACCTCAGCAAATCAATCATGAATTTGGTCAACAACGCGGCGGAAGCCATCCAGACCAAAGGCCAGATCACCCTGTCCACCAAGAACGTTCGCCTTACTGCGCCTCACCAGGGATACGAAACTATTGATCCGGGCGAATACGTGATGATTTCGGTGGAAGACGACGGCCCGGGCATCTCCCCTCTGGACATTCAGCAGATTTTCAGCCCCTTTTACAGTAAAAAGGTCATGGGCCGTAGCGGCACCGGCCTGGGCTTGGCCGTGGTGTGGAACACCGTGCACGACCACGGCGGCTTCATCGACGTGGTCAGCGGCAACGGCGGCGGCTCAATGTTTGCCCTCTATTTCCCGGTCAATAAATTCGGAGCCTGCAAACCGGCGCTGCAATCGCCGATCATCAACCAATACCAGGGCAACGGCGAGCGGGTGCTGGTGGTCGACGATCAGAAGAGCCAACGCGAAATCGCCAGCCGCCTCCTCGCCCGGCTGGGCTACCAACCGCTGACGGTCACCTCCGGCGAAGAAGCGGTGGAGTACGTCAAAAAAACGCCGGTGGATCTGGTGATCCTCGACATGCTGATGGATCCGGGCATCAACGGCTGCGAGACCTACGAACAAATCCTGCGGCATGTCCCCGGTCAAAAGGCGATCATCACCAGCGGCTATTCCAACGCCGACGACATCAACCGGGCCATGGATCTGGGCATCAGCCAGTTCGTCAAAAAACCCTATTCCCTCCACGAACTGGCCCAGGCGCTCAAGATGGAAATCAACCCTCCCCCCTCTCCAGCCTTCTCCGGCGGGAGCGGGTGCGGCCAATAACCCCGACGCCCGCAACACTCCCAAACCCTCCCGCAACTTCCCGGAAACTCACCTGCGCAACCCATTCCGCTTGCTCCGGCATGGCTGAATACGGTATTCTCTCCAATGCATCTCTGTCGGGCAACGCTGACCCAGCGCCCTAGCGCCCTAGCGCCACTTCGCGCTCAACAAACGCTTCCAGCCCTCTGCCCGGCATTGCCAATGCGCCCCTCCACTCTTTTCCCGCTGCGAGACAGACCATGAAACAATTTTTTCAGATTCTCTTCCTGCCCCTGCGCTGGCTATGGAAGTTCCTCAGCACCGGATTGACGGTGCTGACCAACCTTATTTTTCTCAGCGTGTTGCTCCTCGGCCTAGCCGCCGCCCTGTATACGCCCAAGGTCCAAGTGCCCAACGGCAGCGCGCTGGTGCTGGCGCCGGAGGGCGACATTGTCGAGGAGCGCTCGCCCATGGACCCGCTTGCCAAGGTGTTGAGCGAGATGTCCGGAACGCCGCTGCATGAGGAAACCTTTCTCCAGGACGTCCTTGACGCGGTTGTGGTCGCCGCCGACGACCCGCGGATCAAAATGCTGGTGATCAACACCAACCGCATGGGCAATGCCAGCCTTGATCAGATCCAGGCCATCGGCGCGGCCCTGGACGACTTCAAAACGACCGGCAAGCAGGTCGTTGCCCTGGGCGACGCCTTCAACCAGGCCCAGTATTATCTGGCATCCAGGGCGGACAAGATCTACCTCCACCCCATGGGGGCAGTCAATGTCCACGGTTTTTCGGTGTTTCGGCTGTATATGCGAGAGATGCTCGACAAACTGGCGGTCAATTTTCACGTCTTTCGAGTGGGAACCTTCAAATCGGCGGTGGAACCTTTTCTGCGCAACGACATGTCGCCCGAGGACAAGGAATCCAACCGTCTGTGGCTGAGCAACCTGTGGAAGGCCTACAGCGCCGACGTCGTCCAGCGCCGCAAACTCGATCCAGGGGTGTTTGCCGACAACGTCAACCAGATGGTGTCGCAACTGGCCTCGGTGGACGGCGACCGCGGTCAACTGGCCCTGGCCACCGGCCTGGTGGACGGCTTGAAAACGCATCAGGAATTGGAACAGATGCTCAAGGAGCAGGTCGGAACATCGACCGACAAGAAAAGCTTCAACCACATCGGCTTCCAGGACTACCTGCAAACAGTTGTTCCTTCGTACACCGATGCTGAAAACAAGAAAGACCTGATCGGCATCATCACCGCCTCGGGCAACATTCTGCCTGGGGAAGGGGCTGTCGGTCAGATCGGCGCCGACGACCTGATCAAGCGCATCCGCAAGGCGCGGCAGGACGTGCGCGTCAAGGCGATTGTCCTGCGGATCAGCACCGGCGGCGGCAGCGCCTTTGCCTCCGAACTGATTCGCCAGGAGCTGGTTCAGGCAAAAAAAGAAGGGAAAATCGTGGTTGTTTCCATGGGCGCCATGACTGCTTCCGGCGGCTATTGGCTGGCCGCCGACGCCGACGCCATTGTGGCGGCGCCGACCACCCTCACCGGATCGATCGGCATCTTCGGGGCCATCCCCACGGTGGAACAAACCCTGGCCAAGATCGGCGTCCACGGCGACGGCGTCGGCACCACCGACATCGCCCATTTCGGCAACCCGACCACCGCCATGAGCGCTGCGGAGGCCTCGGCCATCCAATCTGAAGTTGAGCAAGGATACCGGCGGTTCATCGAAATCGTCGCCAAGGGACGGAAGATGAGCCCGGCGCAGGTGGAAAAAATTGCCGAGGGAAGGGTGTGGGACGGCGCGACCGCGCTGCAACTGGGGCTGGTCGACAAACTGGGCAACCTGGAAGAGGCGGTTGCCGAAGCGGCCAGACTGGCCAAGGTACCCGAGGAGAACGGCTTTTTCATTGAGCTTGCGCCGAAAAACTACCTGGAACGCTTCAAGCGGGCCGACCAACCGGTTGAGGCCCTTGTCGCCCGGATGGTCCGCTCACCACTGCTGCCTGCTCCTCTGCAGCGCGCCGCTGTCGAGCAATTCGATTTCCTGCTGCACAGCGGCGACCCTAAGGGATTGTATGCCCACAGCCTGCTGCCGTTGTCGGCGCTCGCCTTTCGCTAAACAGGCCAACGCGGCTAGCCCTTGAGCACCGCCAGGGGTTGCAACTCGACAACCACCTCGATCAAATCGCGCTGGTTGTCGATCACCTTGCCGATATCCTTGTAGGCCCCCGGCGCTTCCTCCAGATCGCTGCGGTTGCGCAGCGAATGGAGGACATGGCGGGCGTTGAGCTTGTCGATTTCCTCACGCAGGTTGAGCGTCCGCTGAGCCTCTTTTCGGCCCAACACCCGCCCGGCGCCGTGGGAACAGGACATGAACGACTGCGGATTGCCCAGCCCCCGGACAATATAACTGCAACTGCCCTGGGAACCGGGGATGATCCCGTATTCGCCCAGCAAAGCGCGGGTGGCTCCTTTGCGGTGCACCCAGACCTCCTGGCCGAAATGGGTTTCGCGAGCCGCATAGTTGTGGGCCACATCAAGCGGCTCTCCAAACTGATCGCAGCCGGCGACCTCGGCCACGATCTCCTGAAACGCGGCCATCATCTCGCCCCGGTTGGCGCGGGCAAAGGCCACGCAGTAGTTCATCTCTCGCAGATAGCGCCGCCCCTCCTCCGAAGCCGCCGGCAACATGGCCAACTGCTGTTCCTTGGGGACCGCGTCCTTCTGATTGCGGGCCAATTGCATGGCTAGGGCGTTGTAATGGCCGGCCACCTTGTATCCAAGATTTCTGCTGCCGGAATGGACCATCAGCCAGATCCGGTTGTCGCTGCCCCGCTGGAGCTCGATAAAATGGTTGCCGCCGCCCAGGGTGCCGAGCTGCCGCCGGGCGCTGGCGAATTCCTCGGCCACCACCGGCAGTTCCTGATCGATGCGATCCATGGAGCTAGGATCGGGCAGGACCCGAAGCGGTCGCGGCTTGTCGTGGTGTTTGAACCCCAGGGGAACGGCCTTGCGCAGACCTGCCAAAATCTTTTTCAGCGCCGCAGGTTCGATCTCGGTCAGACCGGTGCGCACCGCCCGCATGCCGCAGCCAATGTCAACCCCCACCCCGTTGGGTACAACAGCGTCCACGGCGGCCAAAACCCCGCCGATCGGCATGCCGTAGCCCACGTGGGCGTCGGCCATCACCGCCACATGGTGAAAGGCGCAGGGCAGGTTGGCCAGATTGCGCGCCTGCGCCAAGGCCTCGTCGTCCAGCGCATCCGCCCACAGCAGCAGCGGTATTTTCTCGGTTGTCACGATCCTGACCACAGTGTCCCCTTGCTCTCTTTTCCATCTGGTATATAGTGCCGCCTCATGCAAGGATAGGTTGGCGGCCGCAGCGTGCTCGCGCGGGTGATCGAACTATCCCCCGATCAACGTTTTACGTCCGCCCGCCCATGATCACACAAGAGACCCTGACCCATCTCTGGCTCCACCTCGGCTGGCCGCTCTTACGCCTGCTCGTCTATCTTGCCGTTGGCCTGCTGGCCGCCCTGTTCATCGAATCGCTCAACTGGACGCGCAAGCTGGCGGTGGTCGCCCGGCCGCTGACCCGATTCGGGCGTCTCTCGCCGCTCACCGGGGCCTCGTTTTCCCTCTGCTTTTTCTCCGGCATGGCCGCCAACACCATGCTCGCCGAAGGATACGACAATAAAAAATTGAGCCGCAAGGAATTGATCCTGGCCAACCTGTTCAACAGCCTGCCCAGCAATTTCCTTCACCTGCCGACCACCTTTTTCATTGCCGCTCCGATCATCAAGGGCGCGGCCTTTGTCTATATCGGCCTGACCATCAGTGCGGCGGTGCTGCGCACCCTGTTCATCGCCTGCGTGGGACGGATGCTGCTGCCGGCGGGCAACAGCGAAATCGAATATGCCCCGCTGCCCGCAGATCCGGCCAATCCTTTTCGGTCCGCCCTCAACAATACCATCAAACGGTTCAAACGGCGCATCCGCAAAATCATCAGTTACACCGTGCCGATCTACATCTTTTTCTACTATCTCTCCGAGGCCGGGTTTTTTACCGCCGCCGAGCAATTCATGGGCCAACATCTTGCCTGGCTGTCGTGGCTCACGCCCCAGGCCCTGTCGATCCTCACCTTTCAGATGGCCGCCGAGTTCACCGCCGGGCTGGCGGCCGCCGGCTCGCTCCTGGCCAGCGGTTCGATGAGCGGGCGGGAAATCGTGCTGGTCCTGTTGATCGGCAATATTCTCTCCTCGCCGGTCCGCGCCGTCCGGCATCAATACCCCTACTATGCCGGCATCTTCAAGCCGGTGCTGGCGGCGGAGCTGATCCTGTTCAGTCAGAGCTTCCGGGCCTTAAGCATAGCCTTTGTCGCCTTCATGTATTACATTTTAACGATGTAAATCGGGCAGCTCCAAGCGCTCTTGAAAAAGGAAGCGTTCGAACAAACGCCAAGGAGGCGCAGATGGAAAGAACCATTCTTGTTGCAATCGACGGTTCGGTGTACAGCTCCAACAGCCTTGATTATCTGGCGCATCTCTTTGGCGCGGATCGCGGTCTGTCCATCCATCTGTTGAGCGTTGTTGCGGGGGGAGGGGCGGACAAGGAGTGGATGTACGACGTTGATCCGCTGCGCACCCAGGCGCCGGGATCGGAAAAACGCGCCGCGCTGGCCCGCCGGCAGCTCAAGGAGGCTGAAGAACGGTTGATGCGCAACGGCTTTGCCAAGGAACGGATCGAGTCGCGGGTCAAGACCGCCTCAAGCGTCAGCACTGCCATCCGCGACGAGGCGGAACGCGGCAATTACGACGCCGTTCTCATTGGCCGTCGCGGCCTGGGGGCGGTGGGCAATATGTTTTTTGGCAGCACCTCAAGCGATCTGATTGAAAAATGCCACCGGGCCCCGCTGTGGATCGTCGACGGCAACGTCAACGCCTCCCGCTTCCTGCTTGCGGTGCAGAGTCACCCCGCCTCGCTGACGGCGGCGGATCACCTCGCCTTTATGCTCAAGGGCCACCCGAGCGCCGAGATCTGCCTGTATCACTCCAATTCGGTCTTCGGCAGCCAGAAACCGTCGCCGGCCGAAGATTTTCACGCCCAATGGGGCAAGTCCTGGTGCGATCAGCACCTCGACCTGGACAACTTTCTCTTTTACGCCCACGCCCAATTGCTGGCCGACAGCGGCATCCCCCGCCATCGCATCACCCAGCTGCCGGCCCAGATGCACCTGGATGTGGGCGCTGATCTCCTCAAGCAGGCCAAACAGCACCACTGCGGCACGATCGTCATTGGCCGGCGCCGGCGCGATCTGGCCAAGGGCCAACTCAAGGGCGTCTCCGACAAAACCCTCAAGCAGGCCCAGAACATCGCCGTCTGGTTGGCCGGGTAAACGGCGACCACGCCCCGGTTTATTTTTCAGAGGGGCTGACAATCACCGTGGCCGCCTGGTCCGGCCGCAGATATTGCCGGGCCAAAGCGGTCAATTCCTCGGCCTTGATCGCGGCAAAGCCTTCGCTGATGGTCAGCGGCCACTGCAGTTGCTGCGGATGGCGGCCGGACAGATTCAGCACCGATTCCATCCAATAGCGGTTGTTGCGCTTAATGTCCTTGATCGAAGTCAGGGTCGGTTCCATGGCCCGGTGCAACTCGTCCTCGCTCACCCCTTGGTCGCCCAGACTGCCGGCCGCCTCCTTGACCACCTTGGCAAGGCTCAGGGCCTGTTCCGGGGCAACGATCAGACTGCTTTTCAACAATCCGAAGCCCTCGTTGCCGCGACTGGGCATGCTAAGCACCTGGGGCGAATAGGCGGCCCCCAACTCCTCGCGAATCTTGACCCGCAGACGATCGTCGAGAATGGCCGCCAGCAGGTTGAGCCGCCGGGTGCGGCCGATGTCCCAGAAATCGCTGGTTTTCCAGGCAACCGTCAGCATCGCCTTGTCAATCGAGCTGGCCACGGGCAAGCGACGTTCCTCGCCGGCGGGAAAAACAATCGGTTTTCCGGCCAGGATCGGCTCCAGTTGCCGCTGCTCGGCGCCAAAATATTTGGCCGTCAGGCGTGCGGCCTCCTGGGGATCAATATCGCCCACCACATTGATCTCAAGCGGCGCCTGCGCAAAAACCGGGTTCAGCCAGTCGCGTATCTGGTCCAGCTCGATTGTCTCAACCTGCGCCCATTCGGCCAGCCCATATTCCGGGCTGGAACCGGCGAGAAACCGCTCGCCCCGCACCTGTTGCACGCCTTCCACCGAGCTGGTCAACTGCTCATACATCCGGCGCATATTCTCCCGACTGCGGCGAAAGGCCTCGGGGCGATAGGCCGGGTCGTGCAGGCGATGGTAGAGCAACTGCAGCAGCAGTTCAAATTCATTGCTCAGGCTGGAGCCGCTAAACGCAAAACTCTCCGGCCCCACCTTGAACTCCAGCCCCACGTTGGCGCCGGCCAGGGCCTCGGCCAACTGCTCCCGGCTCAGCTTGCCCACCCCGCTTTGACTGATCACGGCCTCGGCAAGCAAGGCCATCCCTTCGGCTGGTTCGGCCTGCTTGCCCCGGCCGAACTGCACCGACAGCTGCACCTGCTTGGCCTGGAAATCGGTGGGTTTGACGTTGAGACGCACCCCGCCTGGGAATTGATAGCTGGTCACGCCAATGTCGGCATGACGCGCCGGTTCTGGAACCTTGCTTACTGCCGGCGGCACGCTCAGGTACGGGAAGGGGGCGCGCTGTTCTTCCACCCAGGCCGGCACGGATTGGCCTTCGGTTTCAAGGCAGGCCTTCCGCACCTGCATCTCGGCTTGATCTTTGGCCTGATCTCCGGCCAGTTCCGGGGCAACAACGCCCACCACTTCCACCAGCCGGCGCGGTTGACTCCACAGCTTGCGGAGCGTCGCGTTGATCTCGGCCAGCTCCATTTTTTCAAGCGCCGGGCCATACAGGGCCATCTCCTGGGCGGGAGAAAGCAGCACTTGCTGATCGTTCAATCTGCGGACAATATCCTCAGCCAACTGCCGACTGTCGCGGGTCGAGGCGGTTTGCGCCGCCTTTTCCAGCAGAGCCGCGACCTCCCGCTTGCCCCTGGCCAATTCGGTTTCAGTGAAGCCGTCTCGCAAAGCCTGGGCCAGGGTGACCTGCAGGAGCGCAAGCCCCTGCCGCCAGTTGGCGGCTTCGGTGCGGGCCGCCAGGGTGGCGTAGCCAAAACGCCGCAACAGGACGCCGTTCTGCGCCTTGGGCTGAGCCAACGGACTGTTCGGCCGCTGTTCCAATTGTTCCAGCCGATTGCTCAACAGGGCCGCCGCAAGATACTGGCGGAGTTGCTCGATTTCCCAGTTCAGGGTGTCGGGGCCGGGCACGCTGTTGAACACCGTGGTCAGGGCCAGCCCGGTGTAGCCCAATTCGGGTTCGGGCAGGACCAGGACATCGGTCCCGGTTTCCCGCACCTTGCCCAAATCCGGACACTCGCCGCGTTGTTCCGCACCCTGCAGGCCGGCAAACGCGCTGTGCAGCATCTTTTCGGCCTCCTGCGGGTTGACGTCGCCGACCACCACCACAATCATATTTTCCGGCCGGTACCAGGCGTCGTAATAGGAGCGCAGCAGGCGGCTGTCCGCCGCTTTGATCACCTCCTCGGTCCCGATGGGGTCGCGTTCCGCCGCCAAGGTTCCAGCAAAATCAAACTGCATCTGTCGTTTGGACACCCGGGAGGCTGCGGAATCGCGGCTGCGTTTTTCGGCCAGGATGATTCCCCGCTCCCGTTCCACCTCCTGTTCCAACAGCAAGGCGCCGCGCGCGTAATCGGCCAGCACCTTGAAGCCCTCTGCAACCGCCTTGGGATCGTTGGCGGGCAGGAGCAGATTATAGACGGTTTCGTCAAAACTGGTGTGGGCGTTGGTGTCGCCGCCAAAACCCATGCCCAGGCTCTGAAAATATTCGACCAAGGTTCCGGGGGGATAGTGGGTGGTGCCGTTGAACAGCATGTGCTCAAGGTAGTGGGCCACGCCGCGCTGGGATTCGGTTTCGTGAAGCGAACCGGATTGAACGTTGAGATACAGCGCCACCCGGTTCTTGGGCTCGGCGTTGGCCATCAGCACGTACCGCAGGCCATTGGCCAACTGCCCAAACGACAGGGCCGGATCCGGCTTGAGATCGCTTTGGTCGTGGGGCCAGCCCGAGGTGAGGCAGCCGAGCGGCGCGGCGATGGGGGCCTCGGCGCGCACCAGGGCAGGCGCCGGGGACAGAAGAAGGGACAGCAACAGACTGAAAATGATCCGGGACGATGCCCGGGAAAGGCTCTGCTTCATTGTCGAACCCTAAGGATTGGTGTAAGGAGTTGGGAATAATTCACAAAGTATAGTGCGCGCACGGAGGGGAAACAAGATGAATATTGCGGGAAAAAAGGCGCTGGTGCTCGGGGCCTCGCGCGGCATTGGCCTGGCCATTGCCAGAACGCTCGCCGATCAGGGCGTGCGGCTGGCCCTGCCCTGGTTTGATTGGCCGGAATCCGCTGCGGCGATGGCGCAGGAATTTGGCGGGGAAACGGGCGACAACCTGATCATCCAGGTCGATCTGCGCAAGCCGGACGAAACGGCCGGGCTGATGGCGGCTATTGAAGCGCGCCTCGGCGGACTCGACATCCTGATCAACAACATCGAGCGCGGGGGCATGCCCATCCTGCACGGCGGCTACCACCGAGAGGTCAACCGCGAACAGTGGCAATTGGAAATGGAGACCACCCTGCACGCCAAGTGGATTGTCTTTGAACAAGCCCTGCCCCTGCTGCGCCGCAGTCCGGAAGCCGCAGTGGTCAATGTTTCATCCATCGCAGGCCTCATCGGCCGATCCGGCCCGGCGGGACTGCTGTTCAACGACGGCTACGCCGCCGCCAACCGAGGCGTTTCCTCGCTGACCGAAACCTGGGCGCGGCTGGGAGCGCCAACCATCCGGGTCAATGAAATTATGTTGGGATTGATCGACCAGCGGCATGGGCCGGGCACGCGGGGATGGGGGCTGCTCGCCGAAGCGCAGCAACGGGAATTGCTCGACCACACCCTGCTGCGCCGGACAGGAACGCCGGAAGAGGTGGCGCGCGCCGTGCTTTTCCTGGTGCGGGACGCCGATTTTATGACCGGGACGGTCCTGAAAATGGACGGTGGATATGTGCTGGGCGGTGAACAGCCTGCGGACATGCCGGAAGGCATGCTGGAAGCAAACGAAACGGGAGGCGAGCGGCGCTCAGTCCTCTAACACCCACTCGGGAAGGTGACGCATGACGTACTCGGTGACCTTTTCCTTGGCGTCAGGGTCTTTCTCCTTGATGCCGGCGTCGCGCATAACTTCCTCGAAGTCAAACCAGCAGAGCTCTTTTTCCTGACGGCTGTAGACCGTAAGGATGCGATGATCAGGATCATCGATGTCTTCCTCTTCCTGAATGGCGGCCACCACTCGAACCGCCTCTTCATAGGGCAAAAAACGGATCTGTTCCTCTTCGCTCATCGGCAACTCCACGGTGCTCACGGGCTTTAACGCGTCACTGCAACATCATAAAAAAAGGGCGAGTGAACCAAGTCAACTCGCCCTTACATCACTAACAAGGCAGGTTCAGGCAGGCTTGACAACAGCGCCCGAGCGGATGCAGCGGGTGCAGGCGTTGACGTGCACAGTGCCACCGGGGGTGGCCATGCGAACTCTCTGCAAATTGGGCAACCAGCGACGACGGGTCTTGTTATGGGCGTGGCTGACGTTGTTCCCGGTAGCGGGGCCTTTGCCACAAATCTCACAATTACGAGCCATAATGATATCTCCTAAAGAAATTCAATTTTTAATAACCTCCCATTTTACCCGCGCCCCATGAAAAATCAAGTTCTTTTCGTCAAGGGACCACAGGACGCAGCGCTTATTCAACTGCACAACACCCTTTCCGCCCCAAGCAACCGTCCAAGTTTACAGAAAAACACCGACAGCGACAACATCCGGAAAAACCATCAACGCTCTCTGCGCCCAATCGCCAACCACAATGCGCCCAAGAGCGCCGCCTGGAAATAATCTTCGTACAACGGTTGGTTTTTGTTATAATCATTCTTACAATCACTGCCGGACCGTCGCCAAGGCGACCGCGCGGCACAGACGGCGGCCGCGACCGCACGCGACAACCTTCACAAGGAAGCAATCCATGGGGCATTCCGTTGCTCTGGCATACGAATTTTTTTCCTGGCGGGCAGTGCTCGACATCCTGCTGATCAGCGCCGGTCTCTTTTTCCTCTATCGAACCCTGCTGCGCCTGGGCACCTGGAAGATCATGGCCGGTATATTGTTGGCCCTGGTCATGTTCATTCTGGCCAATGCCCTGAACCTCAGAGGCATCGAGTGGATCTACCAGAACCTGAGCCATGTGGCCGTTCTTGGTTTGATCGTCATCTTTCAGCCGGAGCTTCGCAAGGTTTTGGAAAAGGCGGTGTCGGTTCCGCCGCATCGCCCCCGCGATCATGACACCCAACTCCAATCGATGATCGCCGAGAGCCTGATCAAACTGGCTCAGGAGCGTTGCGGCGCCATTCTCGTGTTCCCCGGCAAGGAACCGATCACCGATAAAATATCCGGCGGCTATCAACTCAACGCCATGCCCAGCGTGCCGTTGATCCTCAGCATTTTCGACCCCAATTCCCCAGGTCACGACGGCGCGGTGATCATTGAGGGCAGCAAACTGACCCAATTCGGCGTCCGTCTGCCCATGTCCCAGTCAACACGGCTTTCCGAAGAATTCGGCACCCGCCACCACGCCGCCATGGGGCTGGTCGAACAGACCGACTCCCTGGCGCTGGTTGTCTCCGAGGAACGCGGCCGGGTTTCGATCTTCACCAACGCGGAGATGCGGCCGGCGCGCGACACCGAGGACATCACCAAAGCCATTGTCGAACACCAGCAGGAAATGGGCTTTTTCCGCCGCGACAATGCCCCTAAAATCCGCAAGCGCACTCTGGTGCAAATTGCCGCCAGCTTCATTATTGCCGTGGTCTTCTGGTCGACCCTGATCGTCTCGCAACGCGAGGTGGTGGAACGCGTTTTGCCGGTGAACATCGACTACACCTCGCCAGCGGAGGATTTAGTGCTGGTGGGCGACAAGGCCACGGAAATCAAACTCCACCTCACCGGGCCGAAATCCGACATCGACAATTTGGCGATCAATCCGCCGAGCGTTAAGATCGACCTGTCCAGGATGGCTAAAGGCAGCCAAACCATTATCATCACCAGTGAAAACATGCGTCTCCCCAAGGGCGTCACCCTGCTCGACACCGCTCCGCAGCAGTTGAAGCTGACCCTGGCTGCGGTGGTGGAAAAAACCGTGGCCATTACCCCGCAGATCATCGGCAAGCTGCCGGGCAATCTCAAAATCAAAAAAATCACCGTAACCCCGGAAACCGTGCTGGTGACCACCCCGGTCAGCAGAGACGAACGGGCCTCGGACGAGGTCCTGACCACCCCGATCTACCTGGAATCCATTTCCACCGACAGCAAACTCTTCTGCAAGGTGATCGCCCGCCCCTCAATCCAACCGGTGGCCAAACGCTGGCCGGACGTGGAAGTGTTCATCGAACTGAAGCAGTAAATCCCCATCCAGCGACGGCGTCACACGCCGTCGCCGGATACACCCATCTGTGCCCCCCGCCTCGAATCGATCCCGCCTCTCCAAACTTTCATTTTTGTCTATTTTAAAACAAAATAATAATAAAAATGTAACATTTTTTCCTTCTCGGAAAATCCAGCAACCGCGTTGCAACGAAAACGTACTGACATTGCACTAAAAATTTAAAATTTAATACCGGTACAAAAAATGGCGCCGCAAGTGCTTAGTGAAAGGCACAAGCGCATGACCTGTTGTTCAAGGATTCCCCCTTGCCTCCGATGCCCGATGGACGCGCGAGCCGCCAGGGATAGGAAATTATGACAAAATTTGGATTCTTATTTTCAAAGGAGAGAACATGAAACGGATATTTTCCATGACCGCCTTGGTCGCCCTGACCGCCGTCGGCGCAGCAACCCAAGCAAACGCAGCCACCGCCGTCGCCGCACTCGACGTCAACAGCGCCTACGTCTGGCGCGGTCTGACCTTCAACGACGGATTGGTCCTCCAACCGAGCATGGACGTCTCCGCCAACGGATTTGCCTTCAACGTCTGGGGCAATTACGACGTGGACGACTATAACGGCAATGTGGACGACAACGAATTTTCAGAGATCGACCTCACCGCTTCCTACGCCTTTAAGCTGGGCGCAGTGGACACCAGCGTCGGCGTAATTCATTATATCTTCCCGACCACAGACATGACTGCGGAAGGCGCAGACAGCAGCACCACAGAGCTGTTCCTCGGCCTGGGATACGACCTCGGTCACGGCTTCAACATCTCCACCAAGATTTATTACGACTTCGATCAGGTGGACGATTTCTACATGACCGCAGGGCTCGGCTACAGCTACAGCATCAACGACAAGACCACCCTAGGATTGAGCGGATTGATCAGCTACGCCGGCGAAGATTTTGCCGAAGCATACGGCGGCGGGACCGACAGCGGTTTCTTCAACTACATGCTGACCGCATCGATAAAATACATGGTCACCGACGCCTTTGGCGTAGGAGCGAACATCAATTACACCGACTCCATGGACGAGGACGCACTGCCGGACGAAACCGTCGACACCACCGTTTTTGGCGGACTTAATCTGACCTACACGTTCTGATCCCCACCAACCTCTCCCCTTCTCCCCGTTCAAGGCGCATCGCCGCGGGGAGAAGGGTTTTCCCAACCTCCCTTCCCTCACCTCGCCTGCAACATGGCCGCAAGCCGCCCCAACCGGCGCATGCCGCCTTCCATCTGTTCGTTCCAGGGCGCTCCGCAACTGATGCGGACGCAGTTTTTAAACCGTCCGGCGCCGCTGGAAATCGCCCCTGGAATCACGAAAATCTTCTCCGCCTTGGCCAGATGAAACAACTCCACGCCGTCGACGTTGGCCGCCAACTCCACCCATAAAATAAATCCGCCGTGGGGCGCGGTCAGTTTCGTGCCCTCGGGAAAATAGCGGGCAATCGCCTGGGTGGCGCTGCTCACCTGATTTTTGAGCGCAACCCGCAACTTCCTGAGATGCCGATCATACTTGCCGGTTTCGAGAAAATCGGCAACCACCATCTGCTGCAGCTTGCTCTGGGCAATGGATGAATTGAACTTCAATCGCAAGATCCGCTCCCGGAAGCGGCCGGGCACAATCCAGCCCACCCGAAAATCCGGAACCAGGGTCTTGGAGAACGAAGAGCAGTAGAGCACCAACCCCTTGGCGTCGAAACTCTTCAACGGCGCCGGCCGCACAGGCCCGAAATGCAGCTCGCCGTAGATGTCGTCTTCGATCAGCGGAATTTCATGGGCCGCCAGCATGTCAACCAGCTCCGCCTTGCGCTGGACCGGCATTTCAAAGCCCAAGGGATTCTGGAAGGAGGGATTCAGCAGACAGGCCGCGACCCGGTTGCGCCGCCAGGCCCCGTTAAACAGAGCCTCCTCGAGCAGGTTGAGATCAATGCCGGTGCTCGGATCGGTGGGGATTTCCAAGGCGAGCAGCCCCAACTCCTCGATCAATTGCAGGTAGCAGGTAAAGGTCGGCGATTCGGTGACCACGATGTCGCCCGGCCTGGCCACGGCCCGCAGGCAGAGCTGGATGGCGTCCATGCAGCCGTTGGTCACAATGACGCCCTCCGCGTCGACGTCTGAGCCAAAGCCGATTGAGCGGGCGGCAATCTGACGTTTCAGCGCCGCTATCCCATCGGGCGGTCCGTAATTCAATCCGCCGTCGGCAAAGTACCGACCGGCAACCGTGCGGGCGGAGGCGGCCAGCTGACCGACCGGCAGCAATTGACAGGCTGGCAGCGCAGCGCCAAAGGGCAGCATCTCCGGGTCGTGGATCACCGAAAGAATCGATTCCGCCAAGGAATTGACCGTGACCTTGCGCGGCCGGGTGGCGGACTGCTCCCCCATCTGCGGCGCCGGCAACAAATTGTGGAGCTGCGGTCGAACAAAATAGCCGGACTTTTCCCTGGGTTCGACCATGCCGCGCGCCTCCAGCTCCACATAGGCCTGGGCAACGGTGGTGATGCTTAAGCCGGTGCGATTGTGCAGATCGCGCAGCGAGGGCAAACGTTCGCCCACCTTGTACAGGCCGCTGCTGATTTTCTCTTCCAGCTCGGCGGCCAACTGCTGATAGCGAAAACCAGCGGAAACGGTTGTTCCTTGGGTCACCATGCATGCCCCATCTGTTATGGTTACAAATCAAAACTTCTGCATCTGTTATTTCTTTACCGGATCAGGTAGCGTACTGCAACCGTGAACCACCAACCAAGGCAGCGACCATGCAGAAACCCGACCGATCCGTCTTCGTCCTTTTCCTCTGTTTCCTGTTCCATCCCGAAGATTCCAGCGCGGCGGCAACCTCGCCGGGAAGACGACGGCAGTTCGCCCGTTTTGACAATCGTCTGGCAGGGACGCTTAAAATCGCCTTCTGGATTGCGGCGGTCATTCTGTTCTGGACCGGAATCCCGGTTATTTGCTGCTCCATCAGGCATTTTTTCTAAGAGGCGCACAATGTACACTCTGGAACCCCTGAGGGAAGCCCACCGACGCGCAGTGGTCGACATCTTCAACGTCCATGTCGCCCAAGGCGGGGGAACCTTCTTTGAAGAACCGGTCAGTGCGGCGTTTTTTGATCTGCTGCTGCGCGCGGTTGGCGATCACCCGGCGCAAGCGGCCACGGCAAACGGCCGTCTGGCCGGCTTTTCCCTGCTGCGGCCCTACCACACCCTGCCCGTTTTTCGACGCACAGCGGAGATCAGCACCTTTCTTGCCCCCGAGCACATGGGCAAAGGGTTGGGCGCGCTGTTGCTGGCGGAAATGGAAAACTTGGCCAAGGCGCGGCAGATCGATAACCTGCTGGCCGCCATTGCCGCCGACAATGCCATCAGCCTTAGCTTTCACGGCAAGCAGGGATTTCAACTCTGTGGCCGATTTGCCCGAATTGGCGTCAAACAAGGCAACGATCTGGACGTGGTCTGGATGCAGAAAGTGCTCTGAAGCCGTGAATGAGCGCTCGGGAGACCAGCCTACGGTTTGGGAAGTGTGTGTTTTCGACGAGCACAACGGGGTTTTGCTGTGCGCAGCATGCCTCGTTTGCTTGAGCAATGGAATCATTGCCCAATCTGTTATGCTTTTTTATCACGAAAACTGTCACTGTTTTGCCGGAGCAGCAAAAAAAACGCGGCAGGCGGCGAGACAATCGCAGCCAAAGTCAGCACTCAAGGGTTGGCCGACGCGCTGCGCGGTTCGCCCAGATTGCCGCCCCGCACAACATCACAACAGTTGCAACAGTTGATAGAGCAGCGGCAGGGTGACAAAGCTCAGCAGCACGCCCACCCCGACCATGGCGGCGGCCAGTTGCGGCGACAGGTTGACCATGATGGCCAAGCCCCCGGCCGCCACCATCGGCGGCATGCCGGCCTCCAGGATCGCCACCTGCACCGTCTCGCCCTCAAGCCCCAGCAATCGGCAGGCTAAGAAGGCCGTCAGCGGCGCAGCAACCAGCTTGATTGCCAATCCCACGGATAGTTGCCCCAACACCGCCCGGCTCAGTCGCAGGGTCAGTTGAAAACCAACCGCGATCATCACCACCGGAACCAGGGTCGCGGCCAGGGTTTCCAGCAGCGGCTGCGCCAGGGCCGGAAAAGTGACGCCGTGCAGCAGCAGGGCGCAGAGCAAAGCGAGAAAGGGCGGGAATACGACGATCTTTTTCACCACGGTGGTGATCGTCGGCTTGGCGGCGCCCGTGCCGTACAGGGCCAGGATCAGGGAACCGTAGGTTGCCAGGGCCAGGAACGAGCCGAATTGATCGTAAAACAGGGCATAGGGGATGGCGTGATCGCCGAAAAACGCTCGGACCATGGGAATGCCGAAAAACGAGGCGTTGGCCAGAGGCGCCAGCAGGAGCAAGCAACCGGTGGTGGGCCGATCCCAGGCAAACAGACGTGAGGCGGCAACAACCAGCGCCCAGGAGACCGCCAGCATCCCCCAGGGCATCAGGGCCAGGATCAGCAGATCGCTTGAGAAGGCCAACTTCGGGACCCTGAGCAGAATCATGGCCGGCAAGGAAATATGGATGACAAAGGCGTTGAGAACCAGGCCGGTGTCCCGATGAAAGCCCGGCGCCCGGCGCAGCCCCATGCCAATGAGCAGATAGGCCAGGGTGGCAACAAAATTTTCCATGGCAAGGTCTCCTCAATTCGTTCAGGCTTCGTTCAGCCCGGCATATTCGGGCAGCGTCATACTGGGGACAAACTCTGTGATCTCGTATTCGGCAACGCCATGGCGATGAAAGGGATCCTGCTTGAGGACGGCAAGCAAGGCCTCCCGGCTTTCCGCCCTGGCGAGAATGACGCCTCCGGTTCGCGGAATTTTACGGCCAGAGGCAACAAAGATCCCGCGCGCGAACTGCTCGCCCAGATACGCCACATGGGCCGGCAGCAGTCGGTCGACCTCGGGCAATGGCTTGAGGTAGGTCAACGAAACAATAAACATCAGCAAACTCCTTAACGGGAAATTATACGCAGTTGTGAGCCGTTGCATGCAGTTGGCGGTTTTGAGGCGCTGGCTTCGCGGGTCCGCAAAATCTGGCGTCTTTTTGTGACGCCCGCGATCTGAGGCCCGTCTTCTGACGCCGGCGCGACGCCTTGCGATTTCTCCGGCACAGGCCAAACGACAACCAGAAACAAACTCAACCTGAATGCAGATTGCAATGATTCAGTGCTCGGCCAACAAGCCCAGCGGTTCAACCGGGCGAAAACGTTCTCGCAACGCCCCTCGTCCGCAGCTTTAAACACTCCCACCAGCCGGTGCGCGGAGGGTCTTCAGCCGGCTCCACTGTACCTGGGCGCTTGTTTTTTTCAACCTTCGGGCAACACACAACGACAATCCGCCTCCCCTTCTCCCAAGCGGCTCCCCTCTTCTTTACCCGGCACCCACACGCTTCGTCCAAACGCCGAACTTCGTTCCATTCAACCCCGTTGCCGAACCGCAGGACAAACAATCCCTTGCAAAAATTAACAACAATTTGACAATGTTTTCGCGTTGTGCGTCAATGAACCAAGAACAAGATACGTTCTCACCAACCCCCAAACGCCAGATCCTATCTGGCTTACAACTCGCAGCAAGGAGACAATGCACAATGTTAAAAAATTTCAAAATCGGTTCACGATTGGGCTTGGCCTTTGGGCTTATTCTGGCGCTGATGATGATTGTCGGCGGCTACGCGATCAAGGACATCAAATCCCTGGACAAAGATATCGACGAGCTGGTCAACAACCGAATGGTCAAGGTTGAGCAGCTCAACATCATTATCGACAACATCAACCTCCTGGCCCGCTCCCTGCGAAACATCATTATCGACGACAACAAAGACCATCAAGCCGATGAAATGCGAAGGATTGCCGAAGCCCGCAAAAAAGTGGGAGAACTCATGGCGGAGTTGGAGAAGACCATCACCAACGAAAAAGCCATTGTGCTTTTCAATAAAATAAAAGAGGCGCGGGGGGAATACGTTCGATCCACCGAGGCCTACATGGAATTGGTCAAGGCCGGGCAGAGCGAACAGGCAAAGAAGATGCTGCTCTCCGAAATTCGCCAAACGCAAAAGCCCTATTTGGATACGCTGGAAGAGTTGATCATCCTCCAAACCAACCTCGCCAAGAAACTGGGCGCAGCGGCCGGCGAGGCAGCCTCTGCCGCAACCACCATCATCTCGGTGCTGCTGGGAACAGCCCTGGTGCTGAGCATTGTCCTGGCCATTGTCATTATCCGCTCGATCACCGCCCCAGTGGGCAAGGCCTCGGCCCTGGCCGAACTGATGGCCAAAGGCGATTTCACCACCAAACTTGACATCAATCAGCAGGATGAAATCGGCCTGATGGCCAAGTCGCTCAATTCCATGATCGAGCAGTTGGCCTCGATGATCCGGGAAATCGTCGGCGGGGTCAACCAACTGACCGCCTCTTCCGCCGACATGGCCGCCGTCTCCCAACAACTCACGTCCGCCGCCCGCGACACCTCCAGCAGGTCCGAAACCGTGGCCGCCGCCACCGAGGAGATGAACGTCAATTTCCAGTCGGTTTCAGCAGCCATGGAGCAATCCACGGCCAACGTCAACATGGTGGCCTCGTCGACCGAGGAGATGACCGCCACGGTCAACGAAATTGCCCAGAACGCAGAAAAAGCGCGGTCCATTTCCGAGGGCGCGGTCAAGCAGTCGCGCCAGACCAGTGAAAAAATGGCGGAACTGGGCGAATCGGCCCGCAAGATCGGCCGGGTAACCGAGACCATCACTGAAATTTCCGAGCAAACCAACCTCCTGGCCCTCAACGCCACCATCGAGGCGGCCAGGGCAGGCGATGCCGGCAAAGGCTTTGCGGTGGTCGCCAACGAGATCAAGGAACTGGCGCGGCAGACCGCCGAAGCCACGGTGGACATTAAAAACCAGATCAGCGAGATGCAGCGCACCACCGCCGTCACGGTCGAGGACATTGAGCGCATCTCCGAGGTGATCGTTGAAATCAACAACGTCATCAACGGCATCGCCACCGCCGTGGAAGAACAATCCGCCGCCTCCAGTGAGATCGCGGGCAACATCTCCCAGGCCTCGCAGGGCATTGCCGAGGTCAACGAGAATGTGGCCCAGTCAACGGTGGTTATCGGCGACATCGCCCGCGACATCGCCCTGATCAACCAACAATCGACCCAGGTGGACAACGGCAGCGGCCAAGTCCAAGCCAGCGCCCAGGGGTTGTCGGCCCTGGCGACGCAACTGGAAGGACTGGTTAAGCGGTTTAAGGTTTAGCATGGCGTGATTTGCGCCAACACACAACACAAGGGGGAGCGTGTATGAACTGGTTCGTTAATTTGAAAATCGGGCAAAAGTTGTTGATGGTTGCAGTGCTGGCTTCGCTGACCCTGGGCGGACTGGGCGGCTTTTTCATCAGTCAGATGCGCACGGTGTACGACGCGGCCAATTACGGCAACATCAACACCGTCCCCAGTTTGGAGGTGATGTTTCGCATCGTTGAAGGCAGCAAGGATTTCTACATCTCCACTCTGCGCCACATCCTGAACACCGACGCGGCGGGCATGGCCAGGATGGAAGACCTGATCAACAAGGCGCAGGCAAATACCGAAAAGGCGCTGGCTGATTATGAAAAACTGATTTCTGACGACACCGACCGGCAGATGCTGGCCACCGAGCGCGGCTTGTTCAGCGACTTTGTCCGCGCCGAGCAGGAAATGCTTCCCCTGTCCCGCGCCAACAAGACCGAAGAGGCCCGATTCGTGCTGCGGGAAAAAGGCCTCCCGGCGCAGGAAAAATTGAGCAAGTCGCTGGAAGAACACATGGCCTACAACATGAAATTGGCCAGCGCCGGCGACAAAACTGCCGCAGATCTGTACAGTTCGGCGCGACGCAACGGCATCATCGTCATTGTGGTCGCAGCGATTGTACTGTTCACCGTTGTCGTCCTGATCAGCCGCTCGATCACCGGGCCGGTGGCCAAGGCCTCAGCCCTGGCCGAACTGATGGCCAAAGGCAATTTCACCACCAAGCTCGACATCCAGCAGAAGGATGAAATCGGCATGATGGCCAAGTCGCTCAACAGCATGGTCGAGCAACTGGGCGGCATGATCCGGGAGATCGTTGGCGGGGTCGACACGCTCACCTCTTCCTCCACCGATCTGGCGGCGGTTTCCAAACAGTTGTCGTCCGCAGCCAAAGACACCTCGGCACGGGCCGGCACGGTTTCGGTGGCCACCGAGGAAATGAGCACTAACGTCCAATCGGTGTCGGCGGCCATGGAGCAATCCTCGGCCAACGTCAACATGGTGGCCTCGTCGACCGAGGAGATGACCGCCACAGTCAACGAGATTGCCCAGAATGCAGAAAAGGCGCGCTCCATTTCCGAAGGCGCGGTCAAGCAATCGCAGCAGGCCACGCAAAAAATGGCCATACTGGGCGAGTCGGCGCGCAAGATTGGCCGGGTGACCGAGACCATCACCGAAATTTCCGACCAGACCAACCTGTTGGCCCTCAACGCCACCATCGAGGCGGCGCGGGCCGGAGACGCGGGCAAGGGCTTTGCGGTTGTCGCCAACGAGATCAAAGAACTGGCGCGGCAAACCGCCGAGGCCACGGTGGACATTAAAAATCAGATCGGTGAAATGCAGAGCACCACCGCCACCACGGTGGAGGACATTGAACGCATTTCAACGGTTATCGCCGAAATCAACAACGTCATCAACGGCATCGCCACCGCCGTGGAAGAGCAGTCCGCCGCCTCCAGCGAGATTGCCAGCAACATCTCCCAGGCATCGCAGGGCATCGCCGAGGTCAACGAGAACGTGGCCCAAACCACGGTGGTGATTGCCGACATCAGCCGCGACATCGCCGGCATCAACGAGCAATCGACCCAGGTGGAACAGGGCAGCGACCAGGTGCAGGCCAGCGCCCAGGGGTTGTCGCAACTGGCCGTGCAACTGCACGATCTCATCAAACGCTTCAAGGTCTGACCGTTTTCCCGCTCCGGGCGGAGTCCGACGCCGGATTCCGCCCTCCCGCCCTTTTTCCCTGCCGCCGCTCTTCCTTTGCAGTTATCTGGCTGCCCTGCAGTGGCCGACGCCTTCCCGGAGAGGCTTGACCGGACGCTCTCCCGCGTGGCCACGCTTGTCGCGTTGAGGACCAAAAAGCAGAAAACACCTTAACCGCAAAGCCGCCGCAGACTGCTGGAACGCCTGTTCCAGGCCCTTACATTTGCTCAGGCGCATGGGCGCGCGTCCTGCACCTCAAAAACCACTCAAAGCCGCATTATTTTTTGCATTCACTTGGCAGCGCCGGAGCCATTATTCGCCGAGACAAACGCCAGACACCGTTTCCCTGAAAGGCCTGTCACACAAGCAATTTGCCTCAGGTTGCGCTTGTTTCTGACCTGCCCTCTGTGGTACAAAGAACCAACAATTGAGGCGAAACCCCAGTTGAATGCTTTTCCTTTCCCGGAGCATCACCATGCAAGACACCAGCCCCTCACCGACCAACCCGGAACTGAACCTCCAGTTCGTTTTGGACGCCTCGCCGGTGGCCATGCTGGTGTTCAACCACCGGGAAGAGATCATCCTGACCAATGCGCCCGCACATCGGCTGTTCGACCTTGCCGCCAACACCGGGCGACCACGGAAGTGCGGCGATTGTTTCCGGTGCGCCAACCGTCTCAAGGAGGCCCTAGGCCGCGGCCATTCTCCCCTCTGCCCCGTTTGTCCTCTCCTTAAGGATCTGCGAACAACCCTTGCCGCCACGGCAACAGAAAGCCTGGAAGGAGAGGCGCAGTTTGCACGCGAACCAGACGGCTCCCCGTTCTGGATCCGTTACAAGATCACCCCCCTGAGCATCTCCGACAAGCCTGCCGCCCTGCTCACCCTGGACGACATCACGGCACTGCGACACTCCGAGCGGCAATATGCCGTGCTGTTTCATGAAATGCTCAACGCCTTTGCCTTACACGAGATACTCTGCAATGACCAGGGGCAACCGGTCGACTACCGTTTTCTCGAGGTCAACCCCGCCTTTGCGCGCATGACCGGCCTCAAGGCCGACCAAGTGGTGGGACGCACGGTCCGGAGCGTTATTCCCGATCTCGACGAGCACTGGATACGCACCTATGGCCAGGTGGCCCTGACCGGTCAGCCGGTTCGTTTTGAAAGCTACTCGCCCGAGGTGGGCAAACATTTCTTGATCAACGCCTTCAGTCCGACACCCGGCCAGTTCGCCACCCTGTTCGAGGACATCAGCGACCTCAGGCTGGCCGAAGCCTCCCTCCAAGAAAACGAGGCCCGTTTGCGTGGCGTCACCAATTCGGCCAAGGACGCCATCGTGATGATGGACCCCGCCGGTCGCATCTCTTTCTGGAACCCTGCCGCCGAAGCCCTGTTCGGGTACACAGAGGAGGAGGCCATGGGAGCGGATCTCCACCGGCTCCTTGCGCCGCCACGCTTCCTGCATATCTATCAACAGGCATTCTCCGCATTTCAGCGGACAGGGCAAGGCAAGGCAATCGACGCCATCATTGAGCTTGCCGCCTGTCATAAACAGGGCCATGAAATTCCCATCGAGCTGTCGCTTTCCGCCCACCACCAAACGGACGGCTGGCATCCAATCGGTATCCTCCGCGACATCAGCGAACGCAAACAGGCGGAACAACTGGTCCGGCGCAATGAGGAACGGTTGCGGAAACTGGTGGAAATTCTGCAGCACCCGACCGACACCTCCCAGGAGTTCCTGGATTACGCCCTTGAACAGGCCATTCAACTGACCGGCAGCACCATCGGCTATATTTACTATTACGATGAGCAGCGGGAACAATTCAGCCTCAACTCATGGTCCAAAGAGGTCATGCCCGCCTGCGCCGTCGTCAATCCGAAAACCTGCTACGCCCTGGCGCGCACAGGCATTTGGGGCGAAGCGGTGCGACAGCGCCGTCCGATTGTGGTCAACGATTTTCAGGCCGCCGACCCATTAAAACGGGGGTACCCGGAAGGTCACGTTCCCCTGCGCAGATATATGACGGCGCCGATATTCAGCGAAGAACGGATTGTCTGTGTCATCGGCCTGGCAAACAAGGAGACCGAGTACGATCAAACCGATGTGCTGCAGACTTCCCTGCTGATGGAAACCGTGTGGAATATTGCCGAGCGTAAACGGGTGGAGGAAGAACAGAGGCGGCTGCAGACGCAGCTCAACCATGCCCAGAAGATGGAGGCCATTGGCGCCTTGGCAGGCGGCATCGCCCATGATTTCAACAACATTCTCAGCGCGGTTCTCGGCTATGCCGAGATGGCCAGAGACGACAGCCCGCGCAATTCAATGGCCGCCAAGGGCATGGAACGAGTTCTGGAAGCAGGCGGCCGGGCTGCGGCCCTGGTCAAACAGATCCTTGCCTTCAGCCGCGAGGGGAAAAGCGAACGCATCCCGGTCGATCCCGGCAGCATACTCAAGGAAGTGTCCACACTGCTGCGCCCCAGCCTGCCTTCCACCATCACCATTCAACAAAAAACCGCCGCCACCCGAGCCATTCTCGCCGATCCAACCCAGATGCACCAGATTCTCATGAATCTCTGCACCAACGCCTTCCACGCCATGGAGCAGACTGGCGGCGCCTTGGAAATCGCCATCGAGCAGGTGACCCTGTCGGCAGCCGATCTCAGCCGGCAGCCAAGCATCGCGCCCGGAGATTTTGTGATGCTCTCGGTGTCCGACACCGGTCCGGGCATTGCGCCGGAAATCCGCGACCGGATTTTTGAGCCTTACTTCACCACCAAGGGAGTCGGCCAGGGCACCGGGTTGGGCCTTTCCATTGTCCACGGCATCGTCACGGAATACGGAGGCTTCATTACCTGCGAGAGCGATGCGGGCAAGGGCTCGATCTTCCGAGTCTTTATCCCGACCATCAACGACCTGGCCAGCCTTGAACACCAGCCAGCCGAGCCGGTCCCGTCCGGCAGGGAGCACATCCTCTTGGTGGACGACGAACAGCTCCTTGCCGAAATGGGCCAGTCCATGCTCGAACGGCTCGGCTACGAGGTGACCGTCCACGCCAGCAGCGCCGACGCCTTGGCCGATTTCCAGAGGTATCCGAACCGGTTCGATGCGCTGATCACCGATCAGACCATGCCGGGCATGACCGGCCTTGCACTTGCCCGGCGGATACTGCACCTCCGTCCCGACCTGCCGATCATCCTCTGCACCGGATATAGCAGGCTTGTCGACGAGGATCAGGTCCGGAGTTGCGGCATCAGAGGATTTGTCATGAAACCATTCTCCATAAAAGAGGTGGCCGCCCTGCTCAGGACAGTGTTGGACACCAGCGACGATGCGGCCTAATCTCGACCAGCTGGCCCAGCTCAGACAGACGCGGCAGGATCTGCTGGCCATCATCAACGCCTCGCCCGAGGCGATCTTCCTGATGCGACCCGACGGCGCCGTCATCCTGGCCAACGAGGCCCTGGCCAGACGGGTGCGCACCCCCGTCGAGCAGCTTCCCGGCCGAGACATTTACAGCTTTCTGCTACCGTTCACCGTAGCTGACGGGCGGGACCATCTGGGAGGTGGAGACCCAAGGACGAACCTCGACCTGGCAACACCGTCTGCCTCATCCGGGTGCTGCTCCGCCATGACGACGGCAGCTACCCCCTGATGGTCGCCGAAAACGGGATCGGCCGGCCGCCGGAGCTGAATTGGACCCAAACCCGAACCCAGGGCATTACCCTGGTCCGCATGCCGGGCCAGAATCAACTCGGCGGCCGCTATACCCTGGATGGGCGGGACGGCACGGCCCTGACCCTGCACTTCACCCCTGAAACAAGGAAGCGCCCATGAACCACGCCACGCTGCTGATCGTCGAAGACGACGGCATTCTCGCCGCCAACCTTGAGAACACCGTTCTCCGTCTGGGATACGCGGTCCTTGGCCCGGTGGCCACCGGCGAGGAAGCGATCGCCGCCCTGGACGCCCATCAGGCCGATCTGGTGCTCATGGACATCGAACTGGCCGGCGCGCTCAACGGCATCCAGACCGCTGAAATCATCACCCGCTCGCGGGATATTCCGATTGTCTTCCTGACCGGCTTTTCCCAGGATCGCCTGTTGGAACAGGCCAAGATTGCCGCGCCCTACGGGTATCTGATCAAACCGGTCCCGGAGCGCGAACTGGCTGCGACCCTGACCATGGCCCTGCATCGGCACGCCCTGGACCGGCAGCTCAAAGAGAGCCGCGAAGCCCTGGCGCAGAGCGAGGCCCGCTATCGCAACCTGTTTGAGCATTCGCCCCTGGGCATCTTCCGCTCCACCCTGGACGGCAAGGTCCTGTCGATGAATCCGGAGATGGCGCGCATGCTCGGCTGCGCCTCCTCGGAGGAGGGAGTGGCGCACTTCACCGATCTGGCCCGCCAATTCTATGTCGATCCTCATCGCCGCACGCAGTTCACCGAGGCCCTGCTGGCCCGGGGAAACGTCCGGCACTTCGATTGTCAGGCCCGGAAAATAAATGGCGAACCGGTGTGGATTTCCCTCAACGCCCGTTTGGCCCCGGAAGATGAGGCCAGTCCCCACCACGGCGATCTGGTCATCGACGGCTTTGCCCTGGACATCAGCGAACGGAAATTGGCGGAACAGGGCCTGGAGGAGAGCGAGCAGCGCCATCGCACCTATCTGACCACCACCCCCTACGGGGTGTTTGCCATCGACCTCGAGAAACGGTTTGTGCAGGTCAACCCGTCCGCCTGCCGGATCACCGGCTACGCGGAGCAGGAGTTGCTAACCATGACCATCCACGACCTCTACTGTGCGGAGGATCGGGCCGAAACCGAACGCCACTTCCAGACGGTGCTCAAGCAGGGCCAGTTTCAGGGCGAGCTGCCGTTTCGCACCAAAGACGGGGAACGCCGTTGGATGTCGCTCACCGCGTGCAAGGTGGGCCCGCAACGGGTGGTTGGATTCTGCCACGACATCACTGAACGCTTGCGGGCGGAGGCGGCCCTGCGGGAAAGCGAAACCAATTTCCGCAATTTTTTTGCATCGATGACCGACATGGTCCTGGTCGCCGACCTGGACGGCAAAATTGTGACCGCCAACGAGATGTGTTGCCACACCCTGAGCTACAGCGTCGATGAACTCAAGGGGTTGCCAATTGCCGACCTCCACCCCGCCGAGCAACGCCGGGAGGTGGTGATGTGCCTCTCCTCCCTGTTGCGCGGGGACTCCCGTGACTGCCGCCTGCCCCTCCGCGCCAAGAACGGCGACCTGGTGCCTGTGGTTTCACGGGCCTGGTTCGGCTCCTGGGATGGAGCGGACTGCCTCTATGCCACCTGCCGGAATTTGAGCGACGAGCAGGAATTGGAACAGCGCTTTGAACGGTTGTTCCGCCATAATCCCGCCCTCATGGCCCTCAGCACGGCGGACGACCAGCGCTTTGTCGACGTCAACGAAGCTTGGCTGGAGACCACCGGCTATTCCCTGGCAGAGGTCATTGGCCGGACAGCGAGTGAACTCAATCTCTTTCCCTGCCCGGAACAGCAAGAACAGGCGGCGGAGCAGTTGCGGCGACACGGGCGAATCACCAACATCGAGATGCAGATCCGCTGCAAGGACGGCGCCCTGCGCCACGGTCTCTTTTCTGGGGAACAGATCCGCAGCCATGGCCGGTTCTCTTTCCTCACCGTGATGATCGACATCACTAAACGCAAACAGGCCGAGCAGCAACTGCGCACCACCCTGGAGCGGGTGCAGATCATTCTTTCCAGTCTGCACACCGGTATTCTGCTGATCAACAGCGAGAACCGGGTTGAATTCGTCAACCCATCCTTCTGCACCCTGTTTGATCTTGACCAAAGGCCGGAAGATCTCATCGGCCTGTCCGCCTCGGAGTTGATCCACAAAACGGAGGGGATGTTTGCCGATCCCGACAATATGGCAAACCGCATCCGAGAGCTCGTCGCCCAACAGCAGCCGGTACAAAATGAACCCATCGCCATCAAGGGGGCGCGAACCTATCTGCGCGACTTTATTCCCATCACCATCGGGCAGGCGGAACATGGCCGTCTCTGGCACCACTCTGACATCAGCGAGCGCAAACGGGCCGAGGACGCCCTGGAGAAACGGATGATCGCCCTGGTTCAGCCACTGGACAGCACCGATGATCTAGCCTTTGACGACTTGTTCAATCTGGAACAACTCCAGCGCATCCAGGATGCATTTGCCTCTGCCGCCGGCGTGGCTTCGATCATCACCCACACCGACGGCCGGCCCATCACCAGGCCCAGCAATTTCAGCCGCCTCTGCTCCGACATTATCCGCAAGACAGACATTGGCCTGCGCAACTGCCGCCGCTCCGATAGCCTGATCGGGCAGGCCTGCATCAACGGCCCAACCGTGCAGCCCTGCCTGAGTTGCGGCCTGTGGGACGCGGGCGCCGGCATTACCGTCGGCGGCCGACACATTGCCAGCTGGCTGATTGGCCAGGTCCGCGACCAAACCCAGACCGAGGAGCGGATGCGGGTTTATGCCCGGGAGATCGGCTCCGACGAGGAGCAGTTCATCGAGGCTTTTCGCGAGGTCCCGACCATGTCGCGCGACCAGTTCGAGAAGGTCGGCCAGGCCCTTTTCACGCTTGCCAATCATCTGTCGGCCTCGGCCTACCAAAATGTGCAACAGGCACGATTCATCACCGAGCGCAAGAGGGCCGAGGCGTTGCTGCGGGAAAGCGAGGCCCGCTATCGTGAACTGGTGGAAAACGCCAACAGCATCATCCTGCGCATGGACAATGAGGGCAGGTTGCTCTTTTTCAACGAATACGCCCAACGCTTTTTTGGCTACCAGGCCGACGAGGTGATCGGCAAAAGCGTGATCGGCTCCATCGTGCCCGAGACCGAGTTCACCGGCAGGGATCTGCGGGGCATGATCGCTGACCTTGGCCACCGGCCCGCCCGTTATGCGACCAATGAAAACGAAAACATGCGTCGGGACGGCAGCCGCGTCTGGGTCTCGTGGACCAACAGACCACTGTACAATGCCCAGGGCGAAGTCAGCGAAATCCTCTGCGTGGGCAACGACATCACCGACCGTAAACGCGCCGAGGCGGAGACGCGGCAGTTACAGGCCCAGCTCATTCAGGCCCAGAAACTGGAGGCCATCGGCACCCTGGCCGGCGGCATCGCCCATGATTTCAACAACATCCTCGCCGCGGTCATCGGCTATGCCGACATGGCCAAGGAGAGCGTTCCCCCTGAAAGCCGCGTGGCCAAGGACCTGGAACAGATCCTCAAGGCAGGCCATCGGGCCAAAGACCTGGTGCAGCATATACTTGCCTTCAGCCGTCAGGCAGCGACCGAGCCGGTCACTCTCTATCCGGCGCTCATCGTCGGCGAGGTAATCAAGATGCTTCGCCCCTCGCTGCCGTCCACCATTGCCATCGAGCAGCAGATCGACAGCAAAGCCGGGCCGGTGCACATCGACCCCACCCAGTTGCACCAGATTCTGATGAACTTGTGCACCAATGCCTATCACGCCATGGAGGAGACCGGCGGCCAACTGACTCTTGGCCTCGCCACCCGCCAACTCGATGCCGAGGAGGCCAGCCTCCAGCCGCAGGCGCAGGCAGGCGCCTATGTCCAGCTCACGGTCGCCGACACCGGCTGCGGCATCGCCCCGGACGTCCGGGAACGGATCTTCGATCCCTTCTTCACCACCAAGGAAACCGGCAGGGGCACCGGCATGGGTCTTTCCATCCTCCACGGCATCGTCGCCGGCAATGGCGGCTTCATTACCTTGGACAGCGCGCCGGGCCAGGGATCGGTGTTCCGCGTCCACCTGCCCGTGGCGCCCCCGGCGCCGGTGGTGGAAGGCGCCCAGAGCGAACCGACGCCGGTCGGCAGCGAACATATCCTGTTCGTCGACGACGAGGAAATCCTGACCACCATGACCCAAACCATCCTCGAACGGCTCGGCTACCGGGTGACGGTGCGCACCAGCAGCCTCGAGGCCCTGACCACCTTTCACAATCAACCCGAGCAATTCGACCTGGTGATCACCGACCAGACCATGCCGGGCATGACCGGAATGGACCTGGCCCGCCGGATGATCCAGATACGACCCGATATCCCGATCATTCTCTGCACCGGTTACAGCACCCTCATCTCGGAGGAGAAGGCTAAGGCCCACGGCATCCGTGGCTTTGCCCTCAAACCGATCACCAAGAACGACCTGGCGGTACTGATTCGCACGGTGCTCAAAACGCCCTGAGGACGGCCGCCGACATTTTACTTGCCGGATCGGGCTTTTTTCCCTACGATTTTGCCCGGCTCCTGCTTCAAGGAAAAACTGCAAACAATCCGAAGGCGCCACGCCCCGAACGGCCCTCGGCCTGGGGTGAGGCCGGACTGAACGAGGCCGTTGCCTCACCTCCTCATTATGAAAGAGCGTTGTCGATATGCCTGCTAAACGAAGGAAAACATCTGCGGCCCCACCCACCCATTTTGTCGGCATTGGCGCTTCTGCCGGAGGGCTGGAGGCAATCGAGACCTTTTTCAAAAACATGCCGTCCAAGAACAACCTGGCCTTTGTGGTGGTGCAGCATCTTTCCCCCGATTACAAAAGTCTGATGGTCGAGTTGCTCACCAAAAAAACCGAAATGCCGGTGCATCGCGCCGAGGAAGGCATGGAGGTGCTGGCCGGCAATGTCTATCTCATTCCGCCGAAAAAGAACCTGACCATCTTCAACGGCAAACTGCTGCTTAACGACAAAGAAATCAACCAGGGCATCAGTCTGCCGATTGACATTTTCCTGCGCTCGCTTGCCGAGGATCAGGCGGAACGGACCATCGCCATCATTCTTTCCGGCACCGGCAGCGATGGTACCCGGGGGGTTCGCGCCATCAAGGAATTTGGCGGTATGGTGATGGTGCAGACCGAGGAGAGCGCCAAATTCGACGGCATGCCGCGCTCCGCGATCTCCACCGGCGTGGCCGATTTCATTCTTCCACCCGAGGAAATGCCGGCTCAGTTGCTGGCCTATGTCGCGCACCCGTACGTTTCCGGCGAAAAGCATGCAGACCCGCTGCTCAAGGATGCAGACGGCCTGACCCGCCTTTTTGCCGAATTGCGCGATAAAACCAAGGTGGATTTCACCTATTACAAACCCAGCACCATCACCCGAAGGATTGAACGGCGCATGTCGGTCAACCAGATCGGGGATTTTGAGGAGTATGTTCGCTACCTAAAAAATTATCCGGGCGAAGTGATGTCCCTCTATCGGGATCTGCTAATCGGGGTCACCAATTTCTTCCGTGATCCCGAGGCAATGGCCGAACTGGAGGAACGATGGCTGCCTGAGCTGTTCCTGCGGGTGAAAAACCGGGAGATACGCTTTTGGGTGGCGGGCTGTTCCACCGGAGAAGAGGCCTATACCATTGCGATCCTCGCCAAAGAGGTCATGGAAAAATTGGGGATCAGTCGCGATGTGAAGATATTTGCCACCGATATTGATCGGGACGCGATTATCACCGCCGGCGCCGGCATGTATCCGGAGAGCATCATCGGCGATTTATCCCCTAAAGTGGCCGCAAAATATTTTTACCACAAGGCGGACAAGTTGCAAGTGACCCGGCATCTCCGGGAAATGGTGGTTTTTGCCCAGCACAACCTGATCAAGGACCCACCGTTCACCAATATCGACCTAGTGACCTGCCGCAATCTATTAATTTACCTACAGCCGGTGCTACAACGCAAAGCCTTTGAAATGTTTAATTTTTCCCTGAATTCCCAGGGTGTGCTCTTCCTCGGGACCAGTGAAACCATCGGCGACATGACCGATTGCTTCGAACCGCTCCATCAGAAACACAAGATCTACCAATCCAAAGGGAAATCGCAGCAGCTCCATCGGGACGTGGCGATGACGGCAAGGGACGGAAGTTACCCGGCGCCCTACACCTACGGGGGACGGGATCGTCGACGGGGCGATACGGAAGGCAACAGAATTATAAAAAATTACCTGGAAGTTGCCTCGCGCCATTATCTGCCGCTTTCGGTTATCGTCAACGAACGGATGGAGGTCATCCATTTTATCGGCAACACCGAGGGCTATTTTTCCTTGCCTTCTGGACCGACGGATTTCACGATCACCAAGCTGGCGCCCAAGGACCTGGCCATCCCCCTGGCCACCGGCATCCAGAAGGTGTTTCGCACTGGGGAGGAAATCGTTTACACCAACGCCCGGCTGCAGCGCAAAAACGAAGAGGTCACCATCCGCATCCGCATCCTGCCCTTTCCTGAAATCAGAGGGCAGGATCCTTTGGCAACTATCTTTTTGGAAGAGATTAAACGGTCGACGAGCGATCAGGCGCCGACGGCAGCCTATGACCTCGGCGAGGAGGCCCAGCAGCGGATCAAAGATCTCGAGCAGGAACTGCAATTCGCCCGGGAAAACCTCCAGGCGACCATAGAAGAGCTGGAAACCTCCAACGAAGAACTCCAGGCGACCAACGAGGAGCTGCTCGCCAGCAACGAGGAACTGCAAAGCACCAATGAAGAATTGCAGAGCACCAACGAGGAACTCTACACGGTCAATGCGGAGCACCAGAACAAAATCATCGAACTGACCGAGTTGAACAACGATGTGGACAACCTCCTTACCAGTTCCCAAATCGGCACACTGATGCTCGACGAGGATCTGGAAATCAGGAAATTCTCAGCTGAAATCGCCAATGTATTTCATATCATGGAAAAGGATATCGGCCGTCCCCTCACCCATATTGCCCACCGGTTGGTCGACTTTGATCCGTTTGCGGCCGTGCGGACCGTGCAGGCGACCAATCGGCCGGTTGAGCAAGAGGTCGGCGCCGCTAACAACCAGTGGTACCTGATTCGTATTCTGCCCTATGCCATTGCCCCCAAGATCTACTCGGGTGTGGTGCTGACCCTGGTCGACATCACGGAAACCAGAACCACCCAACGTCATCTGGCCGACAGCCAGCAGACCACCCTGGATATCAGTCAATTCATACCGTCAGGACTCTTCATCTACGCTGAAAACAGCAGGGGCGAATTGGTGCTTGAGAGCACCAATCCTGAAGCGGAAAGGATAACGGGTATTCGTGCAGCGGAATGGGCGGGAAAAGCTTTTGATGAGATTTGGCCCGAAGCTGGACGACTTGGCCTTTCAAGCCAGTTTTCAGAAGTTATGAAAACAGGAAAAACCTGCTACCTGGAGGCGTTCCATTACCAGTCCGAGCATTTCTCGGGGGTTTTCAGGATCCGTGCTTTTCTGCTTGCCGACAAGCGCCTGGCCGTGAGTTTCGAAGATGTCACCGAACGGGTCAAGGCACAGAAAGCCCTGTTGGAATCACAGCAATTCACCCTGGCAGTGATGAACTCGCTGGCTTCCCACGTCTGCGTAATCAATGAAGAGGGCACGATTATCTCCGTCAATGAAGCTTGGCGCATGTTCGCTGCGGCTCATCCGCCCATTCGCGGCAATAGTAATGAAGGCGCTAATTATTTGACGATTTGCGACCAGGCAGAGGGTGCGGATGCCGAAACGGCACAAGCGTTTGCCGCCGGTATTCGCGACGTTTTGCAAGGCCGGATTGATCAGTTCAGCCTGGAGTATCCTTGCCACTCCGATGAAGAACAACGATGGTTTATCGGCCGGGTGTTACGTTTAAAGGGATATGGCAATATCCATGCGGTGGTAGTCCACGAAAACATCACCGAACGCGAAAGGATGCGCCAGGAGCGCGAGAACAGGGATCGCGAATACCGCAATCTTTTCGAGACCATGGCACAAGGGGTGATCTATCAGGATCGTGCAGGCCGGATTATTTCCGCGAATCCTGCTGCTGAGCGCATTTTAGGGTTGACCGGCGATCAGCTAAAGAATGTAACCTCAATGGATCCCCGCTGGCGGGCGGTTGACGAAAAGGGGGAATTGCTGCCCGGTGAACAGCATCCCGCAATGGTGGCTCTACAAACCGGCGAACCGGTTTTCGGGTTTATCATGGGGGTGCATAGTCCGAAATTTGAAACTCCCCGCTGGATACTGGTTAACGCCACGCCCCAGTTTCACCCGGGAGAGGCCGATCCCTATCAGGTTTACACCACGTTTGAGGATATCACCGAGCGTTGCCGTTTATTCAGCGCCCCTGCCGGCCCTGGTTGCATTTAGAAGAGGTCCGTTGCCGGACGCGACAGCAAAAGTGACGATTGGCCGGCGGTTGTTTTTTCAGCCGCTGATATAACGGCCAGGTGGCCCCGGAGCCCCCCCGCTCGGGGGGCATTCATTTGCACGACCCAGAAATAAAACTAGTCTTTTCAGGCTATTAATTGACCGCATGACTAAGAATAAGAAAAAACACCTCGATGATCTGCGCAGGCGGGCCGACGCTCTGCTGTCGTTGACGCCGAATTCTTCCGGCATGGCGCCGACGGATGATGTCAATCAAATCGTCCATGAACTGCAGGTGCAACAAATTGAGCTGGAACTGCAGAACGAGGAATTACGCAGCACCCAGAGCGCCTTGGAAGAAAGCCGCGCCAAGTATATGCAACTCTATCACCACGCGCCCGTGGGGTATGTCGTGCTTGATTATTCCGGAATCATCATCCAGGTCAATGCAACCTTTGCGATGATGGTCAACCGTGATCGTCCGCAAATGTTAGGCAAGCCATTTCACGAGTTTCTCCTCAGCGAGGATCGGTCAATTTTCCTGGCTCGCGCCAAAGCTTTTTTCAAGAATCCAGTCGACAAGTATCTTGAGCTCCGGATCGGCAACGCGACAACTTCGACTCGTTATGTCAGCCTGAGGGCCACCCCTGGTCACCGCCCCGAGGAAGGTCAGTCGCCGCACCTTGAGGAACTGCTGCTGACGGTCACCGACATCTCCGACCGGAAAAGAGCGGAAGAGGCTTTGCGGGCATCGGAGCAGTTCGCTCGCTCGACCGTGGATGCCCTGGCCGCCCATATCGCCATCCTGGATGCGACCGGTCATATTGTTGCCGTCAATCGTGCCTGGAGGGATTTTGGCCGCGCCAATCAAGCCGAGCCTGCAGCGGTCAGCGAAGGCGTCAACTACCTTGCCGTTTGCCGGGCGGTGCAAGGCCACGAAGCCGAAACTGCCGGAGTTTTTGCCGCCGGGATTCTCGCTGTTCTTAAAGGAGAGCGAGATACTTTTTCCCATGAGTATGCGTGTCACGGGCCGATGGCAAACAGGTGGTTCATTGGCCGGGTCAGCCGCTTTTCCGATGGAGAAGTGGTGCGGATAGTGGTTGCCCATGAGAACATTACCGAGCGCAGGCAGCTCGAAAACAAGAACTTGCTGCTGCAGCGACAGGTCAGCCAATTGGAGAAAGAGGAAAGCCTGGGCCGCATGGCTGGGGCGATCGCCCATCATTTCAACAATCTTTTGACTGCGGTCATAGGAAATATTGAAATGGCTTTGGAGGATGTGCCTCGGGGGCAGGGGCTGAGCAGGATGCTGACGGCCGCTTTGAGCGGAGCAAAAAGAGCTGCGGAGATAAGCGGCAAAATGTTGACCTATCTTGGGGTTAATTCAACAAAAAAAGAACAGCTCGATCTTAGTGTAATCTGTCGTCAGAGTCTTCCTCTGCTGCAGATGATAACGCCGAGCGGGGGAACGATGCACGCCGATTTTCCCTCCTCAGGCCCGGTGGTCTTCGCCGACCTCAGCCAGATACAAGTGCTGCTCACCAATCTGGTCCACAATGGGTGGGAAGCCTGCGAGGGAAAAGACGGTGCCCTTCATCTGGCAATAAAAACGGTCGACGCAGCAGACATTGTCGGTCAGCACCGCTTCCCCTTTGGATGGCAACCGCAAACCGAGAAATACGGCTGTCTGCTCGTCCAAGACAACGGCTGCGGGATAAAAAACGAGGATTTGAGCAAAATTTTCGAGCCGTTTTTTTCCAGCAAATTTACCGGTCGGGGCATGGGTCTAGCCCTGGTCCTGGGTATTCTCAAGGCGCATAACAGTTGTGCAACCGTGGAAAGCAGGCCTGGGGGCGGGACAACCTTTCAGGTGTATTTTCCTGTCCAAGGCTGACCTGTTGCAGGTGAACGGAACCAGCGGATCATCCAGGAACCGCAGGCCGTCGGCTGCAAATTTCTGCAACCGATCCAGATCGTTTTCAGTGCAGATGCTGGTTGAGCGCGTCCCTGATTTTGGAGGCCAGCTCCTTCTTGGAGAAGGGTTTTTCGAGAAATTGCACGCCGGTGTCCAGCACCCCATGGTGGGCGATGACATTGGCGGTGTAGCCCGACATGAACAATGGGGCGATGTTGGGATGCAGGGCCACTATTTGACGGGCCAGGTCGCGGCCGTTCATCCCCGGCATGACCACATCGGTCAACAGTAAACTGATGACGCCGTCGAACGATTCCGCCAGGGTCAGGGCCTCCCCGGGAGTGCTTGCCGGCAGAACATGATAGCCCAGGCGCTCGAGCATGGTTGTGGTCATTTCCAGAATAGCCGCTTCGTCTTCGACCAGGAGGATGGTTTCATCGCCGCGTTTTACCGGTTGCGCCGCGCCATTCTCGGCCACGAATGCGGACGTAGCCCGATGCCGCGGCAGGTAGATCCTAAAAGTCGTCCCCTGAGCGGGTTCGCTGTAGACATTGATGAAGCCATTGTTCTGCTTGACGATGCCATACACCGTGGCCAGCCCGAGGCCGGTTCCTTTTCCCGTTTCCTTGGTGGTAAAGAAGGGCTCGAAAATGTGGCTCAGCGTTTCCATGCCCATGCCGCACCCATTGTCGCTCAGGGCCAGCTGGACATAGTCGCCGGGAATATAGCCTTGGTGAGCGGCACAGTACCGGGCGTCGAAGGTGGTGTTTGCCGTTTCAATGGTGATTTTGCCGACCCCGGCGATGGCGTCCCGTGCATTGACGCAGAGATTGGCTAGAATTTGATCGAGCTGGGAGGGATCCATTTTGACCTCCCACAGGTTCGCTTTCGGCAGCCAGACAAGATCGATATCTTCGCCGATGAGCCGCTGCACCATGTTGAGCATGCTCGAGACGACCTCGTTGAAATCAAGGACCTTGGGGGCGATGGTCTGTTTGCGGGCAAAGGCAAGCAATTGCCGGGTAAGGTTGGCGGATCGGACAGCGGCCTTGTAGATATGCTCCAGATCGGCATAGAGCGGCAGTGAGGGGTCCACACTCTCCTGCGCCATTTCTGTGCGGCCGAGAATGACCCCCAGCATATTGTTGAAATCATGGGCTATCCCCCCGGCAAGGCGGCCCACGGATTCCATCTTCTGCGCTTGCAGCAACTGCATCTGCAGCCGCTCCCGTTCCGTCTCGTTCTCTTTCTCGGCGGTAATGTCTCTAAATTCAACGACTCTGACCTGCTTTCCTTTATAGGGGATGTTTCTCGCTTCAAGCCGCAGGGGATACTCCTCGCCGTTTTTCCGTATGCCCAAAGCTTCATAGGGGTGTTCATAGCCCGCCAGGATGTTGGTCTTCACCATATCCCGGGTTCTGGGGGCGATCAGCAACAGCCCATCCATGCCGATGAGTTCGGCGACGGAAAATCCGGTGATCTCGGCAAGCCCCTGGTTGCATTCTAGAATCCGGCCCTGATCATGGATGGTAATGCCCCCGAAGGAGGCATTGTGCAAGGCCTTAAAACGTGCCTCGCTCTCTTTGAGGTTTTCTTCGGACCTCTTCTGCTCGGTTATGTCCCGAAGAAAAACAACGCACAACCCGTCTAATGCGGGGCTGCACTGGGCTCTGATCTCAACGTCGAGGAGGATTCCGTCCTTGCGGCGATGCCGGGTGAAAAAACGGTCTTCCTGCTTGGATATCAAATGGCGCATGTGGCTAGCCGTTTCATTCGCGGTTTCCTTTGCCTCCAGATCGCTGATGTGCATGGAGAGCAGTTCCTGTTCCGTATAGCCGCTCATCCGGCAGTACGTTTCGTTCGTTTCAAGAATGCGGCCATGCTCGTTCACGACCCAGAAGCCGTCCATGGCTGTCATGATGATCGCTCGGTGGCGCTCATCGCTCTCACGCAGTGCCGCCATCGCCCGTTTGCGTTCGGTCAGATCGACACCCAGACAGGTCGCGTCGACGATATTGCCGAGGATGTCCTTGCTGAGCACATTGGACCAGGCCACATTGCGCAGCTCGCCGGCCCTGGTGACGATCTCGTTTTCGTAATTTGAAAAATCAAGGATACCCTCCTGCTGCATGACGGTAAGGAAGACGGCCCGCATCTGCTCCCTTAGATGAGCAGGTATGAACAGATCAAACCAGTCCCGGCCAAGGACCTCGTGTTCCTCCCATCCGACCAATTGCAGAAAATGGGTATTGGCAAAGAGTATTCGTCCCCCCGGATCGAGACTGATGCCGATGAGCGGGACGGAAATAATAATATTGCGCCATTTTTCCTGGGAACGGATCAATGCCTCTTCCGCCTGTTTCTGCCGGGTAATGTCCTGGAATATGCAATAGGTCTGCTGGAAATTCCCCCGGGAGTCTTTCCCTATTCTGCCGTTGAAGGACACATGCACGAAACTGCCGTCTTTTTTCCGCATCTCGAATTCCACCCCGAGGATTTCGCCCACCGCCTTGAATCGGGGGAAATTTTCCTTGAAATGGTCCTGCCAGTCGGGATGGAGAAAATCGCCGAAGTTGTGACCAACAACCTCCTCCTGGCTGTATCCCAGGGCATCAAGCCAGGCCTGATTGACCGAGACAAAACAGCCGTTTTCGTCAAGAGACTGGTAGCTGAGCGGCGCCCGTTCGTAGAGCTGCCGCAACGAAATGTTTTCGGCTGTGAGGCGGGCATTGTGGGACTCCAGCGCGGCGAGTCTGGTTTCAAGTTCATGGATGCGCTCGCCAGTGGATGGCATCTGTTGGTTCATGCTCCCTCGGAGTTTTTTTTGTGGGTTGGATCAGGGATACCAAGCGTATTGTTGGATCGCAAGCGGCGTAACCGCTGCACTTTTTTGTCTTGGCGGTAATATTGCGGTCCTGCAGCGGCTCGTGCCACATCGCGGGCATGGTCCGCTCCTACCCCACGGGGTATCGCGCCTGCCAGTAGGATGAGCAAGGTGGCGCGGGTCATGGGCGTTCCGCCGCTGGCGAACAGCGTTCTGCCGGTTCCGGGCCGCGCCGCCCGTGGCCGCCGTCAATGGGCAGCCGCAGCGTGCACAGGGCGCCTTGACCGGGTTGGCTGGTGATGTCAATCATCCCCTGATGCTCCTTGATGATGCCGTGCACCACGGCCAGCCCCAGGCCGGTGCCTTTGACCTGGGATTTGGTGGTGAAGAAGGGTTCGAAAATGTGCTCCATGTCGTCTGGTTTGATGCCCGCGCCGTTGTCCTTGATCGCCAGGACTACATATTCGCCCTCCTGCCGCGTCGTCAGGTCAATCTCGCACCCCTGCGGCGGACAGGCATCCATGGCGTTGCTGAGGAGGTTGAGGAGCACCTGTTTGATCTGATCGGGAACGGCGAAGATCTGGGGCAGGTGTTCGCCATGCGCCACGGTGAGCGTGATCCCCTTGGTTTTAAAATCGTAGGTGTTGAGCAGCAGCACCGAATCAATAGCCTCCTCCAGATGTATCAGGGATTTTTTACCGGGAGAAGGGCGGTTGAAATCGCGCAGCGAGGCGATCAGTTTTTTGATCCGGAGTCCTTCGTTGATCGCCGCCTGCAGCAGCTGGCTGTCCTCCTTGGCCATGGTGGCTCGTTTCTGCAGCCCTTTGAGGATGAGGAGAATCCCTTGCAGCGGGTTGTTGAATTCGTGGGCCACGGATGCGGCGAGTTTGCCGATGGCCGACAGCTTCTCGGCATGGAGCAACTGTTTCTGCTTCTCCTGCAGTTCCAGGGTGCGCTGCTCCACCTTGCGTTCCAGGACCTCGTTGGCCGCCATCAGCTGCGATTCAATGGCCTTGCGCCAGGTGATGTCCTGGGCGAAACCGTCGATCACCGGGCCGTCCTGCCCGGGGGTGTTGCTGGCGGCGGTGAGGCGGGCGTTCATCAAGACCCAGATGGGCTCGCCGTTTTTCTTCCGCCCCTGGTATTCAAAATTGCGCACCTCGCCGTGGGTCTGCAGCAGGTCGATAAAATTTTTGCGCTCGCCAGGGTCCGCATACAGCTGGTGCGCCAGGTCGGTGAAGGTGTTGAGGGCCTCTTCGGGACTGGCGCAGCCGAGCATGTTGGCCATCTCCGTGTTGGCGAGCAGGCTTGTGCCGTCCATGGTGGTGCGGAAAATGCCCAGTGGCGCATCTTCAACCAGGCGGCGATACTTGGCCTCGCTCTCAGCCAGGGCCATCCGGCTCTGCTTCAACTGCTGGTCAATGGCATGGCGGTGCAGACTGATGGCCAGGGTCGCGGCCAGTTCCCGTTCGGCCACCGGTTTGATCAGATAGCCGTAGGGGGCGGTGAACTTGGCCTGTTCGAGCAGGGGCTCCTGGGAGAATCCGGTGAGAAAGACGATGGGCACATCGGATCTGCTGGTGATGATCGCGGCGGTCTCAATGCCGTTCAAGGCGCCGGCCAGTTCGATATCCATCAGCACCAGATCGGCCCGCTGGTCCTCGAGCAGGGCCAGGGCCTCTTCGCCGGTGCTTACCGGGCCGAGGACGCCGTAGCCGAGTCCCATGATCACGAACGAGAGGTTGGCGGCCAGGATGCCATCGTCCTCGACAATCAGCAGGTTGTTGGTAGTCATCGTTTGCCTCGCTGTTCGCTGAAGGAGAGGGTGAAGCAGAGTCCGTCGTTCTGGTCAATTGCATACCTGCCGCCCAACTGGTGTTGGCCAAGCATGCGGACGAGCACCATGCCCAGGGTTGTGGCGCAGCTCCAGTCAAAACCAGCCGGCAACCCGACGCCGTTGTCGGCGACGCTGAGCGTGCAAACGCCTTTCTCCTGGCCCATGTGCACCTGGATGCGGCAGGTGTCCTTGCCGGGGGCGGGCTGGCCGCCCGGGAAGGCATATTTAAGGGCATTGGTCATCAGCTCGTTGACGATCATGCCGCAGGGCACGGCAAAGTCCAACGGCAGTTCCACGCCCTGAGCTTCGGTCTGGCACTGGATGCGGGGCGAGCCGTAGGAGGTGCGCAGGTGGGAGATCAGCGCCTGGAGGTACTGCTGGAAATCGATCCGGGCCAGGTTGTCGGCACGGTAGAGTTTTTCGTGGATTAGGCTCATGCTGCGGATCCGCCCAGCCAGTTCGGTCAGGATATCCTGGCCCTGGGGATCTTCGAGCATCCGGCGCTGCATGTCCAGCAGGCCGATGATCGCCGCCAGATTGTTTTTCACCCGATGATGGACCTCGCGCAGCAGCACCTCCTTTTCCGCCAGGGCGGCACGGAGATGTTCTTCGCTCTGCTTCAGAGCGGAGACGTCGGTATGGGAGACCAGCACCTGGCCCTCGCCCCCTGCAAGCGGCAGAACCCGGAGGCTGAACCAGCGGTTTTCCTCCAAGGAGTGACAGGGGTATTCGATTTCAAAGGATTCCCTTTCGCCGCGCTGCACCTGGCGTATGCCGGCAAAGGCCTGTTCGGCCCCCGAGATATCGCCATGCTGGGCATCCCAGGCACAGAAATAGCTGGCGCCCGGTCCAAGTTTATCGGTTTGCGTGCCTTGATTTTCCTGGGCAAAACGGTTCCACGGGGTGTTGACGTCGATAATCATGCCCTGTGGATCAAGGATGGCGATATGGGCGGCGGTGGAGTCGAGAATGCGCCGGTTGAATGCCGCCTGCTCCTGAATCCGAATTTCGGCCTGCTTGCGCTCGGTGATGTCCAGGGCGGTAAAAGTGACCCCCAGGGAAAGATCGGCGAGGTCGATGGGGGTCGAACTGAGGAGCACTTCAATGATGCGGCCATCCTTGCGCTGCCAGCGGGTTTCCACGGTACCGGCGCCATCGTGGCTGATCTGGCGGTATTTTTCTTCGCCCACCCAGCGGTACTCGGCTTCAGTGGGGTAGAGCATGCCCGCATTCTGGCCAAGCAGTTCCCCTTCGCTGTAGCCGGTGATCGTGCACATCTGCATGTTCACATCACTGACTATGCGGTCGATGACCACGCCGATGCCGACCGGAGAGGCGCGAAAGATGCTCTGCAGGTACGCCTGCCGCTCCCGCAGCGTGCTCTCCATCTGTCTGCGTTCGGTCAGGTCGATGTCGACGCAGTATAATTGCGGTCTGCCCTCCTGGCCATCCAGGAGGAGGTGGCCCGAATAGACCGTCACCCGCGAGCCGTCGCGGCACTGCAGGGAGAGTTCCGCGGGGGGGAGAGGTGTTCTACTCTCGGCCATGTCGCGCATTGCCTGCTGGACCTCGTCCCGCATTTCCGGCGGGATGATCAGATCCAGCAGATTGCGCCCGAGGGCTTCCTCCGCGCTGAACCCATACAAGCGCTCGGAGGCCTGGTTCCAGTAGAGCACCGTGCCATCGGTGTCGTAGCCTTGAATCGCCACTGCAGGCAGGCTCTCCAGGAGCAGGCGGAATCGTGCTTCGCTCGCCCGTAGCGCCTCCTCAGCCCGCTTGCGCAGAACAATATCCCAGGCCAGGTCGCCCAGGGTGGTGACCAGTTCGATATCCTCCGGGGTATAGTCCTGCTCCTTGTTGCCCACGCCGAACACCCCGACAATCTTCTCGCCCCGGAAGATCGGAACCAGCAGTTCGCGCGCCACCGCTGCGTGCCCGGCGGGCAAGCCCTTGCGGTGAGGCAGAGCCGCGTAGTCGTTATGGATGATCGGCCGCCGCTGCCGGATGCAGTCGATCCACACCCCCGCCTGGTCGACGCTGTAATGCAGCCCCTGGCCTTCGGCCTGGCAGAACCGCTCCAGGGTGCTGGTCGACCAGGTCTGCAGGGACACGGTCTGTTGATCGTCTTCCAGGAAATGGAAGAAGCCGATCCGGCTGTCGCTGAGCATCTCGGCCTCGTCGATAATCAGCTGGAGCAGGTCGTCCATGTCTCCGGTGGTCGCGGCCTCGCTGATCCGCAGCCGCGCGCGCACCAGGTGCTCCCTCTTCTTCAGTGCAGTGATATCCGTCCCCATCACCAGGATGGCCGGGCCTTCCGGCAGTTGGATGGGCATGGACAGCGTTTCCGTCATCACCCGTCTGCCGTCGGGGCGGATCAGCATCAGTTCCATCGGCGGATTGGCCTGGCCGGATGTGACGGCCAGGTCAATCCGGGATCTCATAGCCTCGTGATAGCGGGGATCAATCGTCTGTTCGATCGAGATGGCGGCGAGGTCGGCGTCGGGCGGCCAGCCGAGCATCCGGCGGGCAAAGGGGTTGACATAGTGGTAACGGCCGTCGCGGATGAGCGTCACTGCCAACGGGCAGGCTTCGACAATGGCCTGGAAGCGCTCTTCGCTGGCCCACAGGGCCTCAGCAGCCTCGACATGATCTGTAATGTCGCGGGTTTGGGCTATAATGCCGGTGAGACGATCATGGTCATCCCGGTAGGGGAAATAGCTAAGGTCGACATACCTTCGCCCCAGGGTCGGATAGTCGAACCACCTGCGGTAGTTGATCACCTCGCCTTGCAAGCAGCGGTCAAACAGCGGTTTGACCACCTCCTGGAAGACCTCCTCGCCGAGATATTCGGCCACGGTCAGCCCAATGAAGTGTTCCCGGTCGCGCCCGGAAAACCGTTCGTAGGCCTTGTTGACCACCACATAGCGGTAATCCTGATCGAGATAGGCCATGGCATCGGTGGTCGAAGCGACAATGTTGTGAAAAATGTGGAGATGCTGCTCCTGCTCCACCTCTCGGGTGATGTCCATGATGGTGCCGCGCACCAGGGCGATCTGTCCGTCCGCCCAGATGGGTTCGGCCACAGTGCGGACCCACAGTGCGCGCCCGTCAACGGTGAGAAATCGCAAGCGAAGATCGTAGGGTTCGCCCGATGCGACGCAGCGCTCGAAAGCCGCGCCGACCACCGCCCGGTCTTCGGGCGGGTAACAGGCCAGGCTCCGGCGGATGTGGTCGGCGGCGTCGGTCGGCTGGTCGGCTGGCGTAAGGCCGTGGATGCGGTAGGTCTCGTCGGTCCAGGTCATGTGTTGCGCATCCACGTCCCATTCCCAGCCGCCGACCTTGGTGAGCCGCTGGGTGGCGTTGAGCAGGTTCTGGCTGTGGGTAAAAGCCTGTTCAGCGACAACGCGCTCGGTCACCTCCTTGCAAAAGATGGCGATCCGGTGGACCCCGCCGCCGGCATCGGGTATCGGCCAGAGACTTGATTCAAAGGAGTGGCCATCCCGCTGGTCGTGCATCGTCAGGGGCTGGCCGGACGCCGCCACCTGCTGGAGACATGCTTTTCTCCTGGCGGCCACCTCGGCCGGGAAAAAATCGAAAACCGAGCGGCCAACCAGCTCCTCCACTGTGGTCCCCAAGCGGCGGGCGGTGTATTCGTTGGCCATGAGCACGACGCCCTGCGCGTCGATCAGGTGAATCGATTCGGTGGTGGCGTTGAAAATGGCCTCGAGATCAAGCTGTTGCCCGCGCACGGTCTGTTCCAGCGCGTGCCGTTCGCTGATGTCGCGGACGCTGGCGATGACCCCGTTGAGCGAAGGTTCGGCGAGAAAACTCTGGGCTATGGCCTCGAGACAAATCCATCCCCTGGTTTTGTGGGCATGCCGGAATTGGAGGGTGACGGTCTTTTCCGGATGGGCGAGCGTCTCCTCCCAGACTGCCCGCACCTGGTGGGCGTCGTCGGGATGGATGAAGGTTGCGAACGCTCGGCCTTCCAAGGCGGCAAGCGAAAAGCCGGTAATTTTTTCCATTGCCGGACTGAGGTAGCGCAGGGCGCCGTCGGGATTGACCACAACCAGACTGTCCGAGCTGTTCTGGACAAGAAAACGCAGCCGTTGTTCGCTTGCTCGCAGAGCCTCCTCGGCCTGTTTGCCCTGGCTGATGTCGCTGATCACCAGGCGGCATTGCGGCGCGGCATCGGCGCCGGTCGCCAGGACGCCATCCAGCCGCGCCCAGAACATCGTGCCGCATGAAAGCACCATCCGCACTTCGCTCCCCTGCGGCTCCCCGTTGGCACAGAGGCTTTTCCGCAGCAGGTAGAGGATGTCCTGGTCGTCGCTGCACAAAAACCGCGAGAGCGGCTGGTTGACCAGCGCACTGCGGGCAACACCCAGCATGGACGAGGCGGCGAGGTTGGCCTCCAGGATGATCCCCTCGTCGTTGAGGGTGCAGTACCCCACCGGGGCCATCTCATAGAGGTCGAAATAACGTGTTTTCACGGCTTCGAGCTCTTCCTGGGTCCGGCGCAGTTCCTCGTTCTGCAACTCCAGTTCGATCTGATGCACCCGCAGTTCCTGGAGCATTTGCCAGGTTGCTTCGGGCGGCAGCGCGGCGAGGTCCGCCGGGGACGGCGACGCTTGGGTTTGGGCAATGGTTTCGGCCTTGCGGCGCAAGGCAGCGGCGGGAGCGGATCGGTCATCCGTGGGGTTCATACGACTCCTCCATCACTGGCTGGCGGCTGGGACGGCCCTCGAGGACGTCTCGGAGCAAGCCGGCGATGGCTTTTCGGGTGAGCGGCTTCATCGCAAACCCTTTGATGCCCCTGGCCTTAGCCTGGGTTTCGTCGACCAGGCTGCTGTAGCCGGTGCAGAGGATGATCGGCAGGCCGGGACGGATCTGCAGCATCCGCCCGGCAAGATCAATGCCGGTCATCCCCGGCATGGTCTGGTCGGTGAGCACCGCGTCAAAGCACTCCGGTTCGCTCTGGAAGGCGGCCAGGGCGGCGAGGCTGCTGGTGTAGGCAGTCACTGCATAGCCAAGCCGCTCAAGCATGGCCTGCCCCATTTCCACCAGAATTTTTTCGTCATCGACCAGCAGAATGCGCCCCCTGCCGGTGACTGCCGGTTCGGTAGCGGCGGCATCGAGCGGGGCTTCTCCATCGATAATCGGCAGGAAGACCTGGAACGTCGCGCCCGAGCCGGGTTCGCTCGCGCAGGTGACAAAGCCGCCATGATCGCCGACGATGCCATGGACGATCGAAAGCCCCATGCCGGTCCCTTGTCCGACGTCCTTGGTGGTGAAGTAGGGCTCGAAAATCCGCTCCTGGATGTCGGGGGGAATGCCCGGCCCGGTATCGGCGACGGAGAGTACCGCAAAATCGCCGGGCAGGAGGTTCGCCCGCGGTCCGATGTCGGCGGTGGTCAGGGTGCGCTCAGCAAGGGTGATAGCCAGGGCGCCGCCGGTCTGTTCCATGGCCTGGAAGGCGTTGGTGCAGAGATTCATCAGCACCTGGTGCATTTGGACCGGGTCGGCCCGCACGGATCGGGTGGCGGTTATCTGCGTACTGATGGCGATGGTCGAGGGCAGGATCGGCCGAAGCAAATTGACAACCTCATTGACGGTGCGCGCAGGATTGTGGGCACTACGTTCGCTTGCGTTCTGGCGGCTGAAAGCGAGGATCTGTTTGACCAGGGATTTGGCCCGGTTGCCGGCTTCCAGCACCTTGTCCAGGTGCCGCGCCACATGCGATCCCTGCGGGCAGTCGTCTCGGGCCATTTCGGCATAGCCGAGCACTGCGCCGAGGATGTTGTTGAAATCGTGCGCAATGCCGCCCGCCAGGGTGCCGATGGCCTCCATTTTCTGGGCCTGCTGCAGTTGGTCCTGGAGGCGTTTGTGCTCTTCCTCGACCCGTTTGCGCTCGCTGATATCGGTGAACATGCAAAAAGAACCGGCGAACCGGCCAGCGCTGTCCTGCACAGCGCTGGCCGACACCTGGGTCCAGACCGCGTGGCCGTCTCTGTGCAGCAACCGGCGTTCATAGCGGCTATTTTTGCCCTGCCGCCGCAGTTGGACCTGCTGCACATGGTCGTCGATCTCCTCGGGGCAGATAAAATCGCTGATTGCTCGCCCCAGCAGCTCCTCGGGGGGGTAACCGAGCATTGCGGCCAGAGGCGGGTTAACAAAGGTAGTCCGCATCGACGCATCCATCCCCCAGATGCCTTCCAGGGCGGTCTCGACAATGCGCCGATACTGCTCTTCGCTGGCGCGCAACGCTGCCTCCGCCTGTTTGAGCTCGGTGATGTCGAGGCAATGGCCGATATAGCCGAGGAAGGCGCCGCTGCTGTCGAACCGGGGCGTGCCGTCGTCCTGCAGCCATCGGTATTCGCCGCGGGCGTTGCGCAGACGGTAGTTCATGCTGAACTTCTGCCGCTGGTCAAAAGCGATGACGTAGGTTTGGAGGCAGCGGTCAAAATCCTCCGGATGCACGCCCTCGGTCCAACCGTTGCCCCATTCCTGCTCCAGGGTGCGGCCGGTAAAGCGGAGCCAGGGTTCATTGAAGTAGGTGCACAGCTTGTCCGGGTTGCTGGTCCAAATCAGGGCCTGGCCGGAATTGGCGAGGGTGCGATACTGCTGTTCGCTTTCGGCGAGGGCCCGCTGGCTCTGGCGGAGATCCCGGTCCAGGGCGTGCCGGTGCAGGGCCAAGGCAATGGTGGCGGCCAGCTCCCGTTCCGGCACGGGTTTGATCAGGTAGCCGTAGGGGGTGGCAATCTTGGCCTGTTCCAGCAAGGGATCCTGGGAATAGCCGGTGAGGAAGACGACGGGAACATCCGTTGCCCGGCAGATGGCTTCGGCGGCCTCGATGCCGGTCATGCATCCGGCCAGTTCGATGTCCATCAGCACCAGATCAGCCTGCTGGCCGGCAACAAAGGCGACGGCCTCTTCGCCGCTGGCCAGGGGACCCGCCACGGCATAGCCCATGCGGGCGACCATTTCCTGGAGACAGGCGGCCAGAATGCCGTCGTCCTCAACGATGAGAATATGGGGCTTATCCATGAGCGTGATTCCTGGTGCGGGGGGTAAAGGTGAGGGTGAATCGGGTTCCCTGCCGCTGATCCACCTCGCAGCGGCCGCCCAGCTGATGCTGGCCGAGCATCCGAACCAGGGTCAGCCCCATGGTCTTGGCGGTGCGCCAGTCGAAATCAGCCGGCAGGCCAATGCCATTGTCGGCCACGGACAAAATGAAGGTGTTGTCGTCGCGGCCCAGGGCAACATGGATGTGGATGCGGCAATCGCCGTCCTCCAACTCCATCCGGTCCTCGGGGAAGGCGTATTTGAGGGCATTGGTCACCAGCTCGTTGATGATCATGCCGCAGGGGACGGCCAGGTCCAGCGGCATGCGCAGTCCGGGGGCGGCAATATCGCAGCGGATGCGGGCCGTGCCGAAGGAGGTGCGCAGATGCGAGATCAGGGAGTGGAGATACTCCTCGAAATCGATGCTGGCCAGGCTATCGGAGCGGTAGAGCTTTTCGTGCACCAGGCTCATGGATCTGATCCGGTTGCTCAATTCAGCGAGAACGGTCAAGGCCTGCGGATCGTCCATGGACTGCCGCTGCAGGTCAAAGAGCCCGACAATAGCCGCAAGGTTGTTTTTGACCCGGTGATGCACCTCGCGCAGCAGCACTTCCTTTTCAGCGAGAGAGGCACGCAGCGCCGCCTCCGCCCGCTTGCGTTCACTGATGTCGCGGACGATATTCATCATCGCCGGCCCACCCTCGTAGATGATGGGGCGGACCAGCACCTCAACCGGAATCTGCCGCTGGTCTTTGGCGATCAGGACTGTTTCAAACCGGGCCTGGCCGGTCGCTGCCAGGATTGCCAGCCGCTCTGCAATGCATTCCGGGGCAACCGCTTGCTCCACATCCATGGCCGTCATCCCGGCCAGCTCCTGCTTGGCATAGCCCACCATGGCTGTGGCGGCCTCGTTGACGTCGAGAAATGGCGCCGGCGTTCCGTCCGGGTTGATCCTGAACAGGGAGATGCCGTCCTGATTGGCCTCGAAGAGATCGCGATATTTGCGCTCTTGGGCGGCCAGCAGTTCCTCAGCCTGCTTACGCTTTGTAATATCGCCATAGGTCACGACCACCCCGAAGTGTTCCAGGTGGAGTGGCGCTGCGGTCACATTGATCCAGGTGATGGGCGCATCCGGCCGCACTATGCCCATCTCGGCATTCTCGACCGTGCAGTGTTCTCGCAACGCCCGCACAGCGGCGTATTCCTCCGGCGGCATGGGTGTGCCATCCGGACGGATAACAGACCAGTGGTCGCTGTCAATGCTCCGGGCGAGGTGTTCATCCCGGGGCACACCCAATAACTTGGCGGCCGTTTCGTTGGTTTCCACAATGGCGCCCAAGCGGTCGGTGAGAGTGAGCCCAAGGGGAAAGATGTTGAAAAGGAGGCGATATTTTTCTTCGCTTTGGTGCAGGGCCGCTTGCGTCCGCCGTTGGCGGAGCACTGCGGCAATCAGCATCGCAGACAGCAGTCCCATGACGCCGATGGCGGAAAGTGCGGGAATAAGGACTGTACGATGGCGAATCCAGAAGGACTCCGGGCGGTTGACAATGACGGCATTCGCGGGCAAGAGGCGTTCTGGAATCTGAAAGCGGCGCATCGTCGTATAATCAAGAATGGCTCGCGACCGGCTCGCTTCCACCGGTATGTCGTCTGGATCGGCCCCCGCAAGGATCCGCAGAGCCAGGCCGCCAGCCTGCCAGCCGTGTTCCTGCCCTTCCAGCAGCAAGCCTCCCATGATGCCGAATCCGAGACGGGTTTCATGCATGGCATAGACGGGCGCCGGACTGAGCGATGTGATCAGGCGGGTGCTTTCTTCCCGGGTGAAGGTCCGACCGGCGGCATCGGTGACATAGGTCAGGATGAGTACCAGGCCGTTGTTCGGCATGGCCTTCAATTCCTCGCTTAGAGTCTCGAAAGGAACGTCCGCTGCGTAGGCAATGTCCAGCTTGCCTGCAAACGGGGCCAGGGCTGCTTCGGTTTCCTGCCGCACGGCAAGACCGCTGGCGGTATAATCGTGCACAGCCAGCACTTTGGACACCTCGGGGTGCAGCGACAGCGCCAGGGCAAGCGTGCCGGCCACATCCTGTCGTTCCATCACGCCGGTGACCTTTGGCCTGCCTGCGGTCATATCCGGCTGGTAGCCATTGATGCCGGCGAAGACGACAGGCGCCCCGGGGAAGAGGCTATGTGCGAAGTGCGTAACCAGATCAAGGGCAGGGTTGTCCAGAACCATGACGAGGTCGGGCGTCTGGCCGTTATATTTGCGGGCCAGGGTGTCTTGCAAGAAGACAAGATGCGAGGGCGAAGGGAAACGTTTGCTGTCCAGCGACTCGACTCGTGGAACCAGGTTGGGATATTCCGTGCGTAATCGACTAAAAATACCGGCGATCTCGTTGTCCGACCAGTCTTCCCCATGATGATATGAGTTGAGGATGAGAACATTCGGCTGGTCCTGTGCCGCACCAACAGAGCCAGCAAAGATCAGTATTGCCAAGAACAAGGCCATGAGCCAAGAAAACCGCTTCGCGGAGCACAGGCGCCTTATCATGCGGCCTCCATTGCGGCCTGGGGCGACAAATCGAAAATTTGCCCGGCAGGCGGATTGGCGGCGATCACTTCTTCCCGGTCGTTGACGATCAGCACTCCCACCGGCGGAGGCGCCAAGGATGCATTGGAGCTGCAGGGCCGAAGTGGCGAGGGTGTTGTTGCCCTGCATGGTCTCTCTCTGGTGCGGAAGCATCGAAATCTCCGGGGAATGGAGCGGCTCGCGGCCTTGGAAGGGGATGACCAGCCAAAATCCGCTCATGCGGATCTTGAACTTTTTGTGTACCACGGAGAGGGTCACGGCAACAAGGAGAACCTTTTGCAATGTCTTGCACCGCAAGGGTTGTGCGAGGAACTCCGCTGACCGCAGCCTTCGGGAGGAGAGGAAACGAAGGACGAAGACACCCCATGGGGAGGACCAAGGTGTGCCCGTCACAAGCCTGAGGCGTATGCGGTGTCGTCAGTCGAGGCAACTGTTTCTAGGGAGCCCACTGGTTGAAGAAGCGCGGCTGGGGAGCGGGTGCTCATGCCAGCGCCTACTCGTTGCCGTTGCTTGCGGCTGATGGAGGCGCGGAGCAAGAACGGACACGGTTGCGGCCCTCGTTGTTCGCCTGATAGAGAGCCAAATCGCGGCATTCAAGGAGGGAATTTACGGTGTTGCCGGCAACCGCCGTGGCAACGCGGTGATATGAAGGCCGACGGATCGCGCGACCAGGGCGGCCTGGGCAATCCGGGAGCGGATGCTGGCACAGAGGGCTAGGGCATCGGTTCCAGCCTGCATGGTGGAGACGATAAAAAATTCTTCGCCGCCGATGCGGTCGACGGTGTCGTCGTCCCAGAGGCTTTCTTTGAGGCGTGTTGCCAGTGCGCAGGTCAAGGGCGCCTTACTGCAGTGCGGGCTCAACCATTGGGTGGAAAAGGCCCTGGGTATCCATATCGCGACCAAGAAAAACCGCGAGCTGCCCTTCGCGGAAAGAATCGGCTGCGTGCGAAGCGCGCCCTTTCTTGACCAATACCAAGAATAGTGTTTAATATTGAAGTGTTCTTGAGAAGACAAGATCCTTGGAAAGGCGCAGGCTCTCCTGTTCCTCACCCCACCAACTGCCGGCGCGCCCGCAATCGTTCGAGATGCGGGAGAAATATTCACAGCGTGCGGCATGGTCAACGAGGCCGATTGCCATGGGAAAAATAGTCATCATCGACGACGATGCGGTGTTCCAGGTGCTGCTTGCCGAACACTGCACCCTGCTGGGGCATGAAGCAGAGGTTGCGGGCAGCATCGAGGAAGGCAGAGCCCTGCTGGCGCGGCGCCCGGCGGACTTGGTCTTTCTTGACGTCAGCCTGCCCGACGGCAACGGCCTGGAAGCCCTGCCCTTTATCCAGGGACTGCCCTCAATGCCCGAGGTGATCATCATCACCGGCATGGGCGACGCCAACGGGGCCGAGCTGGCGATCAAAAACGGGGCCTGGGATTATCTGCAAAAACCCCTCACCCGCCAGGAAATCGTGCTCCACATCCAACGCGCCCTGGAGTATCACGAAAAAAAACTGCCGCGTTCGGCCCAAATCAATCTCAAACGCGACGAGATCATTGGCAAGAGCAAGGCCATTTCCCACTGCCTGGATCAGGTGGCCCACTGCGCCGCCACCGAATCCGGGGTGCTGATCACCGGCGAAACCGGCACCGGCAAGGAACTGTTTGCCCAGGCCATCCACGCCAACAGCCTGCGGGCCAAGGGGCCCTTCGTCGTGGTCGACTGCACCAGCCTGCCGGAAAAACTGGCGGAAAGCCTGCTGTTTGGCCACGTCAAAGGGGCCTTCACCAGCGCCAACTGCGACCAAAAAGGATTGATTGAACAGGCCGACGGCGGCACCCTGTTTCTTGACGAGGCGGGCGAACTGCCCCTGGACACCCAAAAGAGTTTTCTCCGCGTGCTCCAGGAACGGGTCTTTCGACCGGTGGGCAAGGACCGGGAGCAAAAAAGCAATTTCCGCCTGGTTGCCGCCACCAACCGCGACCTGTGGAGCATGGTCGAGCAGGGCCTTTTCCGCAGCGATCTCTATTTCCGGCTCAACACCTTCAACATCCATCTGCCGCCGCTGCGGGACCGCGAGCAGGACATCGAAAAACTGGTCATGGGCTTTGTGTTTGCCATCTGCCGGCGCAATCACCTGTCGATCAAAGGCGTGGTGCCCGAAACCCTGGAAACCCTGGCCGCCTACCACTGGCCGGGCAATGTTCGCGAGCTGAAAAACACCTTGGAAAAGGCGATCATCGCCGACCCCGGCAATCCGGTGCTGTATCCCATTCATCTGCCCCCGGAAATCCGTCTCTGCCGCATTCGCACCATGGTTTCGCAGAAGCACGAGCAGACGCCGGCCAGTTGCGGCCCTCCCTCCGCATCCGGGCCTGAGCAGATCGTCTTTCCTGAAAGCCTGCCGCCTTTTAAGGAATATCGCCGCCAACTCACCGCAGACATCGAAAAACACTACCTGCAACGGCTGCTTCGTGACACCGCAGCCGACATTGCCAAGGCCTGCGGAGTTTCCGGCCTCAGCCGCTCCCGCCTCTACGATTTGCTCAAAGCGCACGGCCTCGGCTGCGCCGCTGATCCCCGTCCGGAATAATCGGACTGTCCGCTTAAACTGTCCGACAATCCCGGACAATCCTGGACAATGGCCGCTGTCTGCACACCCTCCCACCCCCTGCCTTCAAGTTAACCCACTGATTTTCATTCCCAATAGCCAAACAAAGGTTCTGGCACGCTTCTCGCTTTTCACCTTGTAACCGCCGTCCTCCTGGAGCCGTTTTTCCAGGCGCTCACGTCCCCCAAGGAGATTGTCGATGAAGATTCAAACGCATTCCATCCAATTCAAACTGCTGGCCACTGGATTGTTGTCGGTCCTGCTGCCCCTCTTGATCGTCGGGTACTTTGCCGTGACCAAATCCTCCGAGGCCCTCACCGTCCTCTCCATGGACAAAGCTCAAACCATGGCCGGCGATCTGTCGCGACTGGTGGGCAACCTGATGCACGCCGAAAAAGAAACGGCCGCCACCCTGGCCGACTCGCAGATGCTGGTCGCCAGCCTGGAGAAGCTCTCGAGTGCAAGCGGCGACGCGGGCAAGGAGCTCACCCAGGCGATGTTCGCCTATCTCAGTCGTCGATTCAAGGTGATGAACGAGGGCGGGCAATACCAGGGGATTTTTATCACCGACCCTTCCGGACAAATCCTTACCGGCGCGCTTGCCGGCGGCGAGGAGTACGGCAAGGTGTCGGTGGCCAACGATGAGGAATTCATCAAGGCCAAACAGACCGGCGCGGCCGCCATCGGCGAGATGATGCAGTCCAAGGCCACCGCCAACCTGATCGTCCCCATCGCCGCCCCGCTGCACTCCTCGGCCAACCAGTTCCTGGGGGTTGTCGGCCTGGTGCTCAAAGCCGAGTATTTCACCCACCTGGTTGCCGACCGCAAGGTCGGCGAGACCGGATACCCCTTCATGATCAACAAAGAGGGGATCGTGCTCGCCCATCCCAAAGCGGAATATCTCCTCAAACTCAACCTTGCCGCCAGCAAAGGCATGGAAGACTTCATCCCCCTGATGGTTGCCGGCAAGAGCGGCGCCGCCCCTTACGTTTTTAACGACATCAGCAAGATCGCCGGATTCGCTCCGGTCGGCGTCAATGGTTGGTCGGTTGCCGTGACCCAGAATGCGGAGGAATTCCTGCTCGCCTCCAACCAGATTCGGACCATCATTCTGGTTGTGCTGGCCGTTGCCCTGAGTGTCGTGACCCTGATCCTGGTCGTCTCCATCCGCCGGATCGTCCGCCCGATCAACGCCGCCGTGGCCGGACTCAAGGATATTGCCCAGGGCGAGGGCGACCTGACCATGCGCCTTCAGGTCAGCAGCAAAGACGAGGTCGGCGAATTGGCCGTCTGGTTCAACGTTTTCATCGACAAACTGCAGCACATCATCAGCGACGTTGCCGGCGGCATCCATACCCTGTCCTCCTCTTCAACCGAATTATCAAAGATTTCCGAGCAGATGAACCAGGGCGCACAGCAGGCTTCCGCGAAATCGAACACCGTGGCCGCCGCCGCCGAGGAGATGAGCGCCAACATGAACAATGTGGCCGCCGCCATGGAGCAATCGACCACCAACACCAACATTGTGGCCACCGCCTCGGAAGAGATGTCCTCGACCATCGGCGAGATTGCCCAGCATGCGGAAAATGCGCGGCTCATCTCGGAAAACGCGGCAAAAAAAGCGAGCGAGGCCACCAACAACATCAACGAACTGGGCGAATCGGCCAAATCGATCGGCAAGGTGATTGAAACCATCACCGAAATCTCCGAGCAGGTCAATCTACTGGCCCTCAACGCCACCATCGAGGCGGCGCGGGCCGGCGAAGCGGGCAAGGGATTTGCCGTAGTCGCCAATGAAATCAAGGAACTGGCCAAACAGACGGCGGCCGCCACCTACGACATCAAGGACAAGGTGGGCAACATTCAAGGAACCACCGCCAAGACGGTCCAGCAAATCTCCGAGATCAACGCGGTCATCACCGACGTCAACGAGGTGGTGAGCAGCATTGCCACCGCAGTGGAGGAACAAACCGCAGCCACGGCCGAGATTTCAAGCAACGTCAACCAGATGGCTCAAGGGATCAGCGAGGTCAACGAAAACGTCAACCAGAGTTCGGTGGTGGCGACCGAGATTGCCAAGGAAATCACCGACGTCAGCGCCATTGCCGGCGAAATGTTCACCAGCAGCTCCCAGGTCAGCACCAGCGCCCTTGATTTGTCCGCCCTGGCGGAACAACTCAACCAGATGGTCGGCCAGTTCAAAACCGAAGAGACTTCGGCTAAAACGGTTAAGACGACCAAGCCGCAGCCGCAATCGGTCTACACGGCCAAACCGGCGGCCGCCGGCGCAATGGGTTACAACCGACCAGCACGGACATGAAATCCAGCCTGGGCAAACGAATTCTCGCCCCCACGCTGGCCCTGGTTGCGGCGGGATTGGCGATCACCCTGGTGGTCACCTATCTCACGGCACGGCAGGCGGCGCACGAGGAACTGGCGAACCGCATGCAACGGGAGACGCAACTTGCCGCCCGGCTGATCGACAGTTGGCTGCAGGCGCGAACCACCGACCTGACCATCTGGGCGCAGCAGACAGTCTTGACTGAAGCCCTGACCGAGCAGGGATATTACGGCAAAAGCGCCCGGGACGGCGCCGCTCTATTTCTGAGCGTCCTGCGGCAGGGACACCCTTTTTACGAAAGCGTTTTTCTGGCCAATGTGCAGGGAGAGGTGACCGTCTTTTCCACCATGGCGGACCACCCCCTTGCCCAAATCAACCTGGCGGATCGTCCCTATTTTCAGGAGGCGTTGGCCGGCAACAAGGCGATCTCGCCGATCCTGGTCAGTCGTCTCACCGGCCACCGCATTTTTGTGGTCGCGGCCCCGGTGCGCGCCAACGAGAAAATTGTCGGCGTGATCGGCGGCGTGGTGGATGCGGCCGCATTCCAGACCCTCTTTCTCAACGACTTCAAGCTGAAAAAAAATGGCGAGGCCGTGCTTGCCGATGCGGACGGCCTGGTGATCGCCAGTTCGCGGGACAATGAGCGCGAACGCTCCCTGCAGCCCGATGTGCTGCAGCGCATCACCCCAGGCCGCCCAGGCATGTTCACCCACCGGCTTGACGCGGCCAACATGCTGACCGTGTTTCAACCGCTCCAGCACGGCGCATGGACCTTTTTCCTCGATCAATCGCTGGACGCCACCCTCCAACCGCTGCTCAAGGCCGAAAAGATCAGCGCGACCACTGGATTGGTCCTGTTTACACTGCTTGCCTCGATTATCGCGTCCCTCTTTCGCCGGTTGGTCACGGAACGCCTGCAGACCATGTTGCAGCGCATTGAACAGATCAAGGCCGGCGATCTGAGCGGCCGCATCCCCTTGCCTGCGGCAGTCGAGGACGAAGTGTCCGGGCTCATCGAATCGTTCAACGCCATGATCGCCCAGTTGGACGCCGCCATGAAGAAGCTCAACGGCGAGATCGAGGTCCGCAAATCCACCGAACAGATGCTGGCCTATCACCAGGAAAATCTGGAGCACATCATCGCCGACCGCAGCCTGGCGCTGGAAAGCGAGATCATTGAACGCAAACGGGTTGAAGAGCGGCTGGCCCGGGTGGAAAAACTGGAGATGATCGGGGCCCTTGCCGGCGGCGTGGCCCACGATCTCAACAACATCCTCTCGGGCATCATCACCTACCCCGATCTGCTGCTGCTCAAACTCCCCGCCGACAGCCCGCTGGTCAAGCCCCTGCAATCGATCAAACTCTCCGGCGAAAAGGCCGCCGCCATCATCCAGGATCTGCTGACCCTGGCCAGGCGCGGGGCCAGGGTCAAAAAGGAGACGGTCTGCCTCAACCGGGTGATTGCGGAATATCTCCACAGCCCGGAACATCAACAGCTGCGGTCGCGACGGCCGGACATCGAAGTGGTCGCGGCATGCGGCACGGATCTCCATCCGGTTGTCGGGTCCCTGGCGGCGCTGACCAAAGCGGTGATCAATCTGACCTGCAATGCGGCCGAGGCCATGGGTCAGGGCGGAACCATCCGCATCGCCACCGAAAATCGGCGCCTCGACACGACCCTGAAACGCTACGAACAGATCAACCCCGGCCAGTATGCGGTGTTGACGGTCGAGGATCAGGGCGGCGGCATCGAGCCCGAAGATCTCGCCCGAATCTTTGAACCCTTTCACACCAGCAAAAAGATGGGCCAGGGCGGCACCGGCCTGGGCATGGCCGTTGTCTGGGGAACCGTCAAGGATCACGACGGCTTCATCGACTGCGCCAGCCAAAAAGGACAGGGCGCCCGGTTCGAGCTCTACTTTCCGGCAACCGCTGATCCGGTTCAAGAACCCCCTCCGCACACGCCGCGCACCCCCGATGTTCAGGGCCGGGGAGAAAAAATACTGATCATTGACGATTCCCGCGAGCAGCGGGAGCTTGCCGCAGCCACGCTCAAGGAACTGGGCTACGCCACCGCGACCGCCGCCACCGGTGAGGAAGGGGCGGCGTTGCTTGCGCGGGAACCATGCGCCCTTGTCCTGCTGGACATGATGCTCGGCCCGGGAATAGACGGATTGAACACCTACAGGCGGATCCGCGAGCAGGTCCCGCAACAAAAAGTGGTGATCGTCAGCGGCTACGCGGAATCGGAACGGGTGGCAACCGCCCTGCGCCTCGGAGTCCGGGAGTATCTAAAAAAACCCTACGCAATCGCCGAACTGGGCCAAACGGTCCGGAGGGTGCTGGACGCGCAAGGGTAAAACCGGGCGCGGTCGGCAAGCAAGCAACAACGGCCCCGCCCCACGGCGCCTTCGCACGCTGAGGAGGCGCAGCACAGCATTCATTTCACCCCTTGTTTTGTTGAATCAATGAGTTGCCATGAACATACAACCGCAAGGCATCCTTTCCAAAACGCTCTTCATCGTCTGCGCCGTGGTGCTGGCGCTGACCACGATCCTGGCTGCGACCTCCTACCGCCTCGTGACCCGCCAGTTTTCGTCCCTGGAAAACGACGAGGCCAGAGTTAATCTCGAACGGGTGATCAACGAGCTGGAGAACGCCCGCAAGGCCCTGGACGCCAAGGTTGCCGACTGGGCGCCCTGGGACGAGACCTCTGCCTTTATCGGGGGAACCAACAACGACTACGTTGCCAACAACCTCTCGGTGGAGACTTTCCAGACCCTGCAGCTCCATTTCATGCTCTTTTTCGACGCCAAATCCGCCCTGGTCCATCAAGTGTTCTATGATCAGGAGGCGCAGCAAACCGTTGCCCCGGACAACGCCGTGGTCGAGGCCGTCCGGCTGCTGCCGCAGTTGTTGCAGCACGACTCGGTCAAGGACACGAAATCCGGGCTGGTTCTGACCTCTTCCGGCCCGGTGCTGCTGGCGTCGGCGCCGATCGTCACCAGCACCTTCCAGGGGCCCATCCGTGGAACCTTGATTTTCGGTTGCTATATCGACGCCCACAAAGTGAAGCAGATCGGCGAGAGCACCAGGCTGGCGGTGGAGATGCACCCCTACCAGGACAAGCGGCAGATGTTCCGCGACGCCGCCGTGCAGACGCTGGCCGATGCGGGTCATGCGGCCGCCAACCCGTTCGTCGCCCAGGCGAGCGACGACCAGGTGATGCACGGCTATGTGCAGGTGAACGACGTTACAGGCGCGCCCGCCATCGTCCTTTCGATCAGCCAGCCGCGAACGATTTTTCGCCAAGGCCTGGCCATGTGGCGCGAACACGTCCTGGCCCTGGCCGGCATGGGGGGGCTCTTCGTCCTGCTGCTGGTGCTGCTGTTGCACCGGGGCATCCTGCGCCACCTGACCCGGCTGACGGAGGAAGTGCAAACCATTGGCCGCGAAGGCCGCCACGATTTGCGGGTAGCGGCAACCACGGCCGACGAAATCGGCGAACTCGCAGCCCAGATCAACGGCATGCTGGGTTCGCTGCAGAAACTGCAGAACCTGCGCCGCGACAACGAACAACACCTGCACCACATTCTTGACTCCATCAACTGCGGCGTCATGATCGTCGAAGCCGAGGGACAGCGGATCGTGTCCGTCAATACAACCGGCGCCACCCTGCTCGGTCGCGCGCCTGAGGAGATTGTCGGCAAGGTCTGCGCCCAGATGGTCTGCCCAGGTGAGGAACGTCCGTGTTCGCTGCCGGATGCAAGCCAACCGACGCCGCTTTGCGTATGCAGCATCCAACGCGCCGACGGCAGCCAGTTGCCGGTGCTGAAAAGCGTGTCCCTGATTGAGCGGAACGGTCAACGGCATCGTGTGGAAAGTTTCATTGACGTCAGCGAGTTGAAAAAAACCCAACTGGAGCTGCAGGCCAGCGAAATAAAATACCGCCAATTCTTTGACGATGATCTCACCGGCAATTTCATCAGCTCGGTTGACGGCTTGATCCTGGACTGCAACCGCGCCTTTGCAACCATGCTCGGCTATCAGAGCGTTGCAGAGGCGCAAGGGGTCAACATCCGGGCCCATTATTTTTCCCCGGAGCATCGCGCAGCGCTGCTTGATCGGCTGCAGCACCAGGGGAAAATCGAACGACATCAGGGCGCGATGCAACGTCTCGACGGCCAGGTCGTCTACTGCGTCTGCACCTTGATCGGCGAGTTCGATCAACAGGGCGTCTTGGTGCAGACCCGGGGCCATCTTTTTGACGACAGCAAGCGGGTCCTGCTGGAACGAGAGATCCGGCAGGCGCAAAAGATGGAGGCCATCGGCGCCCTGGCCGGCGGCATTGCCCATGATTTCAACAACATCCTGGCTGGAATGATGGGCTACACCGAAATCGTCATGCGCAACCTCAACGAAGTACCGGATTCAAAAAATCAGCGCAATCTCAGCCACATTCTTGCCGCCGGCGAGCGGGCCAGGGATCTCATCCAGAAGATTCTGACCTTCAGCCGCCAGACGGAAACCGACCAGCGACCAATCCGGGTGCAGCGGACGGTCGACGATGTGTTGCAGTTGATTCGGGCCAGCCTGCCGGCCACCATCGCCATTGAGCCGCAGTACAACTCCCAGGCCACGGTGTTGGCGGATCCGATTCAGATCCACCAGGTGTTCATGAACCTGTGCGCCAATGCCGGCCACGCCATGAAAGAACAGGGCGGGATCCTGAGCGTCAGACTGGACGACATGGTCCTGGACGACCGATTCGCGGCCCTTTATCCCGAAATTACCCCCGGCGATTTTGTGCGCATCGAGATCGCCGACACCGGCCAGGGCATTCCCGCCCACCTGATGGACCGGATCTTTGACCCCTTTTTCACCACCAAAAAGAAAGGGGAAGGCACGGGCCTGGGCCTGTCCATGGTGCATGGCATCGTCAGCGGCATGCACGGCCTGATCCTGGTTGACTCCCAGCCCGGGCAGGGCGCCCGGTTCACCCTGTATCTCCCCAGAATCAAGGAGGAAGAAGCCATGGATCCGGTTGCCCATCAGGCCATTCCAACCGGCCGCGAGCATGTGGTCTATGTCGACGACGAGGAATTTCTGGTGGACGTCGGCTCCGAAATCCTGCGCGGCCTCGGTTATCAGGTGACCGGGTTTACCGACAGCGGCGAGGCCCTGCGCTTTGTCCAGGCGCGCGCCCCGGAGGTGGATCTGGTGGTCTCGGATATGACCATGCCCAAGCTCACGGGATTGGAGTTGGCCCAGAGCCTGCAGCAGCTCGACTCGCCGCCGCCGGTGATCATCTGCACCGGCCACAACGAGGGACAGACCAAGGCCGAGCTGGCGACCATGGGCATCCATGACCTGCTGCTCAAGCCGGTCACGGTCAACAAACTGGCCGTGACCGTCCGCGCCGTGCTCGACAACCACAGGCAGAGGTGAACACGTGCGATCTGCGCTTTTGACACAGCAATCGTTATGGTTTGCGCAACATCGTGGTACAATCACCCAGATTTCGAAAAAAAACGCCCCAGGCCTTCCGCCATTCAACGAGAGCAATTGGACCTTATGTGTGCTTTCACTGTATTCCAGCATTTCCGACTCGCGAAAGGGCGCGCGTCGATCATCCGCCTCTGGGGTGGGGCGCTGATGATCGCTCTGATCCTGGCCAGCGGTTGCCGCGAGGCCGAGCCGCCAACCCCGCCGACTCCGCCGAAGCCCACCCTAGCCAAGGCATTGACGTTCTACGCCTTTGCCGAGGACATGCCCCAGTCGGTCCTGGACGCCTTTGCCGCCGAGTTTGGGGTTGCCGTCGATTACCAGCCGTTTCAATCTCCTGAAGAGGCGCAGGCAAGCATCGTTTCGGGCAAGGAATACGACCTGGTCCTGATTGAGCATCAACTCTTCCCCACCTTGTTGGAGCAACGCCTGCTGGCGGCAATCAACTTCCAACACATCCCGAACTTCAAAAACATCTCGGTCAATTTTCGCGACTTGGCGATGGATCCCGGCAACCGTTTTTCCATCCCCGCTTCCTATGGGACCACCGGTCTGATTGTGCGCACCGACCTGGTCGGGACCGGCCTGAGCCGCTGGGCCGATTTATGGAACCCGCGCTATGCCGGCAAGATCGGCCTGCGCGCCCAACCCCGTGAAATCATCGGCATGACCCTGCGCTCCCTGGGCTATGCCTTTGCCTCGGAAAATCCCGAAGAACTTGAAGCCGCGCTCAAGCGTCTGCTGGAGCTGAAACCGGCGGCAACCATGCTCGCCATTGAGGCCGACAACGCCGTTCGCCTGCTGCTCGACGGCAAGATCGCCATCCTCCACGGGTATGCCGAGGATTACCAAGAGGCCCACGAGCGCAACCCCGCCGTCGCCTATGTTCTGCCCCAGGAATGCACGGCTCTGTGGGGCGAGAGCTATGCCATCCCCGCCAACAGCCGGCGTCAGTATACCGCCGAGGTCTTTCTCAATTTTCTCCTCCGCCCGGAAATTACCGCCCAGATCATCAAGGAGAAAAAATACGCCCAGCCCAACGACGCCGCCCTGGCCCTGATCGATCCGGAACTCCGCGACAACGCCGTTGTTTTCCCCGCCAATCAGGACATCAAAAACGGCGTGCTCATTCAACCGCTGAGCCCGCAAGGGCAAAGCCTGTACACCGACGTCTGGGCGCGCTTCATGGCCGCCCATCACTGAAGGAGACCTCGTTCATGCGTGCGCGCACCTGGTTCGTCATCGTCTGCGGCTTGCTGCTCAGCTGCCTGCTGCACGGCTGCAAAGACCCGGCCCCCTTGGCTGAGTCCAAGGCCAAACCCCAGCTGGCCAAAGAATTGGTGTTCTACAACTGGGTGGACGACATGCCCCAATCGGTGCTGGACGCCTTTACCCAAGAATACGGGGTCAAGGTCCACTATGTGCCCTTTGGCTCCCAGGAAGAGGCGGTTACCAACATCCGCAGCGGCAAGGTCTACGATGTGGCGGTGGTGGAAAATCCGTTCATTCCCTCGCTGCTGGCGGCCAACCGGCTTGCCGAACTCAATTTTCTCCACATCCCCAACTTCAAGAACATCTCGCCCAACTTTCGCGATTTAGCCATTGATCCGGGCAACCGCTACACGGTCCCCTACCATTACGGCACCACCGGATTGCTGGTGCGCACCGATCTGGTCGGCGCGACGGTGAGCCGCTGGGCCGACCTGTGGGATCCGCGGTTTGCCGGCAAGGTGGCCATCCGGCTGCAACCGCGGGAATTGATCGGCCTGACCCTGCTCTCGCTCGGCCATGCGCTGGGTTCGGAAAAACCCGAAGAGATCGACGCCGCGGTCGACCGGCTGATCACCCTGAAGAAATCAGCCCTTGTGGTCGACGTCGACAACGCCGAGGCGGTTGGCAAACTCCTCAGCGGCGAGGCCGTGATCCTGCTCGGCTGGCCGCTGGACTACCAATTGGCCAAGGCGGGTAATCCGACCGTCGCCTATGTCCTTCCCCAGGAGGGCACCGCCCTGTGGAGCGACAACTACGTGATTCCAGCCAGCAGCGCCAACGCCTACACCGCCGAGGTCTTCATCAATTTCCTGCTTCGCCCCGAGATCAGCGCCCAGATCGCCAATGAAAAAAATTATCCCACCGCCAACGAGGCCGCCCTTCCCCTGGTGCATCCAGACATTCGCAACGATCCGGTTATCTTCCCTTCGGCCGACGAACTCCGCCGGGCCCATTTCTACCTGCCCTTGACCCCAGCCGGCGAAGCGCTCTACCAGCGCGCCTGGGAGCGCGTCCTGGCGGCAACCGCCGCCTCGAGAGAACGGCAATGAACACCTCACCCTCCAGGCTCCCCGCCCCGGCTGCAGAGCGGCAATCCGCCGTTTTCATGGGCAGCCTGGGGCAACAGCTGCTGGGGGTGTTCGGCCTGGCGATCCTGTTTTTGCTCGTCGCCAGCATCACCGGGATTTTCTACCTGGTGCGCACCACCGAACAGGAGGGATGGGAGGGCCGCCAGCGGGAGGCCACCCAGCGGGTGGCGCAAACCACCGGCGATTTCATGCGCCAGCAACAGCAGATGCTGCAGCTTTTGAACCTCTTTGGCCTAGATGAGATGGAGCAAAATTCGGTGGTCATGAATCAGCTGCTGCACGCACAGCCGATCATGAAAGAGTTGATCTACACCGACGCCAACGGGCGGATTGTCGCCCACGCCTCGCTTGACCAGAGCCTGCTCGCCAACCTGTTTACCATTGCCCAGTCGAACTGGTTTGTGACCGCCCAAAAAGGCGCAGACTACATCGGCGACATGCAGCTTTCGGCCAACGATGAACCCTATATTCTTTTTTCCGTTCCCGTCTCCACTGGAGGGGTTGTCGCCAGTCGCCTGCGGGTGGACATGCTCAGCCAGCTGGTGGCCAGCCTCCATTTCGGCAAAGGCGGCATCGCCTATCTGCTCAACCGCGACGGACGGATGATCGCCCACAGCACGCCGGCGGCGACGCGGCCCAACGCCGAGCAGGAACATCACCACCAGCTCCTCGACCTGATCCGGACCACCAAGGACATCTGGCACGGCGAATATCGCAACTTCCAGGGCCAGTTGGTGGTTGGCACCATGATTGCCGTGCCGGGAACGCCATGGATGGCGGTCACCGAATTGCCCTCCGCCGAGGCCTACGCCGCCAGCCGCAAGGCCCTGTCGCTGATGATTGCCGCCGCCCTGCTGGTGACGGCCCTGCTGAGCGTGGTGGTCCTGGTCCTGATCCGGCGTCAGTTCATCCATCCCATGGAGCAACTCCTGCACGGCGTGTTCCATATCAGCCACGGGGAGCTGGAACATCGCATCCCCCTGTCCGGGCCCATAGAGATCCGTCAGGTGGGCGAGGCCTTCAATCTCATGGCCGGCAGACTGCAGGAAAGAGACGACCAACTGGCCGAGCACAATCGCGCCCTGCAGAAGAGCGAGGCAAGGTACCGCGCGATTGTCGAGGACCAGACCGAACTGGTCTGCCGATATCTGCCAAACGACGTCGTCACCTTTGTCAACGAGGCCTTTTGCCGCTATTTTGACAGACAGCGCGAGGAACTTGTCGGCAGCGATTTCAAGCCCTTGATGTCGCCGGAAAATCTGCAGACCAAGAGACGGGTGCTGGCGAAACTGAACGCGGCGCATCCCGTGGAAAGCTGTGAATACCGAATTGTTTTCCCCAACCAGGAGGATCGCTGGCTCCTGTGGACCGACCGGGCGATCTTTGACGCCCAGGGAGGTCTGGCTGAATACGCCGGCGTCGGCCGTGACGTGACCGAACGAAAACACGCCCTGCAGATGCTGCAGCAGGCCAAAGAGGAGGCGGAAACGGCCAACAAGGCCAAATCGCAGTTCCTGGCCAACATGAGCCACGAGATCCGCACCCCGATGAGCGCCATCATCGGCATGAGCCGCATGGCCAAGCAGGAACGCAGCGAAGACAGACGTCAGCGGTTTCTCCAGACCGTGGAGGACTCGGCCGAGGGGCTGCTCGGCCTGCTCAACGACATCCTTGATTTTTCAAAAATGGAGGCAGGCCAGCTTCAGCTGAACAAGGCCCCCTTCAGCCTGCGCCGCTTGCTTGCCGGGGTTGCGGCAACCCTGGCCGTCCCGGCGACGGAAAAAGGGCTGCAACTGCAAACCACCCTCGCCGAAGAACTGCCGGAGGCCTGCGTCGGCGATGAGTTGCGCATCAGGCAGATCCTCCTCAATCTGGTCGGCAACGCCGTCAAATTCACGCCGGCCGGCGGAGTCGCCGTCACGGTCGAGCCGGCGACCAGCGACCAGGATGCCGCCATGAGCGTTCATTTCATCGTGACCGACACTGGCATTGGCATCCCCGCCGACAAGCTCCCTCTGGTGTTCAACCGCTTCGAGCAGGTGGACAATTCCTATGCCCGGCAGTACAGTGGCGCCGGCCTGGGATTGGCCATCTGCAAGCAGTTGGTCGCCCTGATGGGCGGCAGGATCTGGGCTGAAAGCAGCGAACATCAGGGCAGCGCCTTTCACTTCAGCCTGCCCCTGCCGCCCTACCAACAACCGCTTGCAGCGGATCTGACCGTTGACGGCGCGCCCGAAAATCCAACGGTCCACGGGCTGCGGATTCTGGTGGTTGACGACAACGCCGTCAATCGGGACGTGGCCAGCATGACCCTGGAAGCGGACCACCAGGTGGCAACCGCGACCAATGGCCTGGAGGCCCTCAAGGTGCTGGCCTCCGGCGACTTTGACATTGTGCTGATGGATGTGCAGATGCCGGTGATCGACGGCCTTGCCGCCACCAAGATCATCCGGGCGATTGAACAGGGCGCGCCGCTGGCCGTCGAGTTGCCGGAACCCATCGGCGCGCCCCTGAGCAAACGGCTCCGGGGTGGTCACCTGCCGATCGTGGCCATGACCGCCCACGCCATGGGCGGCGACCGGGAGATGTGTCTTGCCGCCGGCATGGACGCCTATGTCACCAAGCCGTTTAGCCCCCGTCAGTTGACCGAGGTGCTCAAGGCCGCCGCAGGGGTTGAGTTTCCCCTGGAGCACATGCTGGAGGCCCAACCGCCGGAACCCGCGTTCATTGCCCGCAGGAACAGCAAACCAACGCCGCAGGAGGTTTTGGGGCATCTGCAAACCGCCACGCAGCTCAATCCCGACCAGGTGACAAAAATTCTCCTTGCCGCGCAATCAAGCATCGCAAGCAACCTCGCCGTGGCGGCCGAGGCGATCCGCAACCAGGACCTGCCCGCCCTGGCCCGGGCCTCCCACACCCTGAAAGGCTCCCTGCTCCAGTGCGGCCTGGCCGAGTGGGCGGACCAAGCGCAGGTCATCTACAACGGGGCCAAGAACCAAGAGGAGTCGCTGCCTTTTGCCGAGCTGCTGGCGACCCTGCGTCAGGGCCTGAGTGATTTCATTGCCGCACCGGACAGCACCGCCCCGCACGACGCCATCGCGCCTTAGCGCGAACAATCGACATCCAAGGAAGGACGAGATGACGAATGCGACAGAAGACAAAATCCCTGTGATCATGGTGGTTGACGATGATGTATCCGCGCGCCTGCAATTGCGTTTTACCCTGGAAAATTCAGGATACTCGGTGGTCGAAGCGGCCAGCGGCGAAGAGGCCCTGACGCTGTTTGCCCGCCAACCGCCGGATCTGATCCTGCTCGACATCATCATGCCGGGAATGGACGGCTTCGCGGCCTGCCGCAGCCTTCGCCAGCTCCCCGGCGGCGAGCACACCCCGATTGTGATGGTCACCGGCCTGGAGGACGCGGCAACCATCACCTGCGCCTTTGACGCCGGCGCCACCGACTTTATCAGCAAGCCGATCAACATGCTGATTCTGGGCTACCGGGTGCGTTACTGGCTGCGCTCGGGCCTGATTCTCACCGACCTCAAAAGCAGCCGACAGCGGCTGTTCAAGGCCCAGCAGATCGCCCAGTTGGGTCATTGGGAGCTGAACCTGCAAACCGGACGTTTTCACATCTCCGCCCAGGATCCCGCCCTGTTCGGGGTCAGCGACCCGACCAGCCACCAGTCTCTGTTTGCCCATATTGCCGCCGATGAAAAACATCGGGTGCAACAGTTTTTCGACGAGGCCAGGAGCAAGGGCCAGCCCTTTTCCCTCAATTACCGCATCATCCGGCCCGACGGCGAGGAACGAATCATCTTCAATCAGGGCGAGATCGTTCTGGACCGAAATAATCGCCCCTGCCTGATCGTCGGCATTGTCCAGGACATCACCGAACTCAAACAGGCTGAAGATCAGATCCGCTACCTGGCCTTTTACGACAAACTCACCGGTCTGGCCAACCGCAGCCTGTTCCGGGAGCACTGGACCAAAATCCACCCCCTGGCCGAACGGCTGCAGCGTAAAATCGCCATTTTGTTCATTGATCTGGACCATTTCAAACGGGTCAACGACACCCTCGGCCACCCGGTGGGCGACAAGGTGCTGATTACGGTGGCCGAACGACTCAGAAGCGTTCTGCGCCATTCCGACGTTGTCTCCCGATCCGCGACGGAGCAGCCGCATTCGATCATCTCCCGGCTGGGGGGCGACGAATTCACCATTCTTTCCGCCAGCTTCTCCACCCTGGACAATATCGCCAATCTGGCCGAGCGGATCACCCAGACCATTGAGCAACCCATCCTCATCGACGATCAAACCCTCACCCTGTCGGCCAGCGTCGGGATCAGCGTCTATCCCGACGACTGCGACAACATCGACGACCTGCTCAAAAACGCGGACACTGCCATGTACGAGGCCAAGGAAAAGGGCCGCAACAACTACCAGTTTTTCCAGAGCCAGATGAACGACGCCGCCAACGCCCGTTTTCAGCTGGCCAACAGCCTGCGCCGGGCGCTGCGCAACAACGAGTTCGTGCTCCACTATCAGCCGCAGTTCTGCAGCCAAACCAGGAAGATGACCGGGGCCGAGGCCCTGATCCGCTGGATGGACCCGGAGCTTGGCCTCGTGCCCCCGATCAGCTTCCTCCCCTTTGCCGAGGAGAGCGGCCTGATCCACGCCATCAACGACTGGGTGATCGCGACTGCCTGCGCCCAGGCCCAGCAATGGGTTGCAGCCGGGCTGTTCGAGGGCTGCCGCATGGCGGTCAACATCTCCGGCCAGAACCTCAACTTCAAGAAGCTGGCGGCGCGGATTATCCATATTCTGGAACAAACCGGTCTTGCCCCCCACCATCTCGAACTGGAGTTGACCGAACGGGTGATGATGGAAAACACCGAGGAAGCGGTGGAATCGCTTGAGCGCTTCAAGGAAATGGGCATTGCCGTGGCCATCGACGACTTCGGCACCGGCTATTCGGCCTTGAGCCATCTCCAGATCTTTCCCCTGACCACCCTGAAAATCGACAAATCGTTTGTGCAGAACATCTCGACCGAGGGCAACAGCATCGCGCTGCTCCATTCCATTGTCGGCATCGCCAAGAGTTTCAACCTCAAGGTGGTCGCCGAAGGCGTGGAAACCGACGAACAGGTGCACGTGCTCGACGCCATCCACTGCGATCAACTGCAGGGGTATCTGTTCAGCAGACCGATACCCCAAGAAGCCCTGGAACGGGGGCTGCGCGACGGTTTTGCCGCAGCCAAAAACTAGCGGCCTTGGTCTGGCGACCTTGGCCGCGCCGCTGAAAGAACTGATGCAACAATGCAAGGCCTGAGCCTCCCGCGCCGCCTTTCCGCCGCCTTCCCCCGGAGCAGCAACCTCGCCCGGGGCTGCGCCTCACCCCTCCGCAAGGTCGCCCTCGCGCCGTGCAGAACCCAAACAAAACGCGTCCCCGATCCAATCCTCACGCAAGGCGGATAGAAGAGGTTTTCCTGAAATCAAGAAAAATCCTTGCGCCGCAAGGCCTCCAGGCTTATCTAGTCAGCCTGGACAAAACCGCGCGGCTGCGTTCGATTGTCGGCATCGCCAAGAATTTCGACCTCAAGGTGATCGCCGAAGGGGTGGAAACCGACGAACAGGGGCGCGTGCTCGACGCCGCACTGCGAGGAGAAAGCTCGCGAAGGAACATTTCGTGAAGGCGAGAGATTGCTCACTTCGTTCGACAGACCCAAAGAAACTCCTGAAAAACTACTGTTTTATCCTTTGGCCAAGGTTCTTTTTTTGTCATCTCGACCGAAGGGAGAGATCTCGCCTTTATATGACAGCCCTTTGTCGGCGATGTTTTGCGCTGTGCATCGTGCTTCGCTTGATTTGGAAATACAATACCCCAAGAAGCCCTGGGACGAGGGCTGCGCGACGGTTTTTTCGCCGTCAAAAAACACCACAAAAAAACTGCACCCCAAGGAGGGGCAATGTTTCACGCACTCAAAATAGGCACGCGGCTGTACATTCTCATCGGTTTTCTGTCGCTCCTGCTGCTGGCTGTTGGCATGCTCGGCCTGCACAGCGCGCGCCAGGCGTTCCTGGGATTGGAGACGGTCTACAACGACCGGGTCGTGCCGCTGAAGGATCTGAAGGTGGTTGCCGACATGTATGCGGTCAACATTGTCGACCTCTCGCACAAGGTCCGCAACGGCAATCTGCCGTGGGCGCAGGGGCGGAGTTCCGTGGCCGAGGCCGTTGCCACCATCACGAAACAGTGGCAGACCTACCTGGCGACCACGCTGACCGCAGAGGAGCAGCAACTGGTTGCGCAAACCAAGCCCCTGATGCAGGCCGCCGACGCGACCGTGGCCCAACTGGCGGAGATTTTACGGCGCGAAGACGGTGAAGCCCTGGCCCGTTTTACCGTCAACGACCTCTATCCGGTGATTGATCCGGTGTCGGCCAAGTTCAGCGAACTGGTGGAAGTGCAGCTGAAAGCGGCAAAAGAGCAATATGATCGGAGCGCCGGGATCTATGCGCGCGGCAAGACCTTCTCAACCCTGGCCCTTGTTCTGGGGGTGTTGACGGCGACGCTGCTCGGCGTGCTGATCACCCGCTCGATCACCGGTCCGTTGCACAAGGTTTCCGGCCTGGCTGCAACCCTGGCCCAGGGCGATTTCACCGCGCAACTCGACAGCCGGCAGAACAACGAACTCGGCGCCATGGCCCGGGCCCTCAACGGCATGACCGGACAACTGGCCGCGATGCTCAGGGACCTCATCAAGGGGATCAACTGCCTGTCGGTCTCGTCGGTTGATCTGGCGACGGTTTCCAACCAGCTCTCCGCAGCCGCCCACAACACCTCCGACACATCGGCTTCGGTGGCCGCAGCCGTGGAAGAGATGAGCGTCAACATGCAGTCGGTGGCGGCGGCCATGGGCCAGTCCTCGGCCAACGTCAACATGGTGGCCGCAGCCACCGAGGAGATGACGGCCACTGTCCATGAAATCGCGCGCAACACGGAAAAGGCGCACGCCATCTCAGAAGGCGCGGTCATCCAATCCCAACGGGCCTCGGAACGCATAACCCGCCTGGGAGAATCGGCGCGCAAAATCGGTCAAGTGACCGAAACTATCACCGAAATCTCCGACCAAACCAATCTCCTGGCGCTCAATGCCACCATCGAGGCGGCCAGGGCCGGCGACTCGGGCAAAGGGTTTGCCGTGGTTGCCAATGAAATCAAAGAACTGGCCCGACAAACCGCCGCCGCAACCGTCGACATCAAGGACCAGATTGAGGAGATGCAGGCCACCACCGCCGACACGGTGACGGACATTGCAACCATCGCCCAGGTCATTGCCGAGATCAACAGCGTCATCAACGGCATAGCCGCCACGGCGGAACAACAGTCGGCGGCGTCCACCGAAATCAGCGCCAACATCGCCCACGCCTCCCAGGGCATTGCCGAGGTCAACGAAAACGTGGCCCAGAGTTCGGTGGTGATCGGCGACGTCACCCGCGACATTGCCGGCATCAACCAGCAGGCGTCCCAGGTGAACGCAGGCAGCGATCTGGTCCAGGACAACGCCCGCGATCTGGCGGCGCTGGCCGCGCAACTGGAAAAGCTGACCCAACAATTCAAGGTCTGAGCGTCCCGCCTCCCGCACCCCCTCTCCCCCGGAGCGACCTCGCCCGGGGCTGCCCATCCCGGCTTCGCAAGGTCGCCCGCGCGCCGTTCGAAACTCAAACAAAATGCTTCCCTGATCCAATCCTCATACGCGGCGGGTAGAAGAGGCTTTCCTGGAAACAAGGAAAACCCTTGCGCCGCAAGGTCTCCAGGCTCATTCAACCAGAACGGACCAAACCGGGATCATGGATCAGAGAACGGAAGCATTGCTGCATGCGGTGATTGCGCAGCACGACATCAAGATACATTTCCAACCCATCGTCCACCTCCAGACCCGACAGATTTACGGTTATGAAGGGCTGACGCGCGGCCCGGTCAACACCGTGCTCCACTCGCCCACCCGGCTGTTTGAGGCGGCGACCCGCGCCGGCCGGCTGGCCGAGCTCGATCTGATGTGCCGCCGGGCGGTGATCAAGCGCTTCGCCCAACTGCGGCTGCCCGGACGACTGTTCATCAACGTCGATCCCTTCAGTCTGATGCATGAGCATTTCCGCGAAGGCCAGACCCTGGAATTTGTCGAGCAGGCTGGCCTCGCCCCCTCGCAGGTGATCATCGAACTGACCGAAACCCACCCGGTGGAGGATGTTCAGCTGATGCAGCAGGCCATGGTCCATTACCGGGAAATGGGCTTCCGCGTCGCCCTCGACGACCTTGGCGCCGGGTATTCGGGGCTCAAGCTCTGGTCGGAGATCCGGCCGGACATCGTCAAGATCGACCGCCATTTCATCCAGGGCGTGGACCAGGACCGCACCAAACAGCAGTTTGTGACCACCATCCTCAAAACCGCCACCGCCCTGGGCTGCAGGGTAATCACCGAAGGGGTGGAAACCGAGCGGGAATACGCCACCCTGCGCAAACTCGGGGTCGAGATGCTGCAGGGCTACTACTTCTGCCGGCCGGTGGAGGTGCCGCCGGTGGCCATTGCCTCCAAGCTGTTTCGCAAGGAACTGCGCAGCTATGAGGATGACGAGTCGCCCACTGTCGAGATGCTCATCCGGCCGGTGGTGTCGGTGCAGGCCAGCGCCAAGGTGTTGGAGGTGGGCGACCTGTTCACCTCCACCCCGGATCTGGAATCGATCGTGGTGGTCCATGAAAGCGAGGTGCTGGGCCTGGTGCTGCGCCGCGAATTCATGGATCTGTACGCCAGCCTGTACGGCAAGGAGCTCTACGGCAAGCAGCCGATCCTGCGGTTCATCAACCGCAACGTCATGCAGGTGGACAAACGACTGCCCCTGGAAGAGGCCAGCTACCGCCTGACCACCTCGCTTGACATTCACACCGACGAGTTCATTGTCCTCGACGGCTCCTGCCTGGCCGGCAAGGGACGGATGATCGACCTGCTTCACGAAATCACCAAGCTGCAGGTCAACCGGGCCCGCCACGCCAACCCGCTCACCCTGCTGCCCGGCAACGTGCCCATCCAGCAGCTGCTGCAGAAACTGTTCCGCCAGTCGGTGGCCTTTACCGTCTGCTATTTCGACCTCGACCACTTCAAACCCTTCAACGACTTCTTCGGTTTCAGTCGCGGCGACAAGGTGATTCGCTTTGTCTCCGAGCTGCTGACCGCCAACATCGACGATCAGGTCGATTTCATCGGCCACATCGGCGGCGACGACTTTGTCGCCATCTTCCGCAGCCCCAACTGGCAGGACACGGTGGAGCGGATCCTGCAGCAGTTCGACGACAGCATCGGCGGCCTCTACAACGGCCACATCGGCTGCGTGATCACCGCCGCCGACCGGGAAGGCCGGGAGCGGCAATACGGGCAGATGACTCTTTCGGTGGGAGCGGTGGCGGTGCGTCCCTCGCAATGGCGCTGTCACATCGATCTCTCGGAAGAGGCCTCGATCGCCAAACACCACGCCAAGGCCATGCCCGGCAGCAGCCTCTACATCCACCAACTGCAGGTTGAACCGATGCTCGCCGTCGACCTGCAATGCACTGCCGACAGCCAATGACCCTAGCCACTATGACCTCTCTGACCGCTGACTCCGCCATGGACGCCTCCAAACCCCTGACCCAGGCCAGTTGGCTGACCGTGGGCGTCAAACTGCTGGTTGGCGTTGCCCTGGCGTCCAACTGCTTCATCGGCGCCCTGCTCCTGGTCAACCACCGGGCGACCGAAGCCGCCGAACAACGAACCGCCGAGGTCCTGGCCATCCGGGAACGGGTGGACGTCAACCTGCGGGAGACCATTGTTCGTCTGCAAAAGGAGTTTGTCGCCCTGCCGCAACTGTTCGCCGTGGACGCCAAGAAAACGATTGTGGAGCGGGTGGAGCGCGAATTTCAGGTGCAGGACCGGCAACGGCTGGCTGGCCGGGAAAGTTACGGCGCCTTGTTCTCGCGCACGGAAAAACGCGATCTCGCCAACGGGCAGACCGTGGCCAAAATCGAGGACAACGAACTGACCCTTTCCCTGGGGCTGTTCGACGCGCAGGGCGGTTTTGCCTCGGAGGTTGAGCGGCTGCGGCTGGTCAGCAGCCAGCCGGAAACAGACCTGGAACGGTTGCAGACGCTGATCAACGCGGCCCAGGCCGAAACGCAGAACAGCGCCGGGTTTGAGGACAAGGTGGCGCTGTTGCGCGGCGTTGCCGCCGACAAAAGCCTGGAGGCCGAAAAAAGCCGCACCGAAATCCTCGGCTTTGTTGACGAAATCAATGTCCATGAACGCCAGATGGCCGAGGCCAGCCAGGAGCACCGACGTTTTTCCCTCACCGTCGGGTTGGCGGCCATGGCGGGCAACGCCCTGGTGCTGTTCCTGCTCACCCGCATCATCGTCGAACGACCGCTGCGGCGGTTGACCGGGATTGTCGAGGCCCTCGGCGCCGGACGCTATCCGGAGATTCCCTGGAGCACCCGCCGCGATCAGATCGGCGTGCTCTGCTCGGCCATTGGCCGCTTTCGCGAGGTGTTGCTGACCCTGAAGCGCGAGGAGGAGCGCAAGGCCGAGGACCGGCAACGGATCGAAACCCTGGTGGCCGCCATGACCGCCGCGATTCACGGGCTCAACCAGCGGGCGGAGCGAATGGCCCAGATGTCGCTCTCGCTTCAGGAACTGGCCGGCATTACCGAGCGGGAGTCCAACAACGTGGCCGGGCTGGCCGGCGACACCGCCCGCCGCACCGACGAGGTCAACGCCTCGTCGCTCCAGATCAGCGCGGCGGTGGGGGATATTCACCGGGAACTCGGCGCCCAGAATCTGGAGGTGGATCAAATGGTGGGGGAGATTGGCCAGGCACGGCGACAGCTGGACAATCTGCGGCAATCGGTGATTGAAATCGACGCCATTGTCGGCGCGGTGCACCTTATCACCGACCAGACCAAGATTCTGGCCATCAACGCCGCGATTGAGGCGGTCAAGGCAGGCGAACACGGCCGGGGCTTTGCCGTGGTTGCCGACGAAGTGAAAAAACTCTCCCAGGACACGGCCCTTGCCACCCGCGACGTGCTCGACAAAATCGAGGCGATCAACAGCACCTGCCGCGCTTTTATCGCCTGTTTCGACGTCCTGGATCAGGGGGCGGCGCAACTCCACCAGGTGACCGCAACCATTGGCCAGACGGTTGAGCAACAGCGGCGCCTGACCGGGGCGATCGTCGCGTTGGCCGGGGCCACCGGAGCAAACACCCAGGAGGTGTCAAGCCGGATCGCCGAGGTCAACAATGCGGCGGCCGGGGTCTTGCAGCTCTCAGGCGAAACGCGCCAATGCGCCGAGGAAATCGCCTTGCATCTCGGCGAACTGCTCGCCGGCGGCGTCCATGATCTGGAAACAATGAGCGGCCGGGAAGAGACGGCAGAGGCAGGACGGGACAGCAGTGCAACACACCCGGCCCCGACCCAGGCGCAGCAGTGGCCGGAGGTCGACGTTCGCCGGCCGGCGGCCTCCGTCGAGAGCCTTCCCGCCATCAGTGCTCAAGCGGGTTGAACTAGGCCTCGGGGGGTTGCGGGGCATCCCCAGAGCACTGTTTGCTCCTGATCAGATAATAGCCGATGCAGAGGGCGAGGATGATGGCGGCCAGTCCCAGCAGGGTCAGCTCCGACGCATCCTCAACATCCAGGATGATCACCTTGCGGGCCACGGCGATAATGGCCACGGACATGACGATCCTGGCATGGTCGGCGGACTGGTGCAGGTAGGTCTTGACGATCGTTTCCAGCAGTTCGATGCCAATCAGCACCAGCATGAACAGGCCGAAGATTTCCAGCAATTCCTCGATTTCCAGGAGAAAAACCGGTGGGCTCACAACGTCCTTGGTAATAATCCAACCCAACTCCACGGTGGCCAGCACCACCACCAGGGCCATCATCGCCACCAGGGCGAGAATGAGCATCCGCTCCAACTTCTTGATCATCGCTATCATTGCAGGCCTCCGTCGACCATGATGTGCGTGTCCTGATTTCGCCTAGACCCTTCCACGGCGGCGCAGCCACTTCTCCAGCTCGATCACCGCGTAGGTGACGGACGCGCCGCCGACAATCAGCAACCACTCGACCGCATCCAGCCCCTGGCTGCCAAAGGCCGCCTGCATCACCGGCAGATAAGTGAACAGCAGCTGCAGCACGATCATCAGGCCGACGCCGAGCAGCAGGGGTCGATTGCTGAAAAAGCCGAGGCTGAAGGGAGAATGGCGCAGAGAACGGCAGTTGAACAGGTAGAACAGCTCGCCGAAGACAAAGACATTGACCGCGCAGGTCCGGGCGGCCTCAATGCTGCGGCCCCGCCACAGGCCCAGCTCGAACAGGCCAAAGGCGCCCGCCAGCAGCAGCAGGCCGACCACGAGAATCCGGCCGATCAGCTCACGGGTGAGCAGGGACTGCCGGGGATCACGGGGCGGCCGGTCCATGATCCCCGGTTCCTTGGGCTCAAAGGCGAGCATCAGCCCCAGGAGCACCGCGGTGGTCATGTTGATCCACAGGATCTGCACCGGCAGGATCGGCAGTTGGCGGCCGGCAAACACGGCGGCGAGAATGACCAGCCCCTCGCCGAGGTTGGTGGGCAGGGTCCAGGTGATGAACTTGACCAGATTGTCGTACACGCCCCGCCCCTCCTCGACTGCGGCGGTAATCGAGGCGAAGTTGTCGTCGGTGAGCAGCATGTCGGACGCCTCCTTGGCCACCTCGGCGCCGGTGATGCCCATGGCAACGCCGATGTCGGCTTGGCGGAGAGCCGGGGCGTCATTGACCCCGTCACCGGTCATGGCCACGATCTGATCCCTGGCCTGCAGGGCCCGGACCAAGCGCAGCTTCTGCTCCGGCGCCACTCGGGCAAAGACCATCGTCTGTTCGACGGTGGCGATCAGCGCCTCATCGGACAGCTCCGCCAGTTCCCTGCCGGTCATGGCGGCTATCCGCTCCTCGCCGTCGCCGTCCAGGCCTATCTGGCGGGCAATGGCCATGGCGGTGACCGCATGGTCGCCGGTGATCATCTTCACCCGGATGCCGGCCTGCCGACAGACCCGCACCGATTCGATTGCCTCCGGCCCGGGGGGATCGATCATGGCCTGCAGGCCAAGAAAGGTGAGTCCTTCGGCCACATCCGCGTGGTCAAGTTCCGCTCCGTTTTTTTGCCGCTCCTTGCGGGCAAAGGCCAGCACCCGCAACCCCTTGACCGCGAGCTCTTCGGCCATCCGGTGGCAGGCCTCGCTGTTCAATGGTTCGAGCTTGCCGTCCCTGGCCAGGGTCTGGCAGCAGCGGCTGAGCAGACTCTCCACCGAGCCCTTGAGGTAGACCATCTGCTGCTCCTGGTCCTCCGCTCTGCCGTGCAGGGTGGCCATGTACTGGTAGCGGGACTCGAAGGGGACGACATCAAGCCGGGGCCGCTCGACGGCAAGCGTCTCGCGCGTAAAACCGGCCTTGTGCGCCGCCACCACCAGGGCCGCCTCGGTGGGATCGCCCTCCACCCGCCATTCGCCCTCCTCTCCCTTGGCCAGCACCGCATCGTTGCACAACAGTCCGGCCAGCACACATTCCTGCAGAGCCAGACTGTCCGCCGCCTCAATCCGGCGGCCATCGCGGCTGAATTCGCCCTCGGGTTCATAGCCGCCGCCCGAAACCGCAAACAGCTCGCCGCCGGCAAGGATCTCCTGCACCGTCATCTGGTTTTGGGTGAGGGTGCCGGTCTTGTCGGAGCAGATGACGGTGGTGCTCCCCAGGGTCTCGACCGCGGGCAGTTTGCGGATGATGGCGTTGCGTTTGGCCATGATGGACACGCCAAGCGCCAGGGTGATGGTGACCGCCGCCGGCAAACCTTCGGGGATCGCCCCCACAGCCAAGGCCACCGCCGCCATGAACATCTCGTCCCAACTGCCGCCCCGGCCCACGCCGACAAGGAAGGTCAGCGCCGCCAGCCCGAGGATGACATAGAGCAAGAGATGACTGAAGCCGGCGATTTTTCTGGTCAATGGCGTGGCCAGGATGTCGGCGGCGGCGATCATCTCATTGATGCGCCCGATTTCGGTATCCTTGCCGATGGCCACCACCACCCCCCGGCCGATGCCGTAGGTCACCAGGGCCGAGGAGTAGGCCATGTTGCGGCGATCGGCCAGCACCGTGTCCTCCGGCAGGGAGGCCCTGCCCTTCTGGACCGGCGCCGATTCCCCGGTCAGGGCGGATTCATCCACCTGCAGCTCCTTGATGGTCAAAAGCCGCAGGTCGGCGGGCACCTTGTCCCCGGACTGCAGCAGGACGATGTCCCCCGGCGCCAATTGGGCGGCCGGAATCTGGCGTCGCACACCGCCACGCATCACGACGGCGCTGGTGGTCATGCTCCGCGACAGCGATTCAATCGCCTTGATGGCCTTGGATTCCTGGACAAAGCCGATAATGGCGTTGACCAGCACCACCCCGAAGATAACCCCGGCATCGACCCACTCGTTCAGGAACAGGGTCACCAGGGTGGCCGCGAGCAGGATGTAGATCAGGGGCTGGTGAAACTGCTGGGCAAAGAGCAGCAGCGGGCTCGTGCCCTTGTGTGCGACCAGGGCGTTGGGCCCGTACTGCTGCGCTCGCCGCTCGGCCTCCGCCGGGTCCAGGCCATATTCGGGCGAGGCGTCCAGTCGCTGAACCACCTCGTCGGCGGGGAGATGATGCCATGGGGTTTCGGTCATTGGTTGCATGGGCGGGCTCCTCTGTGGTGGTTGTCGGTCAGTCCACATTGTCGCCGTTGCGGGCGTCCAGATGCAGCCCCGTGCGGGCAACCAGGTAGGCGCTGATCGGGGCGGTGGTGAAGACAAACAGGGTGATCAGGATTTCATGCAGGCTCACCCCCTGGCCCTGGTCGCTGAAATGGAGAATGGAGGCGATGAGAATGCCGCCGATGCCCAGGGTGGTGGCCTTGGTGGGTCCGTGCAAGCGCATGAACAGGTCAGGCAGGCGAGCCAGACCGACGGAGCCGATCAGGGCAAAGGCCGCGCCGATGAGCAGAAACAGGGCGGTGAGCATTTCAAGCACGGGCGCCTCCTTATTCGATGATGTCGCCGCGCAATAGGTACTTGCACAGGGCCACGGTGCCGACAAAGCCCATCAGGGCGATGAGCAGGGCCGCCTCAAAGTAAACGGTGCGGTTGAGATGAATGCCCAACAGCACCAAAAGGGCGGTGGTGTTGACGTACATGGTGTCCAGGGCAAGGATGCGGTCGGCCGGACCGGGACCGCGCACCAGGCGCCAGAAGTTGAGCAGCAGGGCGGCGCCTATGCAGGCCAGGGCGATGGCGACGGCAAGCTTCAGCATGCGAAAATCTCCTTAAGGGGTTGTTCGTAGCGCTGTTTGATGCGGGCGATGAGTGCGGCCTCGTCGTCGACGTCCAGGGCGTGGATGAGCAGGACACGCTGGTCCGGGCTCAAATGGGCGGCCACCGTGCCCGGGGTCAGGGAAATGGTATGGGTGAGCAGGACGATGGCCAGCTCGCTGCGCAGATCAAGCGGCAGCCTAATGAAGGCCGGCCGCAGCCGGCGCGCCGGACCGAGAATCAGCCGCGCCGCCACCAGGTTGGCCAGGGTGATGTCCCACAGCAGCACCGCCAGGTAGGGCAGCAACAGGAGGGGGCGGCGGACACGCGGCCGGTCGGGCCAGAAGCGCACGGTGAACAGGGGCAGGACAAGGGCGAGCAGTCCGCCCAGGAGCAGATGGCCGGGGGTCAGGGATTGGGCCAGCAGCAGCCAGACCAGCCACAGGCAGCCGCTCGTCAGCGGTTGGGGCAGCCAGCGCTTCATGGTTTTCCTCCGGTGGCCGATGCTCCGAGCACGGCGTCGATATACTGTTGCGGAGCAAGCAACTGGTGGGCGGCGGCCTCGGTGTAGCGGCTGATCGGGGCGGCGGCAATGGTCATCCCAATGCTTGCCGCCAGCAGCAGGGCAGCCGGCAGCAGCTGTCGCCATCCGACAGTACCGGCGGCGCCGGCCGTACCCGCTGTCCCCCAGAACAGGCGACTGCCCGCCCGGCTGAGGGCAATCAGCGTCAGCAGGCTGGCGCCCAGCACCACGATCCACAACCATGGGCCGTCTGCCGGGGCCACCGAGCGCAGCAGCATCAATTTGCCGATAAAGCCCGAGAGCGGCGGCAGACCCGCGGCCGCCACGGCGCCAAGAACGAACAGCAGGCCGAGCCGGGTCGGCTGGAGCAGGGGCGGGCCGGGGATGAACCGGTCCTCGACCTCGCCGCGCTGGCAGGTGATCGGCTCGGCCAGCAAAAAGAGGCCGGCGGCGACCAAGGTGGTGTGCGGCAGATAGTAGAGGGCCGCGGCAATGCCAGCGGCGTTGAACTGGCCGATGCCGGCCAACAGGGCGCCCACCGAAAGCACCACCAGCGAAGCGATCAGGGTTCGCAGCCGGGCCGCGGCCAGCACGCCCAGACCACCGGCGGCCAGGGTGAGCAGGGCCAGCAGCGGCAGCACCTCTGCAATGGCGCCGCCCACCGCCCCCTGTGGCGGAAGGATCAGGGTCACGGTGCGCAGGATGCCGTACACCCCCACCTTGGTCATGACCGCGAACAGGGCCGCCACCGGAGCCAGGACCGATCCGTACAGAGGAGGCAGCCAGGGGTGCAGCGGCAGGATCGCCGCCTTAAGGCCGAAAACCACCAGCAGCAACAGTCCACCGGCCCGCAGCAGGGCCACCTGTTCCACGGGAGCCGCCGCCACCTTGCTCCCCAGATCGGCCATATTAAGGGTGCCGGTCAGTCCGTAGAGGGCGCCGACGGCTAGGAGAAAGAGCGCCGAGCCGATCAGGTTGAGCGCCACGTAGCGGAGGCTGGCGCGCACCCGTTCCGGCCCGCCGCCGTGCAGGGACAGGCAGTAGGAGGCAATCAGCAGAACCTCGAAGAAGACGAACAGGTTGAACAGATCACCGGTGAGGAAGGCGCCGTTGATGCCCAGCAGCTGGATGGGAAAGAACACATGGAAGTGGTGGCCGCGGGCGTCGTCGCCATTGACGGCGTGGAGCAGGCTGAGCAGGGCAAGCACGGCGGTGGTGGTCAGCAGCAGGCCGCTCAACCGGTCCAAAACCAGGACAATGCCGAACGGGGCCGGCCAGTTGCCCAGCCGGTACACGGTCAGTCCACCGCCGGCGGCGCGCTCCAGCAGGACCATGGCCGCCACCAGCAAGCCGCTGGCGCAGACAAGGGAAACGAGCCGCTGGCGTCCGATTTCCCGTTCGCCAAGCAGCAGGTTGACCATGGCCGCCACCAGGGGCAGGACCAGCGGGACCACGAGCCAGTGAGTCATCATCTGCCCCCCTTGCCGTCGACATGGTCGTTGCCCAGTTCACCCCGGGCGCGCAGGGCCAGGATGAGAACAAAGGCGGTCATGGCAAAGCCGATGACAATGGCCGTCAACACCAGGGCCTGGGGCAGGGGGTCGGCGATCGCCCCTTCGGCTCCGGCGCCGGAACCGACCAACGGCGGCGCGCTGGCCAGCAGTCGGCCGGTGAAGAAAAGAAAGAGGTTGACCGCATAGGAGAGCAGCGAGAGTCCCACCACCACCGAAAAGGTGCGGGCGCGGAGCAGCAGGTAGACCCCGCAGGCCACCAGGACGGCCACGGTGCAGGCAGCCAGCGCTTCCATCAGCCCCCCCCTTTGCGTGCTTCGGCGCAGCGCAGATTGAGATTGCCCAGGGTGGCAAGGATCAGCATCACCACTCCGACCACGGCGAGATAGACCCCAAAATCGAACAGCATGGCCGTGGCCAGTTCCAACTCGCCGACCAGCGGCAAGGAAAAATGGCCGAAGGCGGAGGTGAGAAAGGGGTGGCCAAACAGCCAGGAGCCCGCGCCGGTGGCGGAGGCGATCAGCACCCCCCAGGCGATCAGCGGCTGGTAGCGCATGCGCCACTGCTGTCGGGTCCAGGCGATGCCGCTGGCCATGGACTGGAGGATCAGGGCCACGGCGGTGACCAAGCCGGCGATGAAGCCGCCGCCCGGCGCGTTATGGCCACGGAGGAAGAGGTGGATCGACACCAGCAGCGCCAGCGGCAGCAGCAACCGGGTGAGCAGCGACAGCACCAGGGTGTGGCGCTCGTCGGCATAGCGGCGTGGCAACCCTTCCACCGTGCCCGCCTCCAGGCAGAGGTTGTCGAGCAGGGCAAAGATGCCGAGGGCGGCCACGGCGAGCACGGTGATCTCACCCAGGGTGTCGAAGCCGCGAAAGTCAACTAGAATGACGTTGACCACGTTGGCGCCGCCGCCACCAGGTAGGCTGTTAGCCAGATAAAAATCGGAGATGGCGGCAAAGGGTCGGGTGAGGATGGACCAGGTGAGCATGCCGGCGCCCCCACCCATGCCCAGGGCCAGTAGCAGGTCGCGACCGCGCCGGAGCGGGCGGGACTCGGGCCGGCCGTGCTGGGGCAGGAAGAACAGGGCCAGGATGAGCAGAAGGATGGTTACCACCTCCACGGCCAGTTGGGTCAAGGCGAGGTCGGGCGCGGAAAAGCGGACAAAGGCCAGCACCACCATCAGCCCGACCACGCTGAGCGCAATCAGGACGGTGAAGCGGCGGCGATGCCAGAGCGCCGCCAGCACGGCGGCTCCCATCATCAACAGCGCACCGACCAGGGTCAGGCCATCAATGGGACTTAAGCGCAGGGGGCCGGTGAGCGCTGCAGTGGTGGTGGCCAGCGGCCAGCACACGGCCGCAACCGCGGCCAGCAGGAGCAGGGCCGTGGCACGCTGCAGGGAACCATTTTCCAGCACATGGGTGAGCCGGCCGGCAGCGGAGACCATTCGTTCAACACTGCTTTGGAACAGGGCCAGGGCGTCCATGGCCGGCCAGTGCTGGTGATGCAAGGCGAACAACCAACGGCGGGCGGAATAGAGGCCCAAACCTCCGACCAGGGCCACCAGGCTCATGGCCAGGGGGGCGTTGAAGCCGTGCCAGATGGCCAGACTGTAGTCGGGAAGCGGAGCGCCCAGCATGTCGCCCGCCGCCAGGGCGAGAAAGGGGGCCACGGTCAGTCCGGGGAAGATGCCCACCAGCAAACACTGGCCGACCAGGATCACCACCGGCAGTTGCATGAAGCGCGGCGGTTCGTGGGGTGGAAATTTGGGCAGGTCGCGGGGTTGACCGTTGAAGAAGACATCGTGGATGAAACGGGCGGAATAGGCCACGGCAAAAACGCCGGCCAGGGTGGCGGCCAGCGGCGCCAGCCAGCGCGCCGGTCCGAGCGCGCTCAGGTGCAGGGTCTCGGCAAAAAACATCTCCTTGGAAAGAAAACCGTTGAGCAGGGGCACGCCGGCCATGGCCGCAGCAGCCGCCATGGCCAGGGCGGCGGTGCGCGGCATATACCCCCACAGGCCGTTGATCAGCCGCATGTCGCGGGTGCCGGTCTCATGGTCGATGATGCCGGCGGCCATGAACAGCGAGGCCTTGAAGGTGGCGTGGTTGATGAGATGAAACACCCCGGCCACGGCGGCCAGCGGCGTGTCGATGCCGAACAACAGTACGATCAGACCGAGATGACTGATGGTCGAGTAGGCCAGCAACCCCTTGAGATCGTGCTGGAACAGGGCGTGATAGGCCCCGTACAACAGGGTCAGCAGACCGGCCCCACCCACGGCGAAGAACCACAAGTCCGTACCGGAGAGGACCGGAAAGAGCCGGGCCAGCAAAAAGACGCCGGCCTTGACCAGAGTGGCCGAATGGAGGTAGGCGCTGACCGGGGTGGGCGCGGCCATGGCCCGGGGCAGCCAGAAGTGAAACGGAAACTGGGCCGATTTGGTGCAGGCGCCGAGCAGAATGAGCAGCAGGGTGGGAACATAGAGGGCGTGGGCGCGGATCAGGTCGCCCATGTGCAGCAGGGCTGAGATACGGTAGGTGCCGGCGATCTGCCCCAGGAGAAGACACCCGGCCAGCAGGGCCAGGCCGCCGCCGCCGGTGATGGTCAGGGCCATGGCCGCCCCCCCCCTGGCCTCACGACTCTGGTGGTTGAAGCCGATGAGCAGAAAGGAGCTGAGCGAGGTCAACTCCCAGAACACCACCAGCTGCAGCAGGTGGTCGGAGAGCACCACCCCGAGCATGGCGCCCATGAACAGTAGGAAGAGGCTGTAGAAGCGGCCGAGAGCCTCCTCCTTGGCCAAATAATACTGGGCGTAGAGGATGACCAGCAGGCCGATGCCGAGGATGAGCAGGACAAACAACGCCGCCAGACCGTCCATGCGCAGGGCGAGGTCCAGCCCGGCCTGGGGCAGCCAGGGCCAGTACACTGCCATGGGGGTGCCGGCAAATGCCGCCAGCAGGCCGGGGAACGCTGCCAGCAGGGCAGCGATGGTCACGACCGCAGCCGCCAGGGCCGGGGCCGTTCGGCCGGCCGGCCGCAGGATCAAAGCAGGAAGCAGGGAGCCGACGAGCGGCAGCAGAACAAGCAGCAACAGCGGCATGGGGGGCAGGTCCTCCAGCAGAAGACACCCTGTTCCCTCGCTCTCCGGCAGTGCGCGCTTTCTCCCTGGAAGGCACGCTGGCAGGGTCTAGGGTCTACCGGGAGATGAGGTCAGGAAGATCTATCTTGCCATGAAGGCCGAACAATATCAATGCTTACCGAGACAGCTCCGATGTGCTCGGGAAAGATCGCTCCACCAGGGCGGCAGCCTCGGCCAGCCAGCCGGCGCGCTGCGCCTCGCTGCTGGTTGCCACCACGCCAAACATCCGGCGCTCACATCGCCCCACCCCGCAGAGGCCGAAAACGCAGTCTTTCCAGATACGCTCCAGGGGATCGCCAAACACTGCCTGTTCCCGCGCAGCCACGGTGTTCGAGGTGTTGAGCACCAGGGCAACCCGCGCCTTGAGCAGGCCGCGGGGCACGCCTTCGCCGCTGTCGCCTTCCAGAAATTCGTAGGCCACGCCCGGCCGGACGATCCGATCCACCCAGCCGGTTAATATGGCCGGCGGCATGCCCCACCAGTTGGGGTGGACAATCACGATGCCGTCGGCCGCCGCGATCTCGGCGCAGTGGCGGGCAATCAACGGCGGCAGGGCCGCGCCCCTGTCAATCTCGTCGCCGGGCAGTACAGGGTCAAACCCTTCCCGATAGAGATCGTGGACAACCACGTCGTGGCCGTTGGCCGTCAGCCGATCCGCCGCCGCGCGCGCAAGGGCGTGGTTGAAACTGCCCTCCTGGGGATGGGCAAGGATGAGCAACACCTGCATCGTCGCCCCTCCGCTCAGGCCGGGGATGCGCCGCAGATTGCATCCACGCTCAGCACCTTGGCAAAAGGCCCGTCCAGGGCGGCCAGATAGGCTGCCTGCACCTGCTCGGCGCTCACCGCCACGCCGCCAAACGACAGAGCCTTGGTGGCGCAGGCGTCGTGGGCGAGCACGCACTGAAAGCCGTAATCCGCAGCGGCGCGGGTGGTGGCGTCAATGCACATGTGGGTCATCATGCCGGCAATCACCAGGGTTGAGGTCTGCCGCCGGCGGAGACGCTCCAACAACCCGGTCTGGCGGAAGCTGTTGGGAAAATGTTTGACCACCACCGTCTCGCCCGCCACCGGCGCCACGTCCGGATGGATGGCGACCCCAGGCGTGTCGGGCAGGAAAAAGGTGGCGCCCTCCCGAGAGGCGACGTGCTGGACATGGATCACCGGCAGGGATTTGCGGCGGAAAAACTGCAGCAGTTCTTTGGCCTTCACGGCCGCCTCCGGGCTTCCGACCAGTTCCATGGTTCCGCCGGGAAAATAATCGTTTTGGATGTCGACAAGCAGCAAGGCCTGGTTCATGGGTTTTCTCATAGGGGTAGGGGTTGATCGTCTTTAGGGTTGGTTCGCGGATCGTTGCGACGGTCAGGCTTCCAACAGGCGCCAACGGAAAGCCCACGCGGGCAGACCCGGCGCCCCGGACGCTGCCGTCGGGACGCCGGAAAAAGGCGGGAAGGCAGGCGGCGGGAATTGTTATTCGCGCACAATGGTGGAACGCCGCTCCGCATCCTCGGGAAACACCCGCCCGGTCTTCAGGCATTCGAAAATGTGGTTAAAAACCACGCCAGGTTCGCCCTGTTTGCGGCCGCTGCGGAAATAGCTGTGGCCCTTGGGATGGTCGTAGGCGTTGTTGACGTCGTCGCAATCGACGATATACACGTTATTGGGCGTCAGGTCCATATTCTCGGGGCCGCTGTGACCAAGACGGCGGGAGGCGATCTTGTTTTTGAGGTTGGCCGCCTTGCTGCTGCGCAGGGCAAGATCGTCCGAGGCGAAATAGACCACCACGTTGCGCGAGGCGTCGCAGATCAACCGCCCCTTTTCCTCGCGGTGGATCGACTCGTTTTCAATGTCGGCGGCAACCAGAAAGGTGTTGCGGAAGATCATGGGCACGCCGTCGGCCAGGTCGTACTTGTTCCAGGAAACCATGGTTTCGCGCAACACCCTGTTGCCCATGGAATGGGCGAGCACGTTGATCCGCTTGAGGCAGGGATCGGAATTGGGGTCGTTGAGATTGGATTCGCGCCACTCGATGAACCGGCACAGGGCGCGGGCAAAGGACGGGGCGCTGGCGTCCGCCGCTTTCTGATCGTCCCAGTAATCCTTGACGATGCCCATATCGTTGTCGCAGGGCCAGATCACCGGCGCCACCAGCACCTCTTCAGAGCATTTTTGGTCGCACAGCTGCTGAAACTCCCTTGCCCCCCTGAACACGTCCTCGGGCAGATTGGAATAGCCGTGGATGTAGAGCAGCAGCTGCCGGTAGGACGACTGCTTGAGCGCCGACATGAAATTCAGGCCGCCGACCTCGGTGCAGCCGCCGTCCTCGCCCAAACGGCAAAAATAAACCGAATTGCTGGGCGCGTTGTTGCGCAGATCAAAGTCAAACTTCCGCCCCACCCTGGTTTGGATGGATCCCTTGGGAAAACGATTGGTGATGAACAGCATGGTTCCCTCCTGATCAATGGATCGATAAACAAGACACGTAAGACTGTTTCTATTTCGGTAAACAGCCGCCGCGACCAGAGCCGCCCTGGTCGCGCGTCAGCAGAAAGCGGTCGTTGCCGGATTCGTCGTCCCGACCGATGCAAGCAAAACCACATTTTTCGAGCACCTTGCGCGACGGCCCATTCTCGGCTCCGGCATGGGCGACCACCGCAACAACAAGCGGCTCGGCAAACGCGCGCCCCACCAAGGCGTGGGCGAGTTCGGTTGCATACCCCTGCCCCCGCTGCGCCGGCAGGATCGAGAAGCCGATTTCAACCTCGCCGTTGTCGTCCGGCGGCCCGCAATAGCCCCCGGCGCCGACCGCGACCGCAGGCTGTTCGCCGTCCGCCGGTCGAACGGCGTACCAGCAAAACCAGCCGCAGACGTCCGGCCCGCCTTCAATCAGCCGGGCAAGAAAGAAGGCCTGCGCGTCCCGGTCGTACTCGCCCGGCGGCCAATCAGGCCCAACGCTGGCCCCCAGCAGCAGCGCCAACCGTTCCGGCGCCTCCAGTTCGGCGATCAGGTGGTGCGGCTCGGCGGCCACCAACGCAAGCCGACCGGTCACCAAACGCTTTGCGGCGACCATGGCCGCACCAACCGGCCCGGTTACGCCGCAACCGACTGCCACAATTTCGCCTCGGCTTCGCGGCGGCGCTTCAACCCAGCCAGTTCCTTGCCGCCCGCCTTGGTCCAACGGAGAAACTGGGCCGGAACCTGAGTAAAGGCGCCCTCATTAACCAGCCGAAGCAAGGTCGAACGCTCCAGTGCGCCCACGCCGACATTAAAGGCGAAACTGACCAGGGCGCAGAACCGGGCGTCGCTGACCGTCACTTTGAGCAGTTGCTCGACTCCGGCGGAAAACCGACGGACGTCGTCGGTCAGCAGCACCTCAGCCTCGGCCTTGGTGATGCCGCCAGGGTAGACGGAACGCGCCAGTGCTTTGTTCTCCGCGCCTTTAATCTGCTTGCCGCGCGGATCAAGCGCCACATGGCCCCAGCCGATGGTCCAATAGCCGGCCGGACAGAGATAGGGGTCCAGATTGACGGTCGTCGGGTCGCCGTCGGGAATGCCTTCAAACGATTTGATCAACTCCACCGCCTGACTGAGGTTTCGCGCCATGGTGTTCCCCCTGGTTTGTTGGTTGTTGCCGATCTGATCTGACGATCAAGACGCTGAATACGTTCAAAAAACGTCTCTAACCATTGGCTGATGCAGAGGAAAAAACAATACAGAAAAAATGGGAGAAAAATGGATAGTGAAAATATTCACAGATGCGATGCGCGCCTTCTGCCGCAGCCCCGCCGAGGCCTGACGACAGCCGGCTCTGCTCATGGTCCCGTGCCCTGTCCCGGTTGCGGGGTTGCGACGCAGCGCATCTCCTGCGCCTCGTACCCCCAGGTGATCATCGCCTCGCCGTGATGTTCCCACAGCGATTCGTTGCGGCCCTGGTAGCGGGCGCCGCTGGCGCTGGGCTGCTGGATCATCAGGGAAACCTGGTCGCCGCGCTCGGCAATCAGTGTTCGCGGATCGGTCTGGAAATAGGTGGCGATCACCTCGTTTGCGGGATTGCCGTCGCACTGATAGGTTATCGGCCCAATGCCTGCAACCAGGCGATAACGGGCCTGCAATTCGGCGATGCGCAGGCGGTAGCTGTCGACCACGCAACGCCGCAGGTC
>NZ_JAVBXR010000044.1 GCF_030824455.1 Desulfobulbus sp.
CAATCACAAATCGATTGGACTTTCTTACTCGTTTTCAAACCAATTACTACTTGGCCCGCTCTTCTTTACTGTTCAGTTTTCAAAGATCAATTGCTGCTGCTCGTTTGTTGCTCAGCGGCAGGACGACCTTTAAACCATAATTTGAAGTTGTCGTCAATAATTTTTTTCCTGTTGAGGACGTTATTTTTTGTGAGGGATGTTGAAAACCGCATCTCAAGCAGCCTGTTTCGGTCAATCAATAGTGGATCTGGTTGGAGCAATGGGCTGTGGCGATGAGAAGGAAAAACGTTTTGTCGGCAAGTTGGCGTCAACTTCGATCCGCAAGGTGTGGCGCCTGAGAATTGCAACGTGCTGGTGCGGGGCGGCGGCAAGGCTCTGGCGGTTCGCGCATTGTCCATGAGCTGCGTCCGAGAAAAGACCAGCCTTGTGTGGCGGCTAACTGCGACGTTTTGAACGATGAGTTGATTGCCAGCGGGCTGGTGGGCGATGCGTGCAGCGTTTTAGCCGAAGCAACGGCGACGAGATCGTCCCCGGGACTGCCCAGGAATCTGCAGAGGCCGGAGTTGGACGCCGTCGAAGGCTGCAGCCTGCTGACCTTGGAGGAGCTGGAGCGGCGTTGTATTGCCAAAGTGCTAGAGGGCGCCGGCTACAATAAAGGGCTCACGGCTGAGGTGGTCGATATTCTTTGAGCAACCCTGTGGCGCAAGTTCAAGATGTTCAGGCTGGGATATCCGTATGCACCGTCTTCTGAATGAATGCCGTCTGCCCGCAGCGAAGTCCAGTCGCCCAGCGTACAGGTCGAAGTGCGCCGCAATTTATGTGTGCTTCTCTTTGGTTCCCGTCAAATCCCATCAACTGGTGGCTCGTTCTGTTGGCGCCGCTCCTGACGCAAGGCGACCGCAGGTCATGCCTGAAAGCACTTTTTTCTCTCTGTTGAGCGGGTCAGCTCGCATCGTTGCATCACCCTTCTTTATATCGGCAACACCTGACGCCCGGCGGGAAAATTATCGCTTGGACAGGTGTTGCGTCGAGTTAAAAATCGAGTAAAAGAGCGCCCGATTTTGCCGATTGTGATCATCAAGAATGATTGACATATCAAGTATTTTTCATTAAAATATATATAGAGAATTAATTCTCGATTAAGACTTTTCAACCTGCTTTTTGCCCGATTGAATCAGTATCGGATTCCTTATAAAAAAGGGAGGCAGGGAAGGGCGGAGATGGTGGACAAGCGAAGACGCCGGCCGGGATGATCGCTTGTCCGTTCCTCTCTGCAACCCTCGATGAAAAGTCTCGATGAGCTCCTGACCTCTGGGATTCGTGAAGCTGTCTGTTTGGATGTGTGCACGCAACCGATCATAGACGACATTTCATGACACAATGACGGGAAGGCGGCCAGGCAACAGGAAAGGCGAAGAGGCCAGAACCAAACTTCAGCGAAGGAAGTGGCATATGAACAACAACGACACCAACGATCTCCCGGTATCCCGGCGGTTTTTCCTGAAAGGGCTGGGAACCGTCGGCATGGCTGGCGCCCTCGCGACTCTGTCCGGGTGCAAGGATGCCGGAAAACCTTCCGGCGGCGAGGGGTGGACCCCGCAGCAATACAACGCCCCCGGCTCCTGGCCGGTGCAGGTGCGTGGGCGCGTGCCCATTGATCCCAACAACCCTTCAATTGTCCGCGACGACCGCAAGTGCATCCTCTGCGGCCAGTGCGCCGAGGCCTGCGAGCATGTGCAAAGCGTCGAGGGCTATTACGAGCTGCCGATCAAGGACGACATCACCTGCGTCAACTGCGGTCAGTGCGCCCTGTGGTGCCCGACTGGCGCCATCAGCGAACGCGACGACATCGACAAAGTTTTACAAGTGATCAGCGACACCAAGCTCCATGTGATCGTGCAGACTGCGCCGGCCACCCGCATCGCCATTGGCGAGGAATTTGGCATGCCTGCAGGCTCCATCGTTGAGGGCAAGATGGTTGCAGCCCTGAAGCAGCTTGGCTTTGACCGGGTGTTTGACACCAACTTCAGCGCCGATCTCACCATTATGGAAGAGGGCACCGAATTGGTCGGCCGGATCAAGGCCGCCGGCGCCGCTCACGCCGAAGGCGGTCACGGCCACGCCCCGACCGCCTTGCCCCAGTTCACCTCCTGCTCGCCGGGCTGGGTCAAATTCTGCGAGTATTTCTATCCGGATCTGCTTGAAAACATGTCCACCTGCAAATCGCCGCAGCAGATGCTCGGTTCGGTGGCCAAATCCTACTACGCCAAGAAAAAAGGCATTGATCCCAATCAGATTGTGTCGGTGGCGATCATGCCCTGCACCGCCAAAAAATTTGAAGCCGGTCGCGGCGAGATGAACAGCGCCGGGGCGGCCGCCGGCAATCCCGAATTGCGCGACGTTGACTTTGTTCTCACCACCCGCGAACTTGCCCGGATGATCAAAGGAAAAGGCATCGACCTGGCCAAGCTCGAATCTCAGCCCTACGATTCGCTGATGGGCGAGGGTACCGGCGCTGCGGTCATTTTTGCCGCCACCGGCGGGGTCATGGAGGCGGCTATCCGTAGCGGATATTACCTGATTACCGGTCAAAATCCGCCGGACGCACTTCTGAACCTTACCGCTGTTCGCGGTTTGCAGGGCGTGAAAGAGGCAAGCCTTGAGGTGCCGGGCGTCGGCGAATTGCGGGTTGCGGTGGCCAGCGGCCTGGGCAACGCCCGTCAGCTGCTGGATCAGATCCGGGCCGACAAAGCGGCCGGCCTGCCGCCGCGCTATCACTTTATCGAATTTATGGCTTGCCCAGGCGGTTGCATCAGCGGCGGCGGGCAACCCAAGACCTCCGTTCCCCCCAGCGACTGGGTGCGGAAGGCGCGCATGAAGTCCATCTACGCCATCGACGCCACAATCTACAAAAAGCGCTTGAGCCATGAAAACAAGGAAGTGCTTGATCTGTACGCTGATTTCTTGGGCAAGCCCAATGGCGAAATGGCGCACAAGCTGCTGCACACCACCTACACCGACCGCAGCGTGCATCTGCGCGCCAAGACCAAGGCGTGAGCCGGAACATGAGGATTGATTATGTCTAAGGGAGTTCTGGTCGACATGACCAAATGCTTTGGCTGCGGCGCCTGCACCGTAGCCTGTAAGCTCTGGAACGAAAAGAAGTACGATGAAGTCAACAAGCCCACCCTGGGCGACGCGGCGCAGTTGGTGGACATCAACTGGACCGTGGTCAGCAAGCACGACGTCACCGACGGAAGCGGGCACGAAGCCTGGCGCTTTGCCAAAAAACAGTGCCTGCACTGCGTCGATCCGGCCTGCGCCTCGTCCTGTCTGGTAGGCGCCCTGCGCAAAACCGAGCAGGGGCCGGTTATTTACCATCCGGACCTCTGCGTCGGCTGCCGCTACTGCATGGTGGCCTGTCCCTTCAATATTCCCAAGTACGAGTGGGACAAGTCCTTCCCAAAGGTCTCCAAATGCCAGATGTGCTACACCCGCGTGGCCGCCGGCGAGCAGCCCGCCTGCATCGCGGTCTGCCCCAATCAGGTGATGACCTTTGGCGACCGCGACGAGCTGGTGAAAGAGGCTCACAAACGCATTGAGGGCAACAAGCAGCTCTACGTCAACCACGTCTTTGGCGAGACTGAAGTCGGCGGCACGGCCTGGCTGTACCTCTCTGATCAACCGTTTGACAAGCTCGGCTTCAAAACCGCCGTGCCGCAAGAGTCGCTGCCGGCCTTCACCTGGCAGATTCTCAGCAAGCTGCCGGCGATCCTGGTCGGATGGACCGCGATTCTCTCCGGCCTCTATTTCTTCAACAAGCGCCGCAACGCCATTGCGGAGGGCAAACAGGACAGCACAGGAGGGCCGCAGTCATGACCATCAACGGCAACAGAGTCACCTTTAAAATTACCCCGTTCCGGTTGATCCTGATGGCCTTCTCCCTGGTGTTTGTGGGGATCGTGGCCTATCGTCTGGTCACTGGTCTGCAGATGACCAACCTCACCGACGCCTGGCCCTGGGGCCTGTGGATTTTTATCGACGTCAAGCTGGGCGTGGCCCTGGCCGCCGGCGGCTTCACCACGGCCGGCATCTACTATGTGCTCGGGGTCAAAAAGGTTAAATCAGTGGTTAAACCGGCCATCCTCACCGCCTGGCTCGGTTACTGCCTGGTCGGTTTCGGCCTGCTGATGGATCTCGGCCGCTGGTACGGCTGGTGGCACCCCATTTTCAGCTGGGGCGAGCATTCGGTGATGTTCGAGTTATACATGTGCGTTTTGCTCTACACCATTGTTCTTACCTGTGAATTTGCCCCCACCCTGTTCAAGGGCATTGGTCTGGTCAAGCTTTCCTCCTTTTTCAAAAGCCTGACCGCGCCGCTGGTCATCGGCGGCATTGCTCTTTCCACCATGCATCAATCTTCATTGGGCTCGATGTATGTGCTCACTCTGGGCAAGCTCAACGAGCTGTGGTGGACCATGCTGCTGCCGATTCTCTATTACTCCTCGGCGGTGGCGGTTGGTCCGGCCATGGTCACCTGCGAGACTGCCCTGGCCGGGCGCTTTTTCGGCCACGATTGGGACGAACCGGCCATGACCTTTCTGGCCAAATGGTCGGGCTATGTGATGAGCTTCTACGCGGTGCTGCGTTTCTCCGACCTGGTGATTCGCGGTCAAATCGGCTCGCTGTTCGCTATGAACACCGAAAGCCTGATGTGCCTGCTGGAGTTGACCATTGGCTGCGTCCTGCCGCTGTATTTTTTCTGGAGCTACAAGCTGCGCGGCATGGTGATGAGCCAGAAAATGATCGTGCGCAACGCCGTGCTGATGGTAGTGGGCGTGGCGCTCAACCGCGGCAACGTGGTGTTCACCGGCATGGCCAAGGCGGCCGGGGAAAGTTATTTTCCATCGGCCGGCGAGCTGTTCCTGTCCATCGGTCTGGTCTCGGTGGGCATTCTGGTGTATCTGTTTATTGTTGAGAACTTTGACGTTTTTCCGTCCCACGACCACTACGCGGCCACGGACAAACAAGAGGCGCAGCCCGAAGGCGCCAGTTGCGTCCGGGCCTGAGCCGCTTGCCCGCACGCGGCATTGATCCTATTGTTGATAACAATGTTCAATGGGAGGGAGGGGAGCGTCGACGCCGGGTCGTCGCCTCGCGCAGCGGCCTGCTTCGGCGCTCCTCGCCATGATTTGCAACACACACGCGCCCACCAGCCCGAGCCGTTCGGGCTGGTGGGAGTCTGGTTCCACATTGATTGTAAACGGCAAAATTTCATCTGACGACAGATGGCGGTTGTCCGTAAACAACCACCTGCCGCCCGAGTGGGAGGTCACTCTATGCTGATAGAAAATATGGAAATTGAGGAATTCATCCGTCCCGACGAAATCGAGACCATCCTGGCCCAGGCGGCCGCTACCCCGGACAGCGAGATCGACGCGATCCTCGACAAGGCGTCCCGATTTGCCGGCTTGACCCACCTTGAGGTGGCCAGCCTGCTCAAGATGGACGACAAACACCTGCCCCGGTTGTTCCAGACGGCCCGTCGCATCAAGGATGAAATCTACGGCAACCGCATCGTCATGTTCGCGCCGCTGTACGTCAGCGACTACTGCGTCAACCGCTGCGCCTACTGTTCGTACAACGATTGCCACACCTTCAAACGCCGCAAGCTGACCCAACAGGAGGTCCGCGACGAGATCATTGAGATCGTCGGCATGGGCCACAAACGCATTGCCCTGGAAGCCGGCGAAGACGACGAGAACTGCCCGATCGACTATATCCTCGACTGTCTGCGCACCATCTATCAGACCCAGGCCGACCTCTCCGGCGAAATTCGCCGGGTCAACGTCAACATTGCCGCCACCACGGTGGAAAACTACGGCAAACTCAAGGACGTGGGCATCGGCACCTATATTCTCTTTCAGGAAACCTACCACCAGCCGACCTACGAGAAATACCACCTGAACGGCCCCAAAAAGGACTACTGGTATCACACCACCGCCTTTGACCGGGCCATGACCGGCGGCGTTGACGACGTCGGGGCCGGCGCGCTGTTCGGCCTCTACGACCCCTATTTCGAAGCCCTGGCCATGGTGATTCACAACGAACACCTGGAAAAGACCTACGGCGTCGGCTTCCACACCATCTCCGTGCCGCGCATCCGGCCCGCCGAAGGCGTTGACCTGAGCACCGTCTATCCCAACATTCCCGACGACGAAACCTTCAAAAAGATCGTTGCGGTGTTGCGCCTGGCCGTGCCCTATACCGGCATCATCATCTCCACCCGCGAAAGCGCCGCCATGCGCAAAGATCTGCTCGATTGCGGCGTCACCCAGATGAGCGCCTGCAGCGCCGTCGGCGTGGGCGGCTACATGGCGGAGAAGCGTCGCCGCGAAACCGGGGTGATTGATCCCGACCTGACCGCCCAGTTCGCCAAAAACGACGAGCGCACCGCCGACGAAATCATCCACTGGCTGATCGAGGAAGGGCTGGTGCCGTCCTGGTGCACCGCCTGTTATCGTTCCGGCCGCACCGGCGACCGGTTCATGGCCCTGGCCAAGAGCGGCCAGATCAAGAACGTCTGTCACCCCAACGCTCTGATGACCCTGTCGGAATATCTGGAGGATTATGCCTCGCCCGAGGTCAAAGCCCTTGGATACGCCATGGTGGATCGGGAACTGGAAAAGGTGCCCAAGCTCGAACATCGGGAAAAAGCACGGGAAAACGTGGCTATGATCCGGGGCGGCAAAACCCGGGATCTGTTTTTCTGATTGAATGCACCCTGTCAGGCAGATGCTCTGCTTGATGGAAACACAACAGGCGTCGTCGGATCATCCGGCGACGCCTGTTGTGTTTGTAGGGAGAGATGGCGGCGACCGTAGCCCGGATGCAGCCTGCGGAATCCGGGGGATGATGTGATGTGTTCCCGGATTCCGTTGCACTGCATCCAGGCTACGGGTTGATATGACGCACCCTCCTCGACGAGATGTTGCTGTGTGCAGCAGGCCTCGCTTGATTGAGAAATGGAATGAGGCAACAATCGATGGCTGCCTCAACCCAGGCCATCACGGGCCAGCAACAGTTGTTGCACCTTTGCCCCGCACCGTTTGCCCTTGCACGGGCCGTCGCCGATGCCGCAAACCACGGCGACCTGCTCAAAAGTGGCTGCCCCGTTTTCAATCGCCTCGATCAGACGGATCAGTTTGACGCCCTTGCAGATGCAGCCGGCCTTGAGCCGGGCCATCATCCGTTCATCCGGTTCCATGGTCGTCTCCGTGCAGTTGCCGGTAAATCAGCCGGGCCAGTTCCGGGCCGATGCCGGGCACCGCGGCCAGTTCGTCCACCCCGGCCTCGGTCACCCGTTTGACGCTGCCCAGCGTCTGCAGCAGCACCTGCTTGCGTTTCGGGCCGATGCCCTCGATTTCGTCCAACTGCGACTGCAACTGCGCCTTGCCGCGCAACCTGCGGTGGAAGGTGATCCCAAAACGGTGCGCCTCGTCGCGGATGCGCATCAGATAGAGCAGCACCGGCGAATGGGCGGGCAGCAGAATCGGATTTTTTCGCCCCGGCCGAAACAGCTTTTCCCCCTCCTCTTCCTTTTCCTTGGCAATGGAGGCCAGATCAATGCGCTGGAGCAAATCAAAACGGCTGAGCACGTCAACCGCCACCTGCAACTGGCCCTTGCCGCCGTCAAGCAGCAGCACATCAGGCAGATTGTCGGTTTCAATCCCCTTGGCCATTCTTCGCTCCAAAACTTCGCGCATCATGGCGTAATCGTCCGGGGTGTCCTGGGATTTGATCCGGTAATGGCGATAGAGTTTGGCCGCCTTGTCGCCCTGAACAAAACAGACCAGCGAGCCCACCGCCTGCTTGCCCTGGAGGTTGGAGATGTCCAGACATTCGATGGTTTCCGGCCGGTTGGCCAGCCGCAGTTTTGCTTGCAGGGCGGTGGCCAGGGTTTCCCAGGACTGCTCCTTTTTCGCTAGCTCCGAAAACACCTGGGCGGCGTTGGCCTCGGCCATCTGCATCAACTGCATCCGCTTGCCTCGCTGCGGCGCCAACAGCGCCACCGGCCCTTCGCGCAGTTCGGCCAGGCGTTCGCTGATCAGCGCCTCGTCTTCAAGAACAAAGGGCAGCAGCAGTTCGCGCGGCGGCTGGCGTTCGGCCGAATAGTACTGGAGGATGGTTTGGGCCAGCAGGCTGTCGTCCTCGCCCAGCGGGTCGGCGAGAAAAAACGATTGGGCCCCGGTGATCATGCCGCCCCGAACAAACAGCAGGGCCACGCCCACCGAGGCGTCCTGACGGTGCAGGCCGAACACGTCCTGATCCAGGTGATGCTCGGCGACAATGGCCTGGTGTTCGGTGGTCCGGGTCAGCCCTTTGATCTGGTCCCGGTACAAGGCCGCCTTCTCAAACGCAAGGTGCTCTGCCGCCTGCTCCATCTTGGCGGTCAACTCGCGGACCACCTCGCTCACCTTGCCTTCCAGAATCAAGAGCACGTCGCGCACCATCCGCTGGTATTCCGCCGCATCCACCAGGCCCGCGCAGGGGGCGAGGCAGCGGCCCATCTGGTAGTTGAGGCAGGGACGGGTGCGTTCGCGCATGATCTTGCAGCGCCGAAGGGGAAATTGCGCATACAGCAGCGACAGGGTGGCGCGCATGGCCGTACCGGAGGAGTAGGGGCCGAAGTAGCGGTTGCCGTCGCGCAGCCGTTTGCGGGTGACCACCACCCGTGGCCAGGGATCGCGGGTGGTGACCATGATCAGCGGATAATTTTTGTCGTCGCGAAGGATGACGTTGTAGCGCGGCCGGTGCTGCTTGATCAGCGAGGCCTCAAGAATCAAGGCCTCCTTTTCGGTGGTGGTGAGGATGGTCTCGACCCGCTGCACATGCGAGAGCATAACCGCAGTTTTGGAGTGGACCGGGCCGCTGAAATGGGCGTACTGGCTCAGCCGCTTGCGCAGGTCGCGCGCCTTGCCCACATAGAGGACCTGCTTTTTGGCAAGCATCTGATAGACGCCCGGCCCGTGGCTGACGGTGGCAAGGAATTCGGCAGAGAGCGGCGAGGCGTGCGGTGCGGTTTCAGATGCCGGTGGTGCTGGTGTTGCAGTCAAAGGAAGCGCCTCAGGCCTTTTTTTGGGGTGAGCAGTGGTGTTTGATCGGTTCCAGCCGAGCCCTGTGTCTGCCTGTCAGGCGTTTGCAGCGGACAAGATCATTGCGTTGCCGCATAAAACTCGTTTTAGTCAGGTTGCATTTGCTGCTTTTGCCACATTGGTTGATCAGCAACGTTTATCAGCAAACACGGGAGCGCCTTTCCGGCCCCCATCACTCACAATCTCCGCATGCGAGTAATCTTATGAACTCCTGCAAATATTACCGGGTTGAACAACAACCGCAATCTAGGGATATACAGCCAAGCTGGCGGCAATCAAAAGGCGGGTTTGTGTTCATCCCCTACTGCGCCCACTCTTCAGGCGAATTCTGTTTGAGCAATGTCCGCTTCTGGCCCGATGCCGCCAACAGGCTTAAATGCCAGGGCAATCCGGAAAAATGCCAACTGGAGAACGGGTTTCCGGAATCACCGCCGTCTCCCTGACTTTTCCCCAACGACACTTGCCTTGCAGCTTGAAGTTCTTTGTTGGCCGACCGCTTTATTTTGAAAACCGGAAGGGACAAACGTGGCACCTGACTGATTTTTATAAAAAACAGTGCGTTTGCGTTGCGCTTTTGGTTGCGGGGCCGTTACCAGCGCGAGTCCCCGATGGGCGCCTCCAGCAGGTAACGGGCAAATTGTCTGTCGACTTCCCTGGTATGCTGAAGAAACCACTCGCCAAGAAAGGTGACGATCGACTCGACGGCCCCCTGCGCATCCGGGAGGAACAGCATGCTGCCCCGGGTGGAGAGTTGTTCGATCAGTTCCACATGCAGGCCCTGGTGGTGGAGGAAATGAGGATAGGCTGACTTGCGCATCATGTTCTCTTCGCTGATGAAGTGGAACTTGGCGTAGGCGTTGAGTTCGTTGATCAACGCGCCCCGGTGCTGCACATTGTCGGTCTGCAGCAACTCCCTGGCCAAACGGTTGATCAGGTTGAAAAAGAAACGGTGCTGCAGATCGATATCCTCGATGCCCAGCTCATAACACGCTTCCCATGCTCCGAGACGTTCAGTCATATTCCGTTCCTTGCTTTGAATAATGTCGAATGTTATTCGACAGATCGATTGTTCTTTGTCATTCGTCTCGATTTCCACCATCGACACGCGGCGGGAATACCGTCCCTCTTCTTGGTGATCGTTTCCACGCTCCAGCGTAGGAATGCAGCCCCGGACGCTCCAGCGTCCCGGCTTGTTCGCTCCCCGGAGAAAAGCAGGATGTCAAGAGACGTCGTCTGCTGTTTTTCTCTTGAGAGCATGCTTTGGTTGCGGCGCTGGCTCATCCCTCATGATTTTCCCCACCCTCGTTGTGCGCAAGGCTGACGCCAGAGTCTCCAAGGCGCAGAACCCTGCCGACTTCGTCACTCTCGATCACCCAAGCGCAATGATCGCCTGTTGGAATTGTTCAGATATACTGGAGATCTATGCACTTGAGCTGTTAGATTCCACCAATCTTTTGGCCAATAAATGAGCTGATTAGCAAAAAATTATTTAAATAAAGTCTTTTTGAAAAATGCTGTCACAGCTTGAGCTGCCTGTTCACGTGCTTCGTGGTTTCCTTCAGTACTTGCGCCGGTTGCCTGACAAGATTTTTTCAAGGTGTTTTCATAGTCTTTTCCGGATAGCTGTTTGCCCGTAAAGCGATCAAATATCTTCATGGTTTCAATGTCAGTTTCAATCGGGCAATCTTTCAATGTCTTTTGTGCCGTGGGCAAGTCATAGTGTTTGGTCTCATCATAATCAAACTTATGATGCGCACCTTTGATAAGAACAAACTCGACTGGAGTTCCCGCTTTGCTGATCAGCGTGGAATAATCTTGGCAGGTCTCGGCAGGGCAATAGTCATCAGCATCTCCATGAACCCAAAGCATTGGCGCTTTGGTAAATACCCCCGGCTTGGCTGCAATTCTCAATGAGCCAACGCAGCCACCAGAATACATAGGAACATGGGCTGCAAACCGAATTCCTTGCGGAATATTTTGCGATGCAATAATCCTCTCTATACCAGAGCGCCAGGTCGTCGCACCGCCGCGCGAGAACCCCATTATGGCAATTCGTTGCGAGTTGATGAGTGGATGGGTTGCCATAATCTTTAACGCAGTGAATGCGTCAGCCAGATCAGCAGCAAATGGCACCTTGGATTGATCGCTGGCAGTAGACTGGACGCCACGCGGGCCAAAAGAATCTATTGCAATCACTGCAATACCTTCTGCATTGAAGCGCTTGGGCCAAAAATCAAGCATGGCAGGGTAGATTCCACCTGACCCGTGCATTAAAACAACGGCAGGCGCCTTTCCGGCGCCGGGTGGCAAAAAGAGGTGTCCCGTGATATTCACGGTTTCACCCGAGGAGTTTCCTTTAATTAGCTCCGCCAAGGACTTGGGGGTCCAACTGACAAATGCATATTGACCGGAGGGCTGGCCAGATGAGAAGTTCGCTATTACATCTTGAGAGTTGGCGAACTTGGGGTGAGATGTCATGCTCATCACGAGCAAAAAAAACATGGTCAACGCCATTCGTACTGCATTCCTCTGCATAATTCCTCCCATGATTACATTGATTACTTCATGCCAAAAGAAATGACTAAACCATTACTCCCTATAAAGAGTGCTGGTTACGATGTAATAGCAATATTAGGCTCCTCGTCATTTGGTGTGGACTTGATGTGTAAAACGATCAAATTTACACCAAATGACGAGGAGACGACTATGTTCTTCGACAGATCGATTGTTCTTTGTCATTCGTCTCAAATTCCTCCATCGACACGCGGCGGGAATATCGTCCCTCATCTTGATGATCGTTCCCACGCTCCAGCGTGGGAATGCAGCCCCGGACGCTCCAGCGTCCCGGCTTGTTCGCGCCCCGGTGAAAAGCAGGGTGTAAAGAGATAACCCAATCGCAATGATCGCTAGTTGGAACGGTTGAGATATACAGGAGAAACCTTGACTCGTAACGAAAATATTTGCGGCTTGCCCGCAGAATGTCATTGTTACATTAAAGAAAGAGGCCTGACCCTTTTTGTTAGAAAATTGTAAATTCAACATTCAAGATCTGACCCCGTCATGTTTTCCTAAGCCGGGCCTTCGGGATCGAGGCCGAAACCTTATGTTGCTTTGACACCAGTCAATTTGCCGATTATACCAAGGTCATCATGGAATACATGGACCCGGCCAAGAAAGCGGCGCGGCGGGCAGAGGTCTTTCCCCTGGACTGTCAGAGGGATTTTGAGCTCGGCTGCCGGTTGGCCAGCAAGCACTAACCACCCATTTTTTCGACACAAAGGATTGGTCATGCGCATTTTCATTTTCGCAATCATCTGCCTGTTTCAGGCGATGCCCTGTTGGGCAGGCGAGACCTTGAACAGTATCCTGGCACGCAAGACGATCCGCTGCGGGGTCAGCCCGGATATTCCGGGTTTTGCTTTGCATGATGCGCAGGGCCAGTGGTCGGGCATGGATGTCGACTTCTGCCGGGCTTTAGCGGCGGCGGTTCTGAAAACCCCCGACAAAGTCTCCTTTCTGCCGCTGCCCACCCGGGCCAGGTTTTCCTCCCTGCTCAGCAAAGAAATCGATCTGCTTTCCCGCAACACCTCCCAGACGATCGGCCGGGAATCGCAGCTGGGGGTACTGTTTGCCGGGCCGCTCTTCATCACCGGCCAGGCCTTTTTGGTCCGCAGCGAGGATGCCGGCAAGGGATTGAAGGGCCTGGACAATGCCACTATTGCCGTGATCAAAGGTTCGACCCATGTCCATAATCTTGAATATGTGGCCGCAAAAAACAATCTGCGATTCCGTCCGGTTCTCTTTGACGGCCTCGAGCTGGCCACCCGCGCTTTTCTCGACGGCCAATGCGCAGCCCTGACCAACGATGCCACCGTCCTTGCCGCTGTCCGCCTGCTCGCCCCAAAGGGTGAACAATCGCTCACACTTCTTCCCGGTCTGCACTCCCGGGAAATCATCTCGCCGGTAGTGCGGCAAGACGACATCCCCTGGCTGCTGACGGTCAAGGCAGTCCTCTCGGCCCTGGTCACCGCCGAAGAACTGGGCCTGACCGCCGCCACCCTGCAGGCCGCTTCGATTACCCCGGCGACCGGCGACATCCGGGTTTTTCTTGACCGGACCGATGCTTTGGCCGCCTCGCTCGGCTTGACGCCGGGTTGGGCCGGTCGGGCGATTGCGGCGGTGGGCAACTATGGTGAGATGCTTGAACGCAATCTAGGCAAAAATGGCCCGCTGAAACTCGAACGCGGCCCCAATCGGCTGGTGCGCGACGGCGGCATGATCTACGCTGTGCCGTTCTAATTTTCGTCTTCCCAAAGGACCATCCCCATGCCTGAATTTCACACCTACGCCATCTACGCCGTTTTTGGCGGTGTCATCTTGTGTATCGCCTTCAACCTGATCGACATGACCCTGGCCGGATTGCTGGGTTTAAGTCTGTTGACTGTCTTCGGGGTGATCGATCAGAAAGATGTCCTCAACACCGTCCTCGCCTCCCAGGGTTCGCTGGCCCTGCTCTTCGGCGGCATGGTGGTGGCCCGAGTCCTGGGGCCCACCGGTATCTTCGATCATGTCGGCACCCGCTTTCTCCTCCTTACCAAGGGGAGCGGCAAACGATTCCTGCTCATGCTGGCGGCCATGGTTTCGGTGATCTGTGCCATTCTGCCCAACGCCACGGCGGTGATCCTCATTGCCCCGATTGTCATCCGGGTTTGTCGCCAATTCAAGGTCGACTTTGTCGGCCCGATGATCTTCACCGCAATGCTCAGCAATTCCGCCGGCCTCCTGACCCTGGTCGGTGATCCGGCCACCTTTCTTGTCGGTCAGGCCATGGGCTTGAGCTTCATGGCCTACCTGCAGAAAGTCAGCCTCGGCGGAGTGATGGCCATAGCGGTCCTGATCCCGCTGATGCCACTCCTCCTGCGCCCGATCTGGCAAACCCGCTGCGTCCTGGCCGGAGACCTGCGTCCAGGTCCCATTGAGCGGCCCCTGTTCTGCCTGTTTTCCCTGCTCACTTTGGCCGTCATGGTGGCCCTCTTTCTCCTCGGCGAGAACATGCCCAACCCCATCCTGCCGCCCTCGGCAGCGATTATCGGCGCCAGTTTGGCCCTGTTGGCAATCCATGCCACCAAGGTTGAACCGGTGGAGAACGTGTTGCGCGATGTCGACTGGAAGACGATCATCTTCATCTTCTGCATGATGTGCTATGTTGAGGAGATCACCAAGACCGGTATCCTTGGCGGGCTGTCAAGGCAGATGTTCGATCTCTTTGGAGATAATTTATTGATAGCCGGGATGGTTCTTTTAGCAGGCATCGGCCTGGCCTCCGGCTTTCTTGCCAACATCCCGGTGGTGGCCGCCGCAATCCTCATGACCAAGGGGTATCTGGTGCTCTTGCAGATGGTCCCTGAAGAAGCCCTGGGGATGGGCTTCACCGCCTGGCCATCCCAATCATTGCCGGTGTTCGTCGCCATGATGTTCGGCGGCACCCTGGGCGGCAACGCTACCCTGATTGGCGCCTCGGCCAACCTGGTCAGTGCGGGTATCTGTGCCACCAACGGCCAGACCATTACCTTCACCACCTTTCTGCGCTATGGCGTACCGGTCACTGTCTGTCAGCTGGCCGCCTCGGCGGGGTATGTCTGGATACTCACCCTGATCGCCGTTTGACCCCCTTCACCAAGCAACAATCCCCTGCCTGGCAGGGATGGAAGAACTCTTGGATATACGAACGATTATTTTCACCCTCGCCTTTGGCAAGTTTGTTTTCGGCGTGGTGCTCATCCTGCTGCAGCGGCACCCTGAATGCTTTAAAAAGCATATAGATGATGATTGACGCAACGTCAGACTTCTTGATCTCGACAGTCTCGACGAGCACGTCCGCTGGGCTTTGAAAGTCAATATTGTTCCAATATACAGCAACCAGGAATATTGAGGGTGCAAGCATCAATTTCAAAGCACCCACAATTTTTCTTTGTGGAGGCGGTCATCCGCCAACACGTTTGACGGTGCGACAGAGCTGTTGTAGCGCTGCCATGAGCAGGTTGCAGTACTCGTTTTGGATATCGAGGATCCCATCCTTGAAGCCGCCGCCAGCATCTGAAAAGAAAATACAGCCTCTTCAGGGCTTGATGTAGGCGTAGCCATCCTGCTGCAGTTCAATCAGCGCTACCACCCCGGCGGGGACGATTTCGCAGCCCTCGATCAGGTTGTCCGGGTCGACGTTGAAGCGGTTGAGCGCATTGCGGCAGACCTTGAAGGCCACCCGGGCCTGTTGCAGCCGCCAGATCTCCTCGCGAAACGGGGCGCACTGCTCGGTCTGGAGCAGGGTGACCGCCGGGCCGTTGAAGAGCAGCACCAAGTCGTAATGCTTTTCCGGGATGGCGTGCAGCAGGTTGCCAACATTGGCCAGGGCAATATTGAAGGGCTTGACTTCGTCGAGATCAACGTGAAAGACGGCTCGGTAGATCATGCGGTTTTCTCCATGCGTTCGGTGACGTGAAAGGCGGCGTCAAACAGCCGCCGGGTGTAGGGGTCCTGCGGATTGGCGAAAATGGCGGCGGCCGGGCCGCTCTCAACAATGCGGCCATGGCGCATCACCGCCAGCTGATCGGCCAGCGAGCGCACGGTGCGCAGGTCGTGGGTGATGAAGATGTAGGTCAGTTGGTAGCGCTCCTGGAGGTTTCTGAGCAGCTCCAGAATCTGTTTCTGGATGGTCATGTCCAGGGCGCTGGTGGGTTCGTCCAGAATCAGCAGTTTGGGGCGCAGGATGATGGCCCGGGCAATGGCGATGCGCTGGCGTTGGCCGCCGGAAAATTCGTGGGGAAAGCGGCCGGCCAAGGCCGGGTCGAGTTCGACGTCGCGCAGGGCCTGTTCCACCAGGAGCCGCCGTTCCTCTTTGGCGCCGCCAAGACCATGCACCTGCAACCCTTCAGTGATGATCTGCTCGATGGTCATCCGCGGCGAGAGCGAGGAAAAGGGGTCCTGAAAAACGATCTGCAATTCCTTGCGCAGCGGCCGGAACTGGCTGTTGGTGAGGTCGGACAGGCAGTGGCTGGTTCCTGCTTCGGGGAAATAGAACACCTTGCCGTCGTAGCGGGTCAGCCCAAGCAGGCAGAGGGCCAGGGTCGACTTGCCGGAACCGGATTCGCCCACCAAGCCCAGGGTTGTGCCTTGGTTGAGACTGAGGCTGACCTGATCCACCGCTTTGATCACCCGTTTGCTGCGGTTGAAAAAGCCGCTCCACTCGGATTTCATGGTAAAGCTGCAGTTGACGTCCTGCATTGCAATCAGTTTTGGCCCGCCCGGACGGGTGGGTTGCACGCCCTGGGGCACGGCGGCCAGCAGGTGGCGGGTGTAGTCTTGCTGGGGCCGGCTGAAAATTTCGTTCACCGCGCCCTGTTCGACAATTTTGCCGCCGTGCATGATCGAGACGGTATCGGCGATTTTGCGCACCATGGGCAGGTCGTGGGTGATGAGCAGCACTGACATCCCGTATTCGGCCTGAATGTCGCTGATCAGGTGAAGAATCTGGTCCTGAATGGTGACGTCGAGGGCGGTGGTCGGCTCGTCGGCGATCAGGAGCTTGGGCCGGCAGGCCAGGGCCATGGCGATGATCACCCGCTGGCGCTGGCCGCCGGAGAGTTGATGCGGGTAGCAGTTGATCCGGTATTCCGGGTTGTCGATGCCGGTGCGCTCCAGCAATTGCAGGGCGCGTTGATAGGCCTCGGCCTTGCTCAGCGACTGATGCAGGAGCAGGGGCTCGATCAGTTGGTTGCCGATGGTGTAGACCGGGTTGAGCGAGGTCATCGGCTCCTGAAAGATCATGGCGATGCGGTTGCCGCGAATGGCCCGGATCTCTTTTGGATTTAAGGCGGTCAGTTCCTGGCCCTCAAACAGCATCGAGCCGCTGCTCTTCACCTGATTGGTGTCTTCCAGCAAACGGAGGATCGACAGGGCGGTGACCGACTTGCCGGAGCCGGATTCGCCCACCAGGGCGTGGGTTTCGCCGGCCTCGATCTGCAGGTTGATGTTGTTCAGCACGGGAGAGACGTCGCCCTCGGCACCGAGAAAGGTGAGGGAAAAGTTGTCGATGGTCAGCAAGGAGGCCATGGTTGTTCCGTGAAAAAGTTGGGTAATGGCGGCACTCTACCCGAGGGGCGAGATCAGGGCAACAGGAAGATGGTTGGGGCGGCGCGCGCCGCGCAGCACTGGTGGGAAGGATCAACCTCTTGAAAAGAGAGGCGGCGTGGCGTGGATTGAAACTGTGCGCCCGAGGGGGGCGATGGGTTGCGGCAAGTGCATGGTCGCTTGATTTGATTTGCTCTTTGTCTTCCCTGGCCGCATACTTCCATACAGAGAATCCGCGACGGTTGCTGGGCAATCGAAAAGGCAAGGCGGCAACAGGCATCCAAACCGCGAGGGAAACACGGTGACTGACGAGCATACCGATTGCGGCAATCTGCAGAAAAGGATCGACGTTCTGCTAGAGACCCTGAAGCAGGTCAATTACCAGAACGAGATGATGCTCGACTGGGTCAACGGCGCCGTGGTTATGGTCGACCGGGAGGGCAAGGTCGTCGAGGCCAACAGCGCCGCCCTGGCCACGCTTGGCTGGCCTCTGGAAGACTTGGTCGGACGGCATCTCCATGAGACTATTCACCACAGCCAGGACGACGGCAGCGAGTATCCCTGGGATTTCTGCCCGGTGTTCGCCGCCATCGAGGACGGCTCCTCCCATCACGTCGACGGCGACGTCTTCTGGCAGAAGGGTGGGGCGAGCTTTTCCGCCGACTTCATCGTCTGCCCGACCCGGGGAGAAAACAACGAGATTATCGGCGCGGTCCTGATCTTCCGCAACCTCACCGAGCAGCGGGTGAAGGAGGCCAGCCGCATCCACAGCATGAAGCTGGAGTCCATCGGCGTGCTGGCCGCTGGCATTGCCCACGAAATCAACACCCCCATCCAGTTCATTGGCAGCAACCTCACCTTTCTCCAGGAAAGTTTCCAGGACATCCTCCAACTGCTGGCAAGCTACGGCCAACTGAAAGAGGCTGTGCAGGCGGGAGCGCCGCAGGTGGACGACCTGCTGGCCGAGATCGCCCGGCTGGAGGAATCGGCGGACATCGAATACCTGGAAGAGGAAGCGCCCAAGGCCTTTGAGCAGACGCGGCACGGGGTTGACCGGGTCACCAAACTGGTGCTCGGGCTCAAGGGATTTGCCCACTCCGGCGACGGCGAGAGCAAGCGTGCGGCCGACATCAACGAGATTATCAACAATTCGCTGATTGTCTGCCAGAACGCCTACAAGTATGTGGCGCGGATGGAACTGGAACTGGGCGAACTGCCTTCGATCAAGGTGTATCCGGGCGACATCGGTCAGGTGATCGTCAACCTGGTGGTCAACGCGGCTCACGCAATCACCGAGCACAACGGCGGCAAAGCCGAATTGGGCCTCATCCGGATCAGCACCTCCTGCACCGGCGACCATGTGGTCATCGCCGTTTCCGACACCGGCGGCGGCATTCCTGAAGGCGTGCGCCAACGCATTTTCGACCCCTTCTACACCACCAAAGATATTGGCCAGGGTTCCGGGCAGGGGCTGGCCATTTCCCGCAACATCGTCCACGACAAACACCACGGCGAGATAACCCTGGAATCCACCGTTGGCCAAGGTTCCACCTTTTTCGTCAAGCTGCCGGTGAAATCCGCCTAGTTCCCCCCGCGCTTTTGCGCTATATCGTTCGGGCTCAAGGCCGCCGCTGTCCAACCTGGCGGCGAACGCCCTCCAGAATGATGCGCCGCTCGCCGGCCTACGGAGCATTGCGGTGAAACACCTCCTGTATGATAGCCTCAAGTCCTCGGCGACCAGCGCGCTGCTGATCCTCAAATTCGTGATTCCGCTCTACCTCATCGCGGACGTGCTGCTCTATTTCGACCTGCTGCGTCACCTGGGTTTTCTCTTTGCCCCTGTAACCTCGTTGCTCGACCTGCCGCCGGAAGCGGCGGTGGCCCTGGCCGGCGGCGTGCTGCTCAACATCTACGCCGGCATCGCCTTTGCCGCGCCCCTGGGCCTTTCGCCCTATCAGTGGACCGTGCTGGCGGTGTTTCTGGGCGTCTGCCACTCGATGATCGTTGAGAGCGCGATTATGGCCAAGCTGGGCATTTCCTACGGCTATTCCATCCTCCTGCGCGGGCTCGGCGCCTGCCTCACCGTTATTCCCGTGCTCTGCATGCCCGCTTCCTTTTTCGGTCAGGTCAAGCAAAGCGGCGCGGTGAGCATGGCCCATTACGACAGTTTCTGGCAGATGCTGCGCCACTCCCTGGAAAAGGCGGTGGTGCTCTCGGCGGAGATTATCGTGCTGATCAGCCTGATCATCGTGATTATGGATCTGCTCAAATCCACGCGCTTTCTCCAGGCGCATCTGCACAAGGTCAACACCTCTTTCTCGATCATTGCCGGCCAGCTGCTCGGCATCACCTACGGCGCCGGCATTCTCATTCGCGAGGCAACCCGGGGCGGTCTTGGCCGCGAGGATATTTTCTTCATCGGCACCTTTCTGATGATCTGCCATTCGATTGTCGAGGATGTGCTGCTTTTTGTCCTTTTCGGGGCTAATTATTGGATTATAATAGTGTGCCGCGCAATTGCTTGTATTTGTTTCGTTTTACTGTGGCGATTTGGAGGATGGAAACACTTTGGAAACATCGCTATGCGGTGAAGTGAACATTTGCCGTCCCGAATCATTTCACCTTTCTCAATTTTTGATCCTCTACCACGCTCAACGTCTCCATTAGCTCACGCTTCCGCGCAAGCTCGACGCTGGCGTATTTCTTGACTGACTCCATCCTGGCATGGTCACTCACGATTTGGACCTCGGCAAGCGACAACCTTTTCTCATTCACGAACTGGCTCATGCTGCTATGCTTCAGGCCGCTGTAAAGGTCGATGTCCTCGCCCACCTCCTTGCAGGCGTTGCGCCATATCAGATTCAGAGCCTTGCTGGTGTATCGCTTCCCCGGAAGCCGGCCCAACCGGTTCACAAAAATATAGGGGCTGTCAGGGTTCGACTCGATAAGCCTCTCAATTTCATCAATCATGGCGCTATGGCATGGAATGATGTGCTCGGCGCGGGTCTTGGTGCTCGAAACTAATTTTTCCCCTGAAATCGAACGCCTGATATGGAACGCTTGATTGAACCGGTCGTAGTCGATTTTGTGCAACGACATTGCTTCTGCAGGTCTCCTGATGTGATACTTCAGGAAAAGGAATATGGTTCTGTGGCATTCAGGGATTGCGTTGATTACGGCCATCTGCCGCGTTTCAGGGAGCCACTTTATTGCCGGCGTCTCCATCCCGTAATCTGCCCGTTTGGGAAAGGGAGGAATCTCCTGAATTTTCTTCGACCTCCAAGCATAATCCATGAATGACCGAAAGCACATCATGCACAGGTAGGCCGACGTCGCGCCAAGCTTAAGCGAAGAGAGTAGGGCGTCCAGGGTATCGAGTTGGATTTCGTGCAGCTGCACGGGGTTCGATTCAAAAAACGGCTTAATGTGTACCTTGAAGAAATTGCGATAAAGATTTTGAGTTGCAGGCTTTTTGTTCTCTTTTGTTTTTAGCCATTGCTCGAAAAAAGGAATGACATCGGTATATCGGTTGCCGGTGTATTTCTCGATCCGGAAAACCCCATTTTCTACGTCGCCCTGCATTTGCGCCAACAGCCGGTTGGCGTCGATGCATCCCTGGTCGCGCTTCGGGTTTGGGTGCGTCTGCGCCATTAGCCGGCCCTTGTACCGGCTGATATGATAGCGCTTCCCTTGCCAATTCCACGCAACACCCCACTGCGCACGGTCCCGCTTGAAGTACACCGACCCAGACATGCACACCTCCCCAAAATTCAGATGGGTGGCATTCTGCCCATGTTTTGGAGATAGTGT
>NZ_JAVBXR010000001.1 GCF_030824455.1 Desulfobulbus sp.
TTGGCTTTGCCCTGGTTGTGGTTGCGGTTGACCGGGTTCGATGTGTGCCGGGTCCATTCGGTGGTCAGGTACGCCCAGAGGGAGCGGAGAGCCCCGGCCAAGTCGGCCACGGTGTCGATGCGCTTGTCTTCAGAGTCGGCGAACTCCCGCAGCTTGGGCCGGCGAACCTGATATTCAACGCGGGTCACGGACTGGTCGTCGTACTGCTTCATGCCCCAGATTTCGGAAAAGATTTGTTGCTTATGAATCGCCCTGGTGCGCTTCAACTCGGTGACCTTGTCGTAAACGCGCAGCATCAGGTTGCCCTTGCCTATGTCCAGGCCGGTAAACCGGCGGTTGGTGTAATGCGGGTTAAAGTCCAGTTCATCCGGTTCGGGTTCAGGATCGCGACCACGATGGACCGGAATTTTATCGTGGGGGTTGAAGTCCCTGGCTTTGGCAATCCACTTGCTCTGGTCGGAGAGGTCCACGGCCTTGATGTCCGTGCCGATGAAGTCGGCGGCAAGGTGCGCCTCGGAAACGGTTTCCTTGACGATCTTGGCCCCGTAGACGGCGAGGAAAGTTTTCGCCCGTTCGTAGATCGCGAAAAACCCCGGCGACCAGCAGGAAAGCGAGCCAATTTCCAACCGACAGTTGGGGATATCGTGCGAGGCCTTGCGCCGGCTGAACATCAAGGTCACGTCGCCCGATTTGATCCGGAAGGAATACTTTGGCGTGCCGGTCCGGTAGAGGTTCCAATCGAAGCCGTTTTCCTTGAACACCGGGATGGAATCCTTTTCCGTGTCCTGGACCTTCTTTTTCATCATGTCTAGGATATCGAGGAACGAATTGACGTTCAGGTCCCATTCCAGATGAAAAGACACTTTCAAAAAGTCAAGATTACGAACCACCCTGAACGGGGACCCTTGTACTACTGGGGAACCACTTGTTAATCGGGCTTGTGACTCCGCGAACGCGGCGAGGTTGGCGGCTGCATCCAGCGTCAGCGGCTCGATCTGGGGCGCGCGGACCTGGAGGCGGCGGCAATCCTTGTGCAGCAGGAACGGGTAGGAGTAATTGTAGCGGTAATCCGACAGCGGCAGGAACGGCATGCCGTCAAATGAGTTTGGGTCTTCCGGGATCGGGCAAGGAAGCGGTGAACCGGAAAGGACGCTGCGGAGTTGCTGGCTAAGCAGGCTGTTTGAACGGCGGCTTTTGGGGTGGAAAAAGGTGGTCATGGATCAACTCCGAGTTGTTTGATAGTAGGCCGGGGAGTGTGGGCTTGATTGTTCAACCCATTGGCCATTCACGAAATCAATCTTGCCTTGATAGATGGCTTCGTTTTTCTCTGCCCAGCATGGATACCCTGGACAATCGGTTGTAAGTGATCCCTCAATCAGACCGCAGACTTTGCAAACACTCAATCCGCCGTCGCAGATGGGGCAATGGAGCTTTTGGCAATTTTCGTGTTCTTCCCATTGATGTTTCATTTGTCTCTTTCCTGAATAATTTTATGGAACGATAGGTGGCGCGGGCTGTCTCAGCTGCATTGCCTGAAACTGATTCGCGACACCTTGTTGTGTCCGGTGGTTTCCCGTCCATGCTGTTGAGCGTTTGCTCAAGTCGGCTTCACATAGAACGCATAGGCCGAAGGTCGGCGCGGTCTGATCCATCGGCACAGAGCAGCCGCAGCCGGCGCAGAGAAACAACGTGTTCATCGGGTTGTCCTCAGAGGGAGATATAAAGCCCGGTCCCACAGCTCCAACTTGTTGCCGAAGTGCAGGACCAGGGACGGTTGCAAGGCTTCTTGCATGTAGCGGGCGCCGTCCAGCCAAGCGCATTCAGTGCCGCGTTGCGGGCCGCGAACCGCGACCACCGAGCCGGGCCGGATGCCCTGGGCGCAGATTGGGAAACTGTCCGGGCAACCCCATTGCAGGACCGGAATCACGAACACGCCGTATTCCTGCCAGTAGGTGGTCAGCACCCGGGAGCGCCAAATCTGGTATTGCACCAGTTCCAGGGGGAAGTCGTGATCAATGGTGAAGTCCGGCGCGGTCACAATTCCGGCGTCCAGGACCTTGGCCAAGCCCTGGCCGAACCTGCGCCAGAGATGTTCCAGCCGCCAGTCGTCTACAAAGCAGTGCCGGGCGTCGGCAGTGCCGCCGGAACCGAACCGGCCCCAGCGGTAGGCCTGCCAGGGGAGCGCGTCCGGGCAGAAGACGGCAAACTGGTGGTGAAAGGAGAGTTCCACCGGCGGCAGGCCGACCTTGAACCGGTAGCTACTCCTTGACGTACCAGTAGGGCGTTTTTCCGGTGCGCCGTTCAAACTCTTTGGCGGCTTCAAAGTTAAGGGCTTCTTTGCCGGGGCTTTCCCATCCCTGGGCAGAATCGTGTTTCTTGGATGACATGACCCCGTATTTATGCAATCGATCATCTGAGAGCTCCTTGATAAAATCCCATCTTCCTTGTTGCTGGGTGTTGCGTGATCTGCCGCCCATGGTTGGCGTACCTCGATGTGTGCAGCCGTCCCTTGCAAGAGCAGAGGCAAGCGCGGCGGATAGAATGCTGATGAAAAATCGGCCGCTGAGCTAGATGGCCGCTTACCCGATTTTTCATTTTGATAGATCAGTGCATGCCTGCGCTCTGG
>NZ_JAVBXR010000125.1 GCF_030824455.1 Desulfobulbus sp.
CGAGGATAAACCGCTTCATATTTTCACCTGCCAAGTGAGTTTTCAGGACAGGCGGATATTGCAATATTTTTACTGAAATTTCAATATGTTGATTTTAATTTTACGTTGATTTTATAGATATTTTTTCACTGAACCAGGTAATAACTAAAATTTCGCACACCCCTCCAATGGAAGAGGTGTGAACGAGTTTCTCAGCACATCAGGCAAATAGAAAAGATTCTCCGGGTGATGTTTGGAAGAAAAAAGCTGGCTTGACAGCATCATAATTTGTCGAAACCTCTCCCTGAAGGATTGCATGAAGGACAAGTATCGGTTGGCTGATTTTGTCCCACGAATTGTACCACTGCTGGAATGGCGGGCCACTCGAGAAGCGCGGCAGAGCGAGATGTGAGTCAATGTCAACCCACCGATTTGCTTTGATGGCGGAATAGATTGCATTTAACCACTGTGGTCAAATTTAACCAATATTTAAGATTGGTTAATGCGAGGCCAAAGAATGAGCGCCTGAAATTATAATTAAAAACAGTTCGTTGGGTGATGGGCGACGAGTTTGCACACCTGGTTCGGAGATTGCTCTTTATAGAATCAAGCCTTGAATGAAAAACACCAGCGATTCTCTACCGGAGATCTCATCGATGAAAGATGCGTTGATGCAACAGCGAGCCACTCTTTCCCCTGAATCAGCAGCGCGGCGGCATAAAGATGCTGCCGAGGATTTCTCAGCCGGGATTTGCCCCCACTGTGGCGGCGGCCTCTCTTTTGACAAGGACGTTATGGACAAGGATTCGCGAGAGGTAATCGCTCCCGAGTGTCCGGCCTGCAATTGGAAAAGATATGCAGCCAGGGTTGGCGAAAGCGCTGACCGGCATGGCCTTGTCTAAGCTGACAACTGTTGTGGTCAGAGGGATGAGCCGACAGGTGGCGCGCGGTTCAGCGGGATCAAAAAATGTAACCATCAAAGAGCCGCAAAAGATCCGCCTAGAGTCTTGCCGAGCCTCCACATCCTTGATGCAAACGGCTTGGGCGTCTCCTTTCAGTTAAGGTCGAACACCATGCATTGGAAGGGCGCATGAACATAATGCAGACAATTGTCTTCGACTTCGACCACACCCTGACGCCTACGGATTCTTCCGAACGTTTTTTTCGCTGGCTCCTGAAACGCAGTCCATGGAGAAGTGCGCTGGTCCTGGTTTCAATTCCATTCTTCGCCCCGCTTTTGTTGGGCAAAAACACGCGCACCCTGCCGGTTAAATTTGCGGTGTGGACGGCAACTTTGGGGCGGTCCGACGATGCTCTCAGTGCATTGGTGAAAGAACATGTCGCTGAGATTGTTGCTCGGCGGCAGTCGCTGATTCTCCAGGATGGGATCCGCCAATTAAATCATCATCTTGCGCAGGGACATCGAGTTGTCGTCGCCACCGGCTCGCTCGAGGAGCTGGCGCGTGAATTGCTCGACCAAAGCGGCCTTGCCCATATCCCCTTGGTGGGGTCGTCGCTCAAGCCGTTCATGTGGGGCATGGCGGCTCATCAGCATTGTTATGGACACCGTAAAATCCCCATGCTCACAGAGCGGGGGTATCCGCCTCCTTGGGTTGCGACCTACACTGACCATGAATGCGATTTACCCGTGATGAGACAGAGCGCAGCGTGTTTTCTGGTGAACCCGCGGCCCAAAACTGTCCGGATCATTGCGGACGAGCTTTCCATTGCGCCCGAGGTGCTTTCGTGGCGATAGGCGACATCACGCTCCGGCATGCTGGTCTCCTATAAACGGTGGTGAAGGGGGCGAATGAAAAAACGGATACTGTTCATCTGCGGTTCGATGAATCAAACCACCCAAATGCACCAGATTTCCAAGCGTCTGTCCGATTACGAGCAATCCTTCTCGCCCTTTTACTGCCACGGTTTTGACGAGATGCTGCGCAGACTCGGCCTGATCGAATTCACGATTGCCGGCAACAAGATGGTGGAACGCTGCCGGACCTATCTGCACAATCACGGCCTTGTCATCGACTATCAGGGAAAGAATCGGCCCTATGACCTGGTGGTGACCTGCACAGACGTCTATCTGCAGAACAACATTCGCGACAACCGGATCGTGTTGGTCCAGGAGGGGATTATCGACCCGGAATCCCTCATGTTTCAACTCGTCAAGCGTCTCCGGTTCCTTCCGAGATGGATGGCGGATACGGCAATGACTGGCCTCAGCAATGCCTACCAGGCCTTTTGTGTGGCCAGTGAGGGCTATCGCGACTTCTTCATTCAACGAGGCGCGCGGCCCGAGAAAATCGTGGTGACGGGCATACCCAATTTCGATAACTGCCGGCAATATTGCGCCAACGATTTTCCCTACCACCACTATGTCCTGGCCTGCACCTCCAACTATAGGGAGTTGTTCCGGTACGAGGACCGCGAGGCCTTCATCCGAAGAGCGGTGGATATCGCCGGGGGGAGGCAACTTATTTTCAAGCTGCACCCGAATGAAAATAGCGAGCGCGCCACCCGGGAAATACGAACGCACGCGCCGAATGCCATGGTGCTGACGACCGGGAGCGCGGAAGAAATGATCGCGAACTGCGATGCCCTGATTACTCGCTTTTCGTCGACCGCCTTTGTCGGGGTTGCGCTGGGGAAGGAGACCTACTCCGACTTTGATATGGATACCTTGACCCGCCTGATGCCGCTGCAGAATGACTCGGCAGCCTTGAACATTGCCACTGTCTGCCGCCGGGTTCTTGAAGAGCAATGACGGCTGCTCAAGGTCACGTGTGCCGACTCTAACCTTCGGCTGTCGCGTCCTCCGCTTCTTTGACATCAAACGGGCGTATGTTCCACCAGACACTTAGGAAATAAATCTGATGGTTTCGTGAAAAGTCAATTCCTGTCATTTCGACGAGTACAGCGAGGATAAATTTCGTAATAATTTTAGAGATTTATCGCTACGCTCGAAATGGCAAAAGGGAGAGTTTTCCTTTTTTACGAGTTCATCAAATCTGTCATCCATCGAGGAACGGAACATTGAAGGCATTCGTTACAGGAGCGACAGGATTTATCGGCAGCCATCTGGTGGAAGCCCTTGTGCAACAAGGAGCCCAGGTCCGATGCCTTGTCCGGAATACAAGCCCGTTAGGGTGGATGAAGGATTTGCCGGTTGAGTTTGTCGTCGGGGATTGTCGGGATCAGCAATCTCTGCGCCAAGCTGTGCAGGATGTCGATCTGGTGTTCCATCTTGCCGGTGCGACCATGGCGGTCAAAGAGCAAACGTTCTTTGAGGTGAATGGACTGGGTACGCAAAACCTTGTACAGGCCTGCATTGAAAACAAGACCCGTCTCAAAAAATTTATCTATCTTTCGAGCCAGGCAGCAGCAGGCCCCTGTTTGAGCGATGGGAAGAAACAGGAATCCGACCCCTGCGAACCGGTCTCGCCCTATGGGAAAAGCAAACTGCTGGGGGAGCAATTGGCCTTATCCCAAGCCCATGAGCTGCCGCTCCTCATCCTGCGGCCCTGTGCCGTCTATGGGCCCAGGGATAAAGGTTTCTTGACTGTTTTCAAATGCCTCTCCAAGAACATCAAACCTTGTCTCGCCGACCACGATCAATACATCAGCATGTGCTATGTCGAGGATCTGGTCCGAGCGATGCTCTTGGCTGCCGGGACCCCAACAGAAAGCGGGGAAATATTTTTTGTGTCTGATGGTCACGACTACCGGATGGAGGAAATCGGCGACATCTTTGAGCAAGCGCTGGAGAAACGCGCCCTGAAGCTCCGCCTCCCCCAACAGTTGCTCCCCGGTGTGGGCTTTATTGCAGAATGCTTTGCCAAAGTCACCGGCAAACCTTCCATCATGAGCCGCGGCAAGGTTAGGGAAATACGCTGTAAGAATTGGCTTTGCGACATTACCAAGGCCAGGGTGATACTCGGTTTCGAGCCGCGGATTGCTCTTGCCCGGGGATCTGCATTAACCGCTGCCTGGTATAGAAAAGAAAATTGGCTATAGCAATACTGTCGGAATGTTTCGATGTTCAACCTTTGAAAAAGAGCAATAATGGCCGGCATTGAGATCATTACCGCGGCAAGCAGATCGGAGCTCAAGGACTTCATTGACCTGCCTTGGAAAATTTATGCTGAGTACCCCTTATGGGTTCCCCCCCTCAAAAAAGATGTTGGTCGGATGCTGGAACCCGGCCGGCACCCTTTCTGGGAATTTTCCGAGCGCATCCTCTTTCTGGCCCGGCGCGGCAAGAAGACCGTGGGCAGGATCGCGGGCATCATAGATCGTCATCATAACGAGTTCCACAGCGAACAGATGGGCATTTGGGGATTCTTCGAATGCGCCGACGACCCGGAAGCCGCGTCAGCCCTCTTCGCGTCGGTGGAAACGTGGGTTGGCCAAAAGGGGATGACCTTCGTGCGAGGTCCGCTCAACCCTTCCATCAATTACGAGGCGGGTTTGCTTGTTGACGGCTTTGATTTTCCGCCGGCGTTGATGATGACCTACAATCCGCCGTACTATCCGCGATTGATCGAATCGTGCGGTTTCAGCAAAGAAAAGGACCTGTTTTCCTTCATCATCGATGGGAATTACCGGCTGCCCGAGTGGATGAATCGTCTTGCTGAACGGGTAGCCCGGAAAAAAGGGGTCCACATCAGGGCCTTTCGGCTCAAGGATCCGGTTCCTGAACTTGCTCTGGTCAGAGAGATATTCAACGACTGCTGGTCCGACAACTGGGGGTACGTCCCCTTGAGCGATCATGAGATTCGGGAGATAGGAAAAAGCATGGTGGAAATCGCAGATCAAGACCTGGCTTTTTTCATCTACTATGAGGACGAGCCCGTCGGGGTCTGCGTGGTTTTGCCCGACATCAACCCCTTGCTCAAGCGCTTCAACGGGAGCATCGGCCTGTCGGGTTTGCTGAAGTTCCTGCTCTATCGGCGGGAGATTACCGGCTTGCGGGGCTTGCTCTTCGGAGTCAAGGAGAAGTACCGGCAACTGGGATTTCCCCTGCTGGCTTTCCGCCACCTGTTTGAAGTGGTGAGGAAGAAAGGGCAGTATCGATCTCTGGAACTGGGCTGGACTTTGGAGGACAACGACTCGATCAACTCTTTGGTGGAGGAATCCGGCGCCAGAATCCACAAGAAATATTGCATCTACAGGAAGGCGTTATGATTTCGGAAAGCGAGGGTATCGCGTTGCAACGGAGGCTTGGCCATTTTGCTTGAACACCGGATTCCCATCATTGCTTTCGTCTGGCGGCCTGAAGAGATGACCTTGCCGGTGACTCAAATGGCGCAGCGCACAGGGAGCAGAGCCATCTTCGATTTTTCCCTGCTCGAGGTGGCTGTACTCTCTTCGGCCTTAGCAGAAGCAGGTCCCGCTGGCCCGGTCCGGGACATCAAGATTTCCGCCCCTGCCTTGATGGATCCGTCCTGGCAGCCGTTGCTGCAAGCAGCAGGGGTCGAAAACATCTGGGTTGAATGCCACCCCCTAGTATTCCTGGGCGATTATTACACTTTTCTTAAGCGATTGCGGGAATTGTCGAAAATCTGCCGTTGTTTCCCCATCATTGGCGACCTGGATCTCCTGACGGCTCTTTTGACGGACAGCTCGGGAATTGGGCGTGTTGTCCTCAAAGGATGCGAGGCCTCTGGATTTGTGAGCAATGAGACCACGCTTGCGCTCTATGCGGCAGTCAAAGACATGTTGCCCAGCGTATCGCACCCTGTCGAAATCCTTATCTGGGGCGGCGTTTCCACCCCTGAGGCGGCCGCCGCATTCCTGGCCACCGGGGCTGCGGGGATCGTTTTTGAGAGCGTCCACTGGCTGACCGATCTGGTTGCCGTTGATGAGGTCCAACGCCAGCGGATCGCCAACCTCCGCCTCGATTTTACCGATCTGGTCGGCCTCGACCTCCAGGTTCCGTGTCGCCTTTTCAACAAGGGCAACTCGACCGCGTTCAAGGAAATCAAACAGTACGAGAGTTCGCTGTGCGGAGCAGAAACCACGGAGGCATGCCGCCGTTTGTTTACAGACCGGGTGCGGACCGGGGCCGTCCATCCGCTTGACAGCCGTTTCACCCCGGATGACATCATCCCTCTGGGGGTGGAAACCGCTTTTGCCGTCTCCTTTGCCGAGCGTTTTGGCTCAGGAACCGAGGAGGCTGTGCGGTCCTTTATCGACGAGATCCACAAGCTCTGCGGCCTGGCCGAGGGAAAAAGGGAATGCTTTGTGAACAGCCCTGTCGCGGCAGAGATGGGCACCCAATACCCCTTTATCCAGGGGGCCATGTCCTGGATTACGGATGTCCCCGAGTTTGCCCTGCGCATTGCCGAGGCCGGCGGATTGCCCACCATCGCCCTTGGTCTGATGGATGCACAGACCCTTGATTTGCGGCTGGGAAGCCTGCCAAAGATCATGGCCGGACACCCGTATGCCGTGAATATCGTCTCGCTGGCGGAGAACCCTTTCCGGGAGATCCAACTGGCCTGGATAAAGAAACACCAGCCCCGTTTTGTGGTGATCGCAGGCGGAGACCTCTCACCGTTACGTGAATTGCTGGAATGCGGCATTGAGGTGATGTATATCGCCCCTGACGAGGCCCTGTTACGGCTCGCTCTTGAAGCAGGCGTTCGCTACGTGATCTGCGAGGGTTGTGAGGCCGGCGGGCATGTGGGGCGTCATAGCACCCTCACCCTGGCGCAAAGGGTGTTGGACCTGAAACGGTTGCAGCCCTCCCTCTTTCAAAATTGCCGCCTTGTTCTTGCCGGGGGCGTCTTTAATCGGGAGACGGCCTTCATAGCCGCCATGCTCGGAGCGGATGCCATTCAGATAGGCACCGCCTATCTAGCCGCCCGGGAAATCGTGGAAACGGGCGCCCTGACGCCGCTCTATCAGCGCATGATCCTGGAATCGAAGCCGGGGGGGACGATTGTCTCAGGCCAGGCCACCGGACTGCGGGTGCGATCCCTGCAAACCCCGAGAATGGCCGCGGTTGTCTCCCTGGAAAGGGCGTTTGCTGCGAGCCCGGAGGACGAGCACGCCTTCCGCACGAGAATGGAAGCGATGACAGCAGGGAGTCTCTTTGCTGCAGCCCGCGGCCTGGACCGGCCAGGCGGGGCGCCGCTGGATGAACGGGCCTGCCTGGAACGCGGGCAATTCATGAGCGGAGCCTGCGCCGGCCTTATCAGCACGCCCCTGCAGCTGCAGTCCTTCCATCGTCAACTGGCTGAAGGCACGCTTGTGCTGCAGCAACCGTTTGCGGGGCCGACGGAGCAAACCACGGAAATTCGATCCGCCGGGGTCGGCCATGGCCGGCAGCGAGTCGCCGCTGTCCGGGACGATGGCGCACGGATCGCCATTACCGGGATGAGCGTTCTTAATGCCTTGGGAAGCAGTCCGGAAGAGGTCTGGGCAGCTAGCCTCGCCATGCAGAGCGGAATCACCCTGATTCCGCCGTCGCGCTGGGATCACTCGCTGTATTATGATCCCCGGCCGCAGGTTCCGGACAAGACCTACTGCCAGGTGGGCGCCTTCCTGAACTTTCCTATCTCCCGAAAAGAACTCGGGATTCCTCCCCATGATTTCCGGACCATGACCGAAGCCACAAGAATCACCATGTGGCTTGCCGACAAGGCCATCCGAGAATCCGGTCTCCTGGATTCGAACATCCCGCGCGAACGGATCGGGGTTCTTATCTCACAAAACTCGGGCGAGACGGCGGGGACCCTCATCAATATGATCATCAGAGGGCATGTTCATGATATCGTCGGCTCTATAAAAAGGGCCGTTCCGCTCACTTCGGATCAGCAAAGCGCCATCGAGCGAGAGATACGATCCGGACGCATGGCCCCGGACGACACCACCCTCCTGGGCCGGCTCAACTGCGCCGCCGCCGGCTTCATCTGTAACCGGTATGGGTTCATGGGGCCAAGCTACGCGGTCTCCGCCGCCTGTGCGACCTCGCTGGTCGCCCTCTACAGCGCCATCCAGATGATTAGCAACGGCATTCTCGATGCTGCTATCGTCGGAGGCGGCGAAGAAAATCTCACCCACATGCATTTTCTCGAATTCTCCGCCCTGGGCGCCCTGTACGGGCTGTCCGGACAGGAAAGGCCCGCCCGTGAGACCTCCCGCCCCTTTGATGCCGAAAGAGACGGAATGGTCCTGGGTGAAGGCGGGGGGATGATTGTCATCGAGCGGGAGAGATCGGCCCGCGCACGAGGAGCGCAGGTTCACGGCGTCATCACCGGCATGGGAGCGAGCAACAACCATCTGGGCATGGTGGAGTCGTCCAGCGTCGTCCAGGAGATCGCCATCCGCGCCTCCTTCGAGGCGACGCCCTATGGATCTGAGGCAGTGGACCTGGTGGAATGCCATGGCACCAGTACCCGGCAAGGCGACGTCGAGGAGGTCCGTGCCCTCAAGGCCTTCTTCAACACCCCCAAACGCACCGTTCTCACCTCATTCAAATCCCAGATCGGACACACGCTGGGTGCCTCGGGCATCAACAGCCTCATTCGCGGCGTTATGGCCATGAAGGCAGGGGTTTTCCCGCCTACACTCAATTATCTCCATCCGGACCCGGCAATCGACCTGAAAGGATCAAACCTTTTCATCGCCCCCGAACCGCTGGACTGGAAGTCTGTAGCCGGCCGGCTCAGAAGGCTACAGGTCAACGCTTTCGGGTTTGGAGGTTCGAATTACGTGGTGCAGTTGGAGCAGAGCAGGGAAGAAGCCGGTGCGGTCCTGGTTTCTCCGGGGAGTACGCCCGGTTTCGTCCGAGACACGGTTGGCGCTGTGAATTTGCCGGTGGCGGGGAATGTATCGGGAGCGGCAAGGGGTGGGCCTCCTGAACCTGAGGGCGTCTCCTTCTTCCGAGCTAAGATGGACGGTCGCCACGCACGATTGGCGGTGGTGGCGGAATCCGAACAGGAGGCGCTTACGCTTATCGAGACATCAAGCCCCCTTATAGAGGGTGGCGTCGTTGCACCCAAGGCCCTGAGATCCCTGGCGCAACAGGGGATCTTCATGGGAGCCGAGGATCTGCAAGCGCCACCGCTGGCCTTGGTGTTTCCAGGACAGGGAACCCACTATGCAGGCATGGGACGGGAACTCTATGAGTCGTTTCCGGTCATCAAGGAAGAGATGGATCGGGCCGCGGCAGTGGCGGACTTCGACCTCTTGCATCTCCTGTTCCACGATCAAGAAGAGAATCTACAGAAAACCAGGTGGCAGCAGCCGGCCTTGTTCGTCTTGGAATACGCCATGGCTCGATACCTCACCACCCTGGGTGTCCAGCCGGTGGCTATGGCGGGCCACAGCCTGGGCGAACTGACCGCCTTGTGCCTGGCCGGCGTCTATTCCCTGGAAGACGGGTTTGGCATCGTCAACAAGCGGGCCGTGTGCATGGACAAGGCCGCTGCCATGCCAAACATTGACCCCGGCGTCATGGCGGCGGTGGACGCCCCTCTGGACCTGCTCCAAGAGATGATCCTGGAAGCGAGGGAAGAGGTCCACATCAGCAATATCAATTCACCGCTCCAGGTTGTGATCAGCGGCAAGACCGGGGCGGTCAAAGATTTTTGCAACAAACTGAAAGCCTTGGGACATAGAGCAACTCCGTTGCGCGTCAGCATGGCCTTCCATTCCCCTATCATGCAGGTCATCCACGATGAGTTGGAGGCCTACGTTGCCGCCATTCCTTTTCACTCCCCCCGGATCCCGGTCATCTCCAACACGACCATGGCGCCGTATCCCTCGGATCCGGTTGCAATCAGGCGTATCCTCATGGCCCACCTGGAATCTCCGGTCCATTGGATGCAGAACGTCCAGACCCTATGGCAGGACTATGGAGTCAGGCTCTTCGTGGAGGTGGGCCCCGGCGATACGCTCAGCGGTCTCATCATTGACACGCTCCCTGACCCGGCCTGCATCCAGACCTGCCTGCCCGCAGCCGAAAGCCTGACGTTCAAGACCGCCCTAGCGCAACTCTTCGTGCAAGGAGCTTTGCAGGTTCAAGACGAACCGAGGTGTATTTCCCTCGCTGCATCCGGGAAGACTGCCGAATTGCACCCCGACGCCCCGGTGCCCGCGCCAATATCGTCAGTGTCCGGGCTTATCAGCGCTAAACCGGTGGAACGAATCATTCAAAGGGAAATCAACCGGTTTGTGCTCGAGACCTTCGGCCGCTTCCTCAAGCCGAACATTCTGGATGCAATCCGTGGGGAGTTGCATCCCCAATTTCAGGAAGGTAATCTCGCCGCTGCTCTTCAATCCATGCTCGGGGCTCTCGATCCGCTTGCAGACCAACAGCCGGTTGCTCCCGTTCAACCGGCAGCGGCAGCCGCGCCTCCCTTGCCTCTCGATCTTGCCCCAGCGGCTCCCGAGCCTGAGCAGCCCTCGCCGCCTCTCGCTGCGGTGTCCGAGCACCAGGATCTGATGGAGAAGCTCATTCAGATCATTATGGATGCGACCGGATTCAACCGGGACGAAATCCAACCCGAGATGGATCTCCGGAAAGACCTCTCCATCCGCTCCAGCCGCCTCCCCATCATCATGGATGCAGCGGAACACCAATTTGCGATCACCATCGAATTTGAGGATTTTATCGGGGTTCGCACGGTGCAGGATATTGCCGAGAGGATCGCCAAGATTATCGCCGGCCGGGAAGGCGCCAGCCTCCAGTCGGCCAGCACAGTCGGTGACGGCAGCCCGGCGCGGGAGGGTTTGATGCCCGCAGAGGAAGAGGCGAGCGTCAAGCGGCTCGTTTTTCACCACGTTGCTGTCGAGCAAGCAACCTCCATTCCCATCAAATTAAATCCAGGCGAGAGTGTGCTCCTGCTCACGCCTGCTCGGGAGGACAAACGTGCCGGAAGGGTAGCCGACATCCTCCAACGGGATTTCAAGGTTGACCCGTTGTCCATGCTGTTCCTGCCGGAGGATGATGAGGGCCACAATATTCGCACTGCCGAAGGGGCGGCCGGGGCTGCCGGCCGGATAGCGGAGATGAAGTCCCTTGCCGGGATGGTGATAATCCTGCCGCACGAAGGGGCGGACCGTTCAGCAAGCATGGAAGATGTTTCGCGGCTGCTCAGGGGATTCTTTATTCTGCTGCAAGCATTTCTCCAGGCGCCGGGGAAGAAATTCGTCCTGCTGATCCACTCCGGGGAGGAGAATGCCACACCGGTTCAGCTCCAGGCGGAGGGGATCTTGGGGTTCTTTCTGAGTGCTGCTCAGGAATACCCGGCGGTCCAGTTTCGGACCCTTGCAATCGGCAATGATACCGACCTGAGTGCAGCCTTCCGCGATGCCCTGGACAGAGGATACCCCCTGGTGGAGATGCTACATCGCGGCGGCAAGGTTTGCACCTTGGAGGGGTACATGGCCCCGTTACTCTGTACGAATTCGGCAAGCCTCGAGCTGCGGCCTGGAGACGTGGTTGTGCTGTCCGGCGGCGCAACCGGGATCGGCGCCCACCTGGCCCGCAGTCTGGCCCCTTTTCAGCCCCGCCTGGTCTTTCTGGGGAGGACCTCTCTTCCGCATCCGCCTGCAGGGCCTTCTGACGACGGCAACAAGGCTGCGGAGATTGCCCGGACCCTGGCGGATCTGCACGCCGCAGGAATCGAGGCATCCTACCATACCTGCGATGTCGCTGACCCCGAGGCGGTCCGTGCCGTCCTGGGCGAGGTGGTCAATCGTCAGGGCAAGATTCGTGGAATCATCCACGGCGCCGGAGTCCTCAGGGACAATTTCCTCAGCGAAATGACTCCGGATGATTTCTCCCTGGTCACGGACATCAAATTCCTCGGAGCGTGGCATCTGTTCCAGGCGGTGGAGAAGGCCGACTTGCGGTTTTTCGTGGGCCTTTCTTCGGTGGCCGCGATCCAGGGGAATCCTGGCCAAGCCAACTACGCGGCAGCCAACCGGATGATGTCTGCCTTGATCAGCACCCTCCGGCGGAAGAATGGCGCCATCCGGTTCAAAGCCTTGATGCTGCCTCCTATCGAAGGAGCGGGCATGGCCGAGGATTCCCATGTTCGGGACCTGATGAGGCGCATGGGTGCGACGTACGTTCATGTGAGTGAACTCGCCGGGCTTTTCTGCCGGGAGCTTTTTGGATCCTCACCGGACGATGACGATTGGGTCCTGTTCATGCGGACACTCCCCGCCGTGAAGACGGCACGGCTCAACCTCCTGCCCCGACCTCATAGCGAGGTTGATGGAGGCGCCGAGGCCTTCAGTCCTGAGGACTTTCCCCTGATCGAGGGGATTGCCAGCCTGGATCTCCGCCGGGAACAACTCGAGGCCTTCAGGTCTTTCTCCCGGGACAAAGATCTGTGGATCGAGGATCACCAACCCTTGCTGTTCGTCAAGCATCCCCTAGTCTCAGCCGTTATGTTTGTCGAGACCTTCATGGAAGCAGCCCGACTCCTCTATCCACACTTACAGGTGCGTGGCGTTCGTCAGGTGCGGTTCCTGGATATGATCCAATGTCCTCCCGGGGTTGCACGGCCTTCCAGGATCTCTTGCCGTCTGGTCGGCGCCAATCTACGGGAGGTGCTGTGCGGGGTCTCGCTCGCCGCTCAGGAGATCTCTCCCGCTGGCAGATTGACCGACCGCTTCACCCCGCACTGCGAGGGCCAGGTAATCCTCGATGGTGGAGAGGGCGGCGATGGAGAACGATGTCTTGGCGAGGGATTCCTCGATTTTCCGATCCGGCCTGACGAACTGCAGTCCGGGCCCATGGAGAATGCAACGGTGCTCAAATGGTACCAGGACCACAGCGGCCTCGCCGGCAGGTACCGCGTCCTGGAGTTCCTTGACGGCGCCGGTCCGGGTGCGGTGCGGGGGCGAACCCTTTACCGGCAGACTGATGATTTCGCCCATCTGGCCAACGCGCAGTACCAGTATTCGCCCTACCTTTTCGAAGCGCTCTTGCAGCTGATTGCCTTTTACTGCGTTGCCATGAAAGTTTCGGAGCAACGATCCATGATTCCCATGGAGATCGGGGAGATGCGGTTTTGCCGAAAATGTCGGGCGGGCGAACGGGTCACCCTGGAGGCCCGGATGCGGGAGCAGAACGAGCAGGGCTTCAGCTGGGACGCCAGAGGAGTTGACGAACAGGGCCGCACCATCATGCAGGTTGCCGCTATGCGGATGCACTGGGTTGCAGACTGAGCCCGCAGGACTGGTAAAAACGGGAGGGGATATGGCCAAGACATGCCAGGGCATAACCGTCCATGCCGCGAGTTTTGCTCATCAAAGGAGCCCTGCATTCTATGCAGCCTTATCGGATGAGGGCAAAACCGGCGAGGGATGGGGGACCAACAAGGCAGCAGACCGGATTCGTCTGGCCGCTCTCCTCTGGGAGCACGTTGCGGCAAGGGAAAATCCCCCTTGGCAATACCGGTCGCTGTGCGCTGCTTTCCCGCTTCAGGTGGCTCACGGCCCGCTCGGCAGGCCGCATCTCCTGTTGGGAGGCGTTCGGGGTCCGTCCCTCTCCTTCAGCGAGGGTGACGGGAAAACCTGGGCCGCTCTGAGTGGGGATGCCTCCGATATCGGCATCGATGTGGCAGCGGCCGATCAATTCCAGGGAAAATATCCCTTGCACCGGGTTTTTCATGACCAGGAACTGCATCATGCCTTGCGGCTGACGGGGGGAGATGTGACACAAGCATCGGCCCTGCTCTGGTCCGTCAAGGAAGCGGTGGTCAAGGCTCTGGGGTGCGGGTTCCATCTTGTGGCTCCGCTGCAAGTGCATGTCTCGCCACCGGTAGCAGGGGACCGTGGGTTTACTTTCCCGGTCTATTTATCGGGGAAGGCCCTGCTGCGGTACCCCATGGCTGCCGGTCGGTCCATACGGGTACGTTCATTTCCCCGGGGAAAAATGTGGCTTGCCATCGCCCTTTTGAGTGGGCATTCTCGATGCGGCAAGGACGAAGATGTTCAGATCAACGCTCTACCAAGGCAGAATGTCGATTCATGACCAAAGAAGCTGAATATGCCATCGAAGTTGAAAGTTTGACGAAGCGTTACGGGAATGATCTGCTGGCGGTCAATGGCATTTCGTTCAACGTCAGAAAGGGTGAGGTTTTCGCTCTGCTGGGTCCGAACGGAGCCGGCAAAACCACCACCGTCGAGATAATTGAAACCATCCGCCGGCCCACCTCGGGAAAAGTGCACCTGCTCGGAATGGACGTCACCAAGGAAAAGCGCAACATCGTTCCCTGCATCGGGGTTCTCCCCCAGGGGTTCAGTTCTTTTGACAGGATAACGGTCCGGGAAACCATGCTGTACTACTCGCGGCTTTTTGGCGGCAGGAACGACGATATCGACAAATTGATAGCGCTCGTCAATCTTGAGGACAAGGCCAAAGAGCAATACGCGACCCTCTCCGGAGGTTTGAAGCAGCGCCTCGGCATCGCCATTGCGCTCGTCAATGACCCCAAGGTCGTGTTTCTCGATGAGCCGACAACGGGGCTCGACCCCCGTGCCAGGCGCGAAGTGTGGGATGTCTTGCTGGGACTGAAGAAGGAGGGAAAAACGGTCTTTCTGACCACGCACTACATGGAAGAAGCCGAACTGCTTGCAGACACGGTCGCTATTATCCTGAGCGGTAAGATCATTGCCATGGGCTCTCCCGCCGAGCTTATCGAAAGTAACGCGGATTACCTGGTCCTCACCCTCCAGTCCGTCGATGAGAAAGCCTTTGCAGTCGTTGGCGGGTTGGGCTTCGAGCCGGAGCAGAACAATGACAAAGCGCTCCAGGTGAGAGTGGAACACATGGATGACATTCGAAAAATACTGAACGCCATGAACGACGCCAACGCGTCGTTTGTCAGCATGGACGTTCGTAAACCTAACCTAGAACAGGTTTTCCTGAAACTCACCGGCGAGGCGCTCCATGAAAGCGCGGGCGGAGAGAAGGGGGCTCAATGAATTTTCGCGTCGTCGGCGCAAATCTCGTGGTGAGTCTCAAGTGCTTCTACCGCGAGCGAACAGCCATGTTTTTCACCACCATGTTCCCGATCCTGCTGATCCTGGTGTTCGGCGCCATTTTTATGGATGACGACAACTTGCATTACAACCTTTGCCTGCAGGATCTCGACCAAACCGAAACCTCAGCGGAGATCGCCAAGAGCCTCGCCTCGACCGGAAAATTCAAAATAATCCCGGTCGACGCCGGTATCGAGGCCACACAATACGTCAACGACACTAAGGAGAACCTGGTGGTCGTTATTCCCAAAGACTATGAAAATTTGTCCGCGCAATATCTGCTGAATGGCGACCTCAACGCCTTCGCTACCCTCAGATATGTGTATGATCCCAGCTCCAGTTCGGTGCTTGAGAAAATGCAACTCCTGAACCTGGTCTTCGCGACGATGAATCAAGAGTTGTCCGCAAAGCCGCCGTTCATCCGAACTGCGCAAGAATCGATACACACCCGCAAATACCGGTTCCTCAAGTTTTTCATCCCCGGCATCATCGCGATGGCGATCATGACCGAGAGCCTGTTTGGCACGGTGCAGGTGAACACCGAACTGCGGCAGAAAGGGATCATCAGGAAGCTCTCCACCACGCCCATCACCCGCACCGACTGGATACTGTCAGGCATTCTCCACCAGATCATCCTCGCGGTCATCTCCACCACCTTGATGCTGCTGGTCAGCTACATCGTGTTTGACGTGCAATTGAGCATCAACGCCTGGCTGCCGCTCTTCATCGTGCTGGACGTCTTTACCTTTGTCGGCATCGGGATGATCCTCACCCGGCTCGTCAGGGAGGCACAGAGTGCCTCCTCAGCAGCCAACGCCATCATGTTCCCGATGATGTTCCTCTCGGGGAGCTTCTTCCCCCTTGAGATGATGCCGGATTTCTTGCAGAAGTTCGCCAAGGTGCTGCCGCTGTACTATCTGAACGAGGGCCTTCGAGCAGCCATGGTGTTTCAGGACAATGGGACCGCGTTGAGTAATGCTTCGACCATTGGGGCTGTCGCGGCCGTCGTTTTTATCTTGGGCATAACGGTCACCCGGTGGGAGGAGGGCAAGTGATCGGGTGTTTTGTGAAAAACAGCAGAAAAACGAAACGTTCAGGTCCGTTTGTTTAGAGCAGTAGTCCCTGCAGTTCCCAGCTCGGTATTCGTCTACCGCCTATGCACCCAGTCGCAGAGCTGGCAGGTCGGGAACCCGCTATAGTCGAGTTTGCCAAAGTTCTTTCTGATCGTCGACAACACGGGTCCATTCCAGATTTCTCGTATGCTCTGGGTGTTCACATCTCCCACGCCCTGAGCGCCGTTGTAATCAACGCAACAGGTCACAGCTTTGCCGTCCCAGAGCACCGACAGGGCTGACCACGGATAAAAACAGACCGACACGATCTTTTCTCCCACCGTGTTGTACGATTTCCCCCCGCCAAAGTTGTCCAGCGAGCTGATATTCAGGCAGTCGCCTCGATTCTTGTCCGGAAGAGAACGCCACAGGGATTGAAACTCCGCTATTTGGGAGCCATTGTTTTCCTGAGGCAGGTATTGCAGGACCAGCTTCGGATTGCTCTTCTTTAGCTCCTTTCGTATCCGCATAAAATCTTTGATGTTTTGCAGCGCCACCTTGAAGTCCAGTTGTCGCATGGTGGCGTTGTACGATGCTTCGTCGGTGCCGTAAAAACTGATCTTCATCGCATCCAAACCGGCAAGAATGAGTGACCGTGCCGTCTCGGGGAACAACAACGAAGCATTGGTGACCATGTAGGTTTGCTTTATCCCGCAGGCCTTGGCCAGTTTGATTCGTTCAGGCAACAAGGGATCCAAAAGCGGTTCGCCAAACCCGTGCAAATGAACAACGGGTTTTCGGCGCGCGCCGGACAGTTCGGTCATGATCTTTTCGAATAATCCAAACTCCATGAAACCGCGTTTGCGGGTGAGCGTGTCCCGGGGGCACATAACACACTGGGCGTTGCAGCAGTTGGTGTTCTCGATCAGGATTTGCGAGGGCCAGGGGAGGTGGAAGCGGTAGTAGGGAGAATAGAACAGAGGGGTTCTGGCCAAAGACAGCAGGAACCTTGCAATTCTGTCCCGAGCATTGAGCATCATAGGGCTTCCTTACGCAATTACGCAAAGTGGTTGTCAGCATCCCGGGATCACGCCCAAGCGCCAGCCGTTGCAAAGCCAAAGGCAGAAGCGAGGCGTTGTTGCTAGGCGCTTTTTGGGTGCAGGGCGGCCAGTTCCGGGGCGAGCACATCCAGCGCCATGCGAATCTGCTCGGGCGTGTGGGTGCAATTGACAAAAAAGCGCAGACGGGCTGCATTGTCAGGAACAGCCGGATAGACCATGGGCAGGGCATCGATCCCTTGTCTAAGGAGGGCTTGAGATAGTCGTATCGCCTTGATAGAATCGCCGACGATCACGGGAATGACCGGGGAACCGCTGCTGCAGGCGCCGGTATTCAGGCCCCTTTCCCGGGCGAGCCTGAAAAAAAGGCCGGAGAGCTCGTGCAGACGTGCCACCCGTTGGGGTTCCTTCTTGAGCAGGCGAATGGCGGCCAACGCTGCTGCGACATTGGGCGGCGACATGCCCACGCTATAGACAAAGCCCGGCGCCGTGTATTTCAGGTATTCGATCAGGGCTCCGGACCCGGCGATGTATCCACCGCAACTGGCAAAGGTTTTGCTCAAGGTGCCCATCCACAGTTCCACCTCGGCAGGATTGATGCCAAAGTGCTCGCCAATGCCCCGGCCCCTTTTTCCCAAAACGCCAATCGAATGCGCCTCGTCCACCATGAGAAAGGCGCCGTGCCGCTTCTTGATCTTAATGAATGCAGGCAGTTCCGGAATGTCGCCATCCATGCTGTAGACGCCTTCGATGACGACCAGGGCCCGGCGGAAACGGGGTCGCGACTCTTTGAGAATCTTGTCCAGGGCCCGCCAATTATTATGAGGAAAAGAAAGGTGGGTTGCCTGGGAGAGCTGGCACCCCTGGAGAACGCTGTTGTGGATCAGGGCATCATGGACGATGAGATCGAGTTTGCCGAACAAATGGCCGATCGTGGTCACGTTGGTGGCATGCCCGCTGACAAACACCAGGCTGTCTTCTGTTCCAATCAAACCGGCAATTTCTTTCTCAATTTCACGATGCAGCGGTCGTTCGCCTGAAGCGATACGGCTTGCCGAAACCGAGGTGCCGTAGCGGTCGACGGCGTCTTTGGCCGCTTGCGAGACGACCGGATCTCCGGACATTCCCAGGTAATTGTACCTGGAGAAAGTGATGCACTCTCGACCCGTTGCATCGGTCCCGCTGGAATTGTTTCCCTCGTGTTCCCTGAAGTACGGGTTGTCGATGCCGCGCGTTTTCATTCCCAGCAAGATCTGCTGCAGGTTCCGGTATTCGGGGAAATCCACAAACGGCAAACACTCCGGTTGGACATCACGGGCTTCTTTATGGGCGCAGATCCTTTCCACTGGCTCTCCGGACTGACGACCGGAGGAAAGCACCTTTGCCAACGGTCCGTCTTTGGCGTCAATTTCTCCTTCCGACGTCCCTAACCAGAGAACATGCGCCGCCAAATCGGCAATGCTCGCCCCCATAAAGAGCGCTTCGACCGGAATCTCGAATCCCAAGTCTTCCTCTATGGCCGTCTTCAATTCCACCGCCATCAAGGAATCGATGCCCATTGTATTCAGAGGGTCGTGGACATCCACCTTGGAGAATGAAATCTTCAGCAGCACCGACACCATTTTGGCGATGGAAGACTGGGTGGCATGGATGTGCTCCGCCACGTTTTCCGTCTCCAGGTTGTCAGATCTTTCCCAGGCCTGGAAGGGTGTCTCAGGCTCAATATCTTGGGCGTATCCCACGCGCTCGGCAACAACATCCAAATTGCCCTGGAGGAAATGCTCCCGGCACAGTCGGCGTTTGACCTTGCCACTGGTTGTTTTGGGTAGACTGGAGGTCTTGAGGAGCACGACGGCGTAGGCCTGGATACCATGCTCTCGGCTGATGCTTTGGCGAATGGCGCCGATGACCGTCTCTGCGTCAAGTTTTCTGATGTATGATCGCTCGACTTCCTGCACCACCACCAGCCGTTCTTCATTGTCGACTACCACCGCAAACGCCGCCCCACAGCCAGCACGCAAAGCCTGATGGCTTCTCTCGGCAGTTCGCTCGATGTCTTGAGGGTAGTGATTGAGGCCCCGGATGATGATGAGATCCTTGAGACGGCCGGTAACAAAGAGCTGCCCGGTATGGATAAACCCCAGATCTCCCGTGCGCAGAAAGGGACCTTTGCCCGTATCGGCAAACCGTGCCCGGAAGGTCTCTTCCGTTTCATCGGGCCGATTCCAATATCCTTGGGCAACGCTGGGCCCTGCGATCCATATTTCTCCGATCATGTCGTTCTCGCAGGAAGTGTGCTTCTTCGGGTCGACGATACCAATTGCATGGTCCGCAGGTGGTCCCCCATTGCCGACCAGCTCGAAATCGTATTCCCTGTTGTCTTTCGCCAGAACAATGCGGCCGGTCTGCAGCGCCTGTGCGTCCGCCCGCAGGAAGGTCGGTTCGGAGCTCTTGTTGCATCCGCAGGCAAGAAGGGTTGTTTCTGCAAGCCCATAACAGGGGAGAAAGGCTTTTTTTCGAAATCCGCAGGGTTCGAATGCCGCAGCAAAGCGGCGGAGCGTCTCCGCCCTAACCGGTTCGGCGCCGTTGAAAGCGACCTCCCAACTGCTCAGATCAAGACCGGATGTCTGTTCCGGTGTAATCTTGCGAACACAAAGATCAAAGGCAAAATTCGGTCCGCCGCTGGTCGTCGCCTTATAGCGTGAGATAGCCGTAAGCCAGCGCAGCGGTTTTTGGATAAAGTGAACCGGCGATAGCAGGATTGCATCTCCACCTGCGAAAACAGGCTGGATAATCCCCCCTATCAGTCCCATGTCGTGGTACGGGGGAAGCCAGATCACGGCGCGGATATTCGGTGAATTCCCAAAGACTGCGTGGATGACGGCTGAATTGTGGAGCAGGTTGCCATGGCTGACCATGACCCCCTTGGGATTTCCTGTGGAACCGGAGGTGTATTGGAGAACAGCGAGAGCGTCCGGACCAAGGGGAGGTTCTTGCCAACCACTGGCAAGGTCGTCGGCAAGCGTGTCGGTTGGGATCCATTTGAGCGACATGAGTCCCGGAGTCTGCTCTATTTGGCCTCTGTAGTCTTCGAGAGTGGCGGCCGTGGAGAGCGCGACTGCGGCTCCTGCGTCAGATGCAACTGCTCGAAGGTTTGCCAGGAATTGTTTGGAATGGGGAGGGTAGGCCGGCACGGCGACCATGCCCGCACAGAGGCAACCAAAGAAGGCTGCGGGAAACTCAATGCCCGGAGGGTAGAGCAAAAGGACTCGCGCTCCTGGAGAGACGCACGATTGGAGGTGTGCTGCAATAGCGAGCACCCTCCGTTCCAGGGCGCCATAGGTCAGGCTGGTTTCCTGTGATTCCCCATCATTGAGATAGGTGTAGACGGTTTTTTCCCGGTGCTCTTGAACCCTCTGGCGCAGCAGATCAATCATGTTCGGCAGCCCAAGGGGGAGAATCCTTGGGCTTGAACAGGACTGATGCGCATGACTTGTATAATTTTTCGTGCTGATGTTCATTTCTTCCTTATACAAAGAAGCTTGTTGTCATCAAGCCGCTCAGAGTCTTTTAATGGTCAATCGTGTTGCGCCCAATTTTCCAGCTGGAACCAGCAGACGGTTGAGCCATGAACGGCCTAGGCTGTCTCAGCCCAGGTTTGCTGCTGCGAAATCCCAATGTATCAGTGTGTCGAGCACTGCGTTGACATGATCCAGGCGCCGGTTCTGGTAATCCAGATAATAGGCGTGTTCCCACACGTCGATGACCAATAGCGGTTTCATGCCGGTGGTTATCGGCACATCCGCATTACTGGTCTTGATCACCTGGAGTTTGTCGCCATTGAGCACAAGCCATG
>NZ_JAVBXR010000116.1 GCF_030824455.1 Desulfobulbus sp.
TTCGAAAATGTCCTCGCGGAGTTGCTTTTTTTCCTGGCGGAAGAACTGCCGCTCCGAGCCCACCACCTCTTCAAGCATGTGGGTTTTGGCTCGGAGACTGCCAATCAGCGCCCGATCCTTGGAGGCGTTGACGGCGTAGTCGTGACCGAGCATGTGCAGCGCCCCGTAGAGTTTGGCCACGATTTCCAGCGAGGCCTGCGGATGGGTCAGTACTGCCCACCAGGCGCTGTCAACCCGCCCTTCAGCCAGATCTTCATCCCATAAGGCTTTGATTTCCCGGTCTGTTTCCGCCTTGAGATATTTTTTGGCGGCGGAGCGATATTTTTTTTCCAGGTATTTGCCAAGCGCCTTGGCCTGAGCGTCGTCCTGGTCGGAAATCTTGATGAAATGGGCGTGCAACTGATAGTCGTCCAGCCCTGGTTCCGCAGCAAACTGCCGCTCCCGGGAAAGCTTGCGCAATTCGGCGCGACTGAGACAGGTTCCGATCAGGGCGCATTTGTAGCATCCTTCGATGTGCCAGAGTTTTTTCCGCTGCGTGGGTTGTGGGGGCAGGGCAAGCGTTTCCATGATGAGCACCTTTGATTGGATGATGAAATGCTAAAACAAGGCGTTCAAGCAGCCGCCTGAAGCGCCGTCCTTCGGCGTCGCGTGTTCAGGCTGCGAACTCAATGGCCGGTCGCTGTTAACGGAGCCAGCGATGCGGACGATTTGTTTCGAGCTCCCTTTCTATGTTAGCCATTTCTAATACTCTGCATAATGCTCCAGATTTCTAAAATGGTCAATATTTTTTAGCCACAGCTAATAAAAAATTGTTATCCCGCCTGACTCTGCCTGATTACCCGGCAAACACGGCGAAAAATCGATCCAGACGTGGCCGCAAAAGGTGAAGGAAGCATCCTTTCTGGCCTTGTGAGCAATCTGTGGTTGAAAAGAGTTTTCAATTGACAATTAAATTAGACATAGCTAATTAAATGTGAAAGTCCTAATCGTGATCAGGTGGCCTGATGCTGGTCGCGCGCCGGCGCGAACGGCTCGACGCGATACAGCACACCGAGGACAGTCTGATGAGTACACGAGAAGAGTTGGAAGAGCGGAGTCGACGATTGCCAGAAAAGTGCAGCGTACATTGGCGTGGCAACCGACATTGTCGAGAGTCTGGGCTACCGGCAACTGGCTGCGGCCGTCCGCGCCCTTTGAGGCGCATATCCCATATTTACGGTTTTTTTAACGTCAAATTCACCTGAAATGAAAGCCACAACCACGGACAACCCATGAAAGCAGCAGCAATATCCCAGGCCCTGGAACTCCTTGTCGACATCCGCCAACCGGTGTTTCTCTGGGGCCCGCCCGGCGTGGGCAAAAGCCAGATTGTACGCCAGACCGCCGACCGCGCCGGTCTGCAGTTGATCGACATCCGCGCTGTCCTCCTGGACCCGGTGGACCTGCGCGGTCTGCCCCGGATCGCCGAGGACGGCACCGCCGTCTGGTGCGCCCCCGGCATTTTTTCCCCAGGAGGGCCGGGGCATTCTCTTCCTGGACGAACTCAACGCGGCCCCGCCCTTGGTGCAGGCCTCCTGCTATCAGCTGGTGCTCGACCGCAAGCTCGGTGAATACACTCTGCCCGACGGCTGGACCGTGATCGCGGCCGGCAACCGGGAAACCGACCGGGCCGTGGCGCACCGCATGCCCTCGGCCCTGGCCAACCGTTTTGTTCACATCGACTTCACTGTGGATCTCGACCAGTGGCTGAAGTGGGCCGAGCGGAGCAGCATCGGCCGGGAGATTGTCGCCTTTCTCCGCTTCCGGCCCTCCCTGCTCCATGATTTTGACCCGGAGCGGAGCGGCAACGCCTTTCCTTCGCCCCGATCCTGGGGATTCGCCTCTCGCCTGGCAGCGGCCAATCCTGACCCGGAATCGCTGGGCGAACTGCTCGCCGGCACGATTGGGCCGGGGGCTGCGGCCGAGTTCATCGGTTTTCTCAAAATCTGGCGGCAACTGCCCACGGTGGACGACATCCTGACCGCGCCGGAAGCCTTGGAAATTCCCACCGATCCGGCCGTGCTGTTTGCCATCTGCGAAATGGCCGGCCGTGCGGCCGCTCCCTGCCACGCCGGGTCGCTGCTTGATTTTGCCAACCGTCTGCCCGACGAATTCAGCGTTCTTCTGGTGCGCGAGGCGGTCCGCCATTGCCGCGAAATCGCCGACAGCGACGATTTTGCCCAATGGGCCGCCCGCCACGCCGACGTCCTGGTCTGACCGGATGTTGCGTCAGTTTTTTCTCAGTTGCCCCCTCTGCCCATGAATGACTTATCGTCCATCCAGGACCGCGACGCCTACACCCGGATGATCCGCGCCCGCACCGGCCTGGTGCTCAGACATCCGTTTTTTGCCTCCCTGGCCCTGCGGCTGAGGATGCGCGAAGACCCGACCTGCCAGACCGCGTGGACCGACGGCCGGGTGCTGGCCTACAATCCCCGGTATGTGTCCGTGCTTTCGCCGGAAAAGCTTGAAGGGTTGACCGCCCATCTGGTGATGCATCCGGCCTGCGGCCATCATCGACGTCGCCAGGGCCGCGATCCGCGCACCTGGAACCGGGCTTGCGATTATGTGATCAACTGGATTCTGCTCGACGCCGGCCTGACCCTGCCCGATGGCCATCTCTTTCTCGAACGCTATCGGGGCGCCAACGCCGAATCGGTGTATGGGATTCTCTGCGACGAAAAGGGCGAGGAAGACAGCCAGGCGGCGGCCGAGGATTCGGCCCAGTCCGAAGAGGAGGGGCAGGAGTCCGACGAGGAACAGGACAGCGACGCCGGTGCAGGCGCCAACAACGAAGGCGAGACCGATGAAGACGAGGAGACCGCCTCAGATCCGGGACTCGCCGGCGAGGTGCGCGACGACCCCGGCGAGAAATCGCCGGGAGACAGCGACAGCGCTGAAACCGACTGGGAACAGGCCATGATTCAGGCGGCCCTCAATGCCCGCGACGCCGGCCGGTTGCCGCTGGGACTGGAACGGCTGGTCGAGGACCTGATTGCGCCGCGTTTGTCCTGGCGCGAACTGCTGCAGCGTTTTGTCAGAAGTTCGGCCCGTTCCGACTACTCCTGGCTGCGGCCCAACCGCCGATATCTGCATCAGAATCTGTACCTGCCGTCGCTCAACAACCACGAACTCGGCGACGTCGTCGTTGCCGTCGACACCTCGGGCAGCATTGAAGCCGAGGATCTGCAGCGCTTTGCCGCCGAAATCGGCACGATCCTGGACCAGTGCCCAGCCACCGTGCATCTGCTGTACTGTGACATGCAGATCGTCCGCAGCGCGGTCTTTCAGCGCCACGATCCGCCCATCATACTCAAACCCGCCGGAGGCGGCGGCACAGATTTTCGCCCGGTGTTTGATCATGTCGCGCGTTCGGGCCTCAATCCCGACTGCCTGATCTACCTCACCGATCTGGACTGCGATCTCTTTCCCGAGTTTGCGCCGGTCTATCCGGTCCTCTGGCTGCTCACCGGCACGGCCGACGCGGTTGCGCCTCCCTTTGGCGACTTTGTCCGGCTCCATCCGTCCCCCGCCACCGCCTATGAGGTCCCCTGAGACCGCCACGGAGAATAGCATGAGAATTCAATGGAACATTGAAAAGAAGCGGGGCAATTTTCGCCCCGGCCTGATCTACACTCTGGAGCTGGAAGAGTATGAACGCCAACTGGCGGTTGAGGCGGTCAACGTCTGCAGCCGGATTCCGCGCGTCGACGCGCCCAACGAGCCCTATTGCCTGCCGGACTGCTACGAACGCGCCCCGGACTGGCGGCCCCAGGACTATCACTGGCTGACCGCGCCCTTTTTTCGCGACGGTCGTCGCACCGGCTTCATCCGCTTGCCCTTCCGGGAATCAAACGCCTATCCGGAGGTGGAACGCTCCTTCGCCGCGCTACGCGAGGCGCACGAACAGGTGGTGCAGCGGGCCTACAGCTGGAATTCCATCAGCGAGGCCGGTTCGCTGGACCTCACCAGCCAGACGCGCACGGCCATTGTCGCCAGGGTAACCGCGAGTCGGCTGCTGGCGTTTTAGCGGCGGTTGTTCCTGCCCGCCACAGATCAGCATGGGGCAGGGTGGGCGGTAAAAAAAACGGGAACCCGAATGGGGTTCCCGTGCAATGAATCGGGCGCGGATCAGGGAGAGGGCGTCGCCGGCTGCTCAGGGGCGGGGAGGTGATCGGCGTCTTCCCGCGTCTAGGCTATCGAACTATTTTTCATGAATTTCCGGGTGCTGTGTGGCCGGATTCATTTCGTCCCGATTTCGCCCTGGGTTTCGTGCAAACTGCCCACGGGCGCACCTGTGTAGGTTCGCAGTATGATCCGGTTTTTCCCTTGATGTTTTGACTCGTAGAGCGCCTGGTCGGCCAGACGTTTGAACTCGGTTTCTGCCAGGCGCCCGTCGCAGTTGCCGTCGCAGAAAGCGATCCCGATGGAAAGGGTAGTGTTGCAGGCGTTGCCCTGCTCGAATCGGCTGCGGACGTTCTCGGCAATTGCCTGCAACCGCGGCTCGGCCATGCCGCTGAGAATAACGCCGAATTCATCGCCGCCGTAGCGGAAGGGGATGTCCACGCTTTCCCGGACCGCGTTCTTGAGGACGGCGCCCAGCAACTGCAGCAGCTCGTCGCCCGTCTGATGGCCGTGGGTGTCGTTGACCTGCTTGAACCCGTCGCAATCGATCATGATCAGGGCGATGGAATTTTGGAGCTTGTGAGCGTCGTCGAGCAAGCGGGGAAAGATCTCCTCGAAATAGCCGCGATTGAAGACCCCGGTCAGGGCGTCCACCGTGGAACGACGCTGGTACTCCTGCTTGTTGCGCGTCACCGTGTGCAGGCGGCTCTGCAATCGCTGCTCCCGCGACGCCACCGCATGCAACATCCAGTTCATGTGCCGTTTCAGACGGATCAATTCGTGCTCGTCCTCGCGTTCCAGCGGCAGGACAAAGGCCCCGGCAGCCTCGCCGTCGCGCATGTTGCAGCACATGCGATTGATCCGCTGCAGGTCGCGGCCGACCACCAGGTAGGTAATGCACCGCGCAATAGGAGCCAGCAGCACCAGCAACGCCACCAGCCACAGGACCGCCAGGGCCAGCGCTTCATCGTATCGTTTGTACTCCAGCAGCAGCACCGCCATTGCGACCGGCAGACCGTTGATCAGCAACAGAAGCAGGGACATCCGAGTGGTCATCGACATTGTGCGTATCCCGTCAATCCGATCTAGGCCAAGCTGATCAGCGCGGTCGCGGTCTGATAAAACAATACGGCCGCCAGGTAGGCAAAGCTGGTGTTGAACACAACGGAGAACAGCGCCCAGCGGATGCCGATTTCGCGGCCAATGGCAATGACGGTGACAAAGCAGGGGGCATAAAGCATGGAAAAAAGGATGAGCGAGACAGCGGTGATTTTGGTGAATTCAGGGCTCTGGGCCAATCGTTGCGCCAGCATTCCGGAGTTTTCCAGATCGATGTCCCCCAGGGAATAGGCCGTGCCCAGGGTGGAGACGATCACCTCCTTTGCAGCCAGGCCGCCGACCAGAGCGATATTGGTTCGCCAGTCAAAACCGGCCAGGGTGCTGATTGGTTCAAGCGCCTGTCCAATGCGGCCGGCGGATGAATGGCGGATGGTTTCCTCGGCTCGGCCTGCTTCCAGGGCGGCAAGTTCCGCCGACTGTTCTTCCGCGCTGAGATCGTTTCGATCCCGTATCGTTGCGGCTGCATGGTCGTAGTGCTGCCGCCGCTGTTCCGGCAGCCCCGGATAGGTCATGGCTGCCCACAGCAGAATCGACACCGCCAGAATCAGGGTGCCGGCCTTGCGTACGTACTGCCACACCCGTTCCCAGGCGTGCAGCAGCAGGCCCTTGCAGGTGGGCAGCCGATAGGGCGGCAGTTCCATAAGAAACGGAGTGGATGGCCCGGCAATAATCGTTGTGCGCAGCAGTTTAGCGGCCACAAAGACAAATCCCCATGAGGCAAGGGTGATCCAGAACAGCGTCCCGGTGACGTATCCGGGGAAAAAGGCGGCAGCCAGCAGGGTAAAGACCGGCATTTTGGCCCCGCAACTCATGAACGGGGCGGTGAGCACAGTGGCGATTTTTTCACGGGGACTGCGCAGGTTCCGCGCCGCCATCACGCCCGGCACCGCGCAGCCGCCGCCGATGCCGCCGGAAACGATGAAGGCCATGATTGAATACCCGTGCAGACCGAACATCCGGAACAGCCGGTCCAGCATGTAGGCCATCCGCGCCATGTAGCCGGAATCTTCCAGAAAGGAAACCGCCAGGAACATCAGTGCGATCAAGGGCACGAAACCGAGCACCGCGCCTACCCCGTCGATCACGCCCGAAACCAGCAGCGACTGCAACAACCCCGCCGGCACATATTCCCGTCCCAGATCCCCCAGCAGGCCGAACAGCGATTCGATCCAGCCCATCGGCGCGTTGCCGAGCGAGATGGTGAGCCAGAAGGTCGCATAGAGCACCATCAGCATCACCACAGGGCCGATCAGCCAGTGGGTGAGCGCCAAATCGACGGCGTCGGTGAGATTGAGGCGCCGGATGTGGGAGTCTGTGGAGAGTACGCCTCGACCGAGAATCGAACTGATGTATCTGTAGCGGTAATCGGTAATTAGGGAGGCTGAGGATTCCCCGAAGCTGCTCCGGCAACGGAGGGAATACTGACGGGCCAGCTCTTCGATTTCCGCACTCAGTTGCGGGTGTTCCCGCCGCCCCTGGGTCAGGATGGGGCCGTCCTCTTCCAAATATTTAATGGCCGCAAGCCGGGCGGGATAGAAGGTGGTCAGGAAATCGTTCCGTTCAATTTTACGGGCAAGCTCCTCGATCATCCAGTCCAGTTCCGGCCCGTAGGCAATGACAAGCGGTGGAGGCGGCGCGCCCTGGGCTGCCTGAACAACTGCGTCCAGCAACTGAGTCAACCCTGTTTCCTTGCGCGCCACGGTCGGCACAACCGGAATGCCCAGCAGGCTCGACAATCGGGCGCAGTCAAGTAGTCGCCCGGAGCGATGCAACTCGTCCATCATGTTGACCACCAGCACCGTGCGCAGGCCAAGCTCACGCAATTGGACCCAAAGATACAGGCTCCGTTCGAGCGCGGTGGCGTCGGCAATATCAACCAGCAGATGTGGTTTTTCATCCATTATGAAATGCCGGGCGACCACTTCCTCCTCCGAGAAGGCGGACAGGGAATAGATGCCCGGAAGGTCGACCAGGTTGATGACTGCGTCCCGGCGGCAAACGGCGCCTTCATGCCGAGCTACCGTCACTCCGGGGAAATTGCCGACTCGCTGTCGTGCCCCGGTGAGGGCGTTGAACAGGGTTGATTTGCCGGAGTTTGGGTTGCCGGCCAGGCCCACCAGTAGATTAGTCACGATCAGCCTCAATGGTGTTGCCGTCGACAACGTCGACAAAGATATAATCGGCCTCGCTGTTGCGCAGGGTCAGAGTGTAGTCGCGCACCCGGATCGCCACCGGATCGCGCAAGGGCGCCCGCCCGACAATGGACAGGCGAGCGCCGGGGATCAGGCCAAGTTCCCGGATGCGGTGTCCGAGTTCTCCCTCTGCCCGCACCTCGCGAATCGTGCAGGAACCGTTGCTTGGAATGTGTCGCAAACATACGCCGGACATGATGCCCTCCTTGCCTTGAGCAGGCCGTGTTGTTGGCAACGGGCTGGCCCAAAGGTGTGAACATTATTTAGGTTGGCTTAATAAGATAGACGCGTCTAATTTAGACGGTTCATGCATACATCGCAAGGAGAACTTTATCGTTGAGGCGGTTGACCGCCATCACCCTGCCGGTGTGGCCTCTTTTGAGGATGACGGATCCACACGCTGGACGATTCAGGCTGGAGAGGCGTTAAAAGTTGAGATGATCAGCGCATTGTGTTTGCTCTGGGACAACGAACACCAGTTGGGTAATATGCACATTTCACCCGTAGTGAATAGGCGAAATCGCGACCGGCGGAGGCCCTGCATGGTGCAGGTTTTGCTATTTGACAATATCGGCCGGGATCATACGATGGTGGTGCTCCGGATCTGATGAGCAACCCGAGAGAACAATATGGACGGAAAGGTGTTGGATAAAATGCGGAATAGAAAAAGAAGCTGGATTTTGTTTCGGTTTCTCCAGCTTTAAAGCCGTGAAGAAGAATTTCACAGCCTTTCAGTATTTCAACAAGGTCTGCCAAATAACATAAGTGAGATGCTTGGTAATTTCTGCCCTCAGCTCGTCGACATCCAATGCTTTATCATTGCTTATGATCCACCAGGCCAACTGCTTTGGAATCGCAAAATCGGCATATCGTTTTCCGTCAGGGGAGCAACCGGTAACATAGGGTTCGGTGGCATACAACTCGGTGTCCTTGATCTTCCACCCTTCCGGCAGTTTGGTTATAGGCCGGAGCTTTCTATTTGTTTCCCGATATTTTTCGCCAAGAAATCTGGGGTACGGAATATCAAATGATTTCCTATCATCGATAACTGCCATACAGCGCGTAATGCACTCATTGCAGATGGCGAGTTGCTCTCCGCCAGAAAACATGAGTTCAACGTTTTTGAGCAGCTTGCCGCAGAAACTGCAAGCAGCATTTACTTCAGGCTCTTCCTTGTCGCTCATCGTCGCCTTATCCTTTGTGAAAATATGAAGAGATCCCTTTTGATGTACCACCCCTACGTGACCTTGACAAGTTTCAAAGCAGAGTGAAATTCCATAGGTGATTTTATCTATGGCCTTTTTGAATTCCACTCTCCCCGCAATCCCACCTCTGTAATACCGCAGTCTTAGCCTACCCCACTATCCCTTCGATAGTCCTCACATCAACAATGGCCAGTCTGGCCAAGCACACGCCTTGCCGCCCTGGCAGGGGCGGGTTTCCTGAACCGTCCCTGTTCCCGGTTGGATTGAGCACAGTGTTTCACACCAATTGGCGTGGTTTGGCCCACGCCTCAAACTTTGGCGCATTGGCTGGCTCAGTCGTTTTTTTAAAAAAAAAGAGCGCAACTGTGACCATGGTCACAGAAATGATTTCGCAAACGGGTATAGTTGTCTGGTTTTAGCGGAGACGAAATTATCTTGGACGCTTGAATGCATGGGGAGCCCGTGGGTGGTGAAGACGGGTACAACGGGGGCCTGGCGCGCTGTTGTTGTGGCGCCATGACCGGTGATAGATGTTCGAGGAGGTCGCAATGCAGTGGAATGATCAATGGAATAGTATGGCGGGTGCAGTCTGGGCGCGGGTTTTCGCTGCCGCGCTGATCGGGCTTATGGCATCGGCCCCGGCGGCCGCCGCAGGGCCGCAGACCGAATCAGAGCTGTTGGCTGTGCTGGCCGGCAAGGCCATTGAGCCCGGTCTTGCCAAGGCCGCCGCCGCCTCGCAAGAGTTGGCCGAATCGGCCCGCAGTCTCTGTGAACAAAAAAACGATGAAGTATTGAAACAAACCCGGCTTGCCTGGAAGCAGGCCTATCTGGCCTGGCGGACGGCGCAGCCGATGATGCTCCAGGGCAAGGAGTACAAGGCGGAGCAGTTGCTGGAGCACTGGCCTGCCAATGAGGCGGTGATGAATGGGGCCACCGCCTCCAAGGAACTGACTCACCTGCTGGCCAATCCGGATGTGCGCGGATTTGCCGGCGCTGAGTACCTGTTGTTCGCTCCTGCCGGCGTGGCCGAAGCCACCACCGCAGGCCGGTGCGACCATCTGCAGAGCGTGGTTGCCGAGATTGCCGATCAGGCGGCGACCAACCAGCTCCAGTGGCAACGGCAAGCGCCGGCCTTTGTTGCCGCCGGCGACGGCACACCCTACCTGCTGCCCGGCGACGCCTTGAGCCTGGTCTTTGCCCGGATGCTCAACGTCGCCGAGCGGCTGTTGCGCGACCGGATCTGTGCCCCCAGCGGTTTTTTTGAAGGCAAGGCCAAGGCGGAATTGCTCGAAGCCTGGCGCAGCGACGCCAGCCGTCAATCCTTTCAGGCCAGCATTGACGGTCTTCGTCGGCTGTTGCTTGGCAACGGCGAGGGCGCCGTCGTCGATCTGGTTGCGGTCAAGGACGGTCTGGTCTCGAAGAGGAACCCGCAGCTGGCTGAAGATGTCCGCAAGCAGCTGGAGCGCATTGACGCCCAACTCGCCGCCCTCAAGGACGGCAACGGCCTGCGCAAGGATCTGCAGCAGGACGACAAGGTGTTGCAGCCGTTGTACAAAAGCATCGAGAAACTGCAGAAACAGATCGTCGAGGCCTCCCTTTCCCTGGAAGTCGATGTGCGCGGCCCGGGCGAAACCCAGATGTAATTCAACCGCTTGGAGCATGGTGTATGAAATCCGGCAAAAACAACAAGACAGACGGAAAAAAACTGCTGCAACGCCCCATGGTGCGGATCGCAGGGTTGGTGGCGCTGGCCGGGGTGGTCTGCGGGGCGATGCTGCTGCCCAAATCCGCTGCTGTGCAAGCGTGTCTGACCCAGCGGAAAATCGATGCGGTCATCGCCGATTACGCCGACAAGGTGGTGCTGCACACTCTGGAGCGGGTGGTGGCAATAAACGAAGCCTTGAACGGCGCGGTCGCGCAACTCCAGGCCAATGCCACCGACGCCGGCGTCGAAGAGGCCGCCAAGGCCTGGCGGGCGGCCCGCGCCCAGTGGCAGCCCATCCAGAGCTTTGCCTTTGGCCCCGCAGCCTTCTACGATTTTGACAAGCAGGTCGCCTCCTGGCCAATTGACCGGCCCATGATCGAACATTCCATCGCCCAGATTGCCGCCGGAACCCTGGCCATTGATTCCGGGCTGCTGCGCCGCAAGATCAATTCCACCCAGCGCGGTTTCTTTACCGCCGAACACCTGTTGTTCCGCGACGGCAAGCCGCGCAAGGCTGCAGCAATCCGTCCGGCCGAGTTGCTCTATCTCAAGGCCGTCACCCAGGCTATCGTGGAGGAAAGTCTCGACTTCCAGGCCTCCTGGGCAGGCAGCGCCAACCTGCCGCCGGCCGCAGCCGCCCGGCTCAAGGCGGCGCAACTGCCCGAACGTCCCTCTTATGCAGCGGAATTCGCCCATCCCGGCGCTCCTGGCAGCCGCTATTTTTCACGCTCCGTGGTTCTCCAGGAGATGTTCCAGGAGAGTCACACCGTGGTTGAAGACGTCTGTCCGCTGATCGAAGAGTGGCTTGGCTCCGCAGACCCGCGCGACAGCGAATCCCAAGACAGCCGCAATGCCGCCGCCGACCTCGTCAACCTGCTGCAAGGCGTGGAGAACGCCTATCTCGGCGGGGTGGAAGGCAACCGGGGCAGGGCGATGGCCGAACTGGTGGCCGCCAAGGATGAGGTGATTGACCGCCGCATCCGCATCGCCCTGGCCGACGTCCGTCACCGGATCAACGCAGTCGGCGACCCCTACGGAGAGACGACAGCTGATCACGAGCTGAAGGTGCGGATTGCCGCCGCCTCCTGCTGGAAGCTGGCCAACAAATTTGCCGCCGCCATTGTCCCGGTCTGCATGGACCCGGCGGCCGAGCCCTGGGCGGCCTATGTCCCATCATCCGCCCTGTAACGGAACCAGGCGAGTCCGGCGTCGGCAGGTTGTGCCGGCGGTCGCGCCTTGCGCATGATTTTATGAACGAGAGGGAAGCATGACCAACCTTGCATTGAAACGATCTGTACGGCAATGGGCCCTGACCCTGGGGACCATGGCCCTCCTTACCGCGACCGACCTGGCCACCGGCGGCCTGCATTCCCGGCTGTTTGCCCACAGCGACCTGGGCGGCATTCCGCCGGGCCTGAGCGAAGAGTATTTCACCGCCGGCCGGGCCGGCACGGTGTTCAGCACCACCTCGCGCTGTCTTGAATTGCCGGCTCCGGCCGTCAGCGCCAACCCGGAGCTGATGAAAAAGTTCAACGACGGTGAAATCATCTTCGAGGCCATGTACGTCACCGATCCCAAATCCAAATTCGGCGGCCTTGGCCCGGTTTACCTCAACAACTCCTGCCGCAACTGCCATCCCAACTACGGCCGGGCGCGGCGGGTGGAGGACTTCAACACCCAGTTTGGCAACGGCTACACCGTGTTTGTCCACACTCCGGACGGCAAGCTGGTCGACGGCTACGTGTTCATGCTCCAGACCATGGCCGTGCCGCCCTATGCGCCCACCGCCAAGAACGTGAAGATCACCTGGAATGCTTTTGTCGACGAGCACGGCAACAAGTATGCCGACGGCACGCCCTACAACCAGGGCAAAGCCATTGAGGGCACGCTCATCTACCCAACCGCCGACATCGTTGAGCCGCTCCTGCCGCTGCCGGACAACTACAAGGTCAGCCTGGAGGCCACCATTGGCATCTTCGGCTCCGGCCTGATCGACGCCATTCGTGACGAGGACATCATCGCCGAGTTCAACCGTCAGCAGGCCAAGCCCGGACCGGTCAAGGGCATGCACGGCAAGTGGGTGGAGGAGCCCGACGGCGGCAAGCGGCTGGGCCGCTTCACCTGGCACAACACCCGGGCCACCATCAACAACGGCCCCGGCGGCAACGGGGTGTGGAACGTCACCAACATCAATCGCGCCGACCGGCCCAAACTCTTTGCCAGTCAGCAGTGGATCGACAAACAGGGCGAACTTGGTCTGGACGTCGCCCCCCTGGCCGCGCACCAGCCGGTGGAGATGAGCGCCGAAGAGTTTGACAGTTTCCTCGTCTGGCACCGGGGGCTGGCGGTTCCGGCGGCCCGCGATCTGCACAAACCCGAGGTCAAGCGCGGCAAGGAGCTGTTCTATGCAATCGGGTGCATCGACTGCCACAAACCGTCCTGGGTCACCGGCGACTATCCGCTGCTGCCCGCCTTTGGCAAACAGAAGATCTGGCCCTACACCGACTTGTTGCTGCACGACATGGGCGAGATCAACCACGGGGTGAGCAAGACCTTCCGCACCCCGCCGCTGTGGGCCCGCGGTCTGATGGACAATGCGGTTGACCACACCGACATGTTCCACGACCTGCGCGCCCGCAATTTCGAAGAGGCCATTCTCTGGCATTTCGGCGAGGGCGCGGAATCCCGCGAGTTGTTTCGCAAGCTGCCTGCCCAGGACCGGGCGGCGTTGGTGGAGTTTCTTAAAGCGATCTGATGGGGTGGAGGCCGCCCTTATTGCAGGCGAAGATGTTTGAGTAGGGGCGCACGGCGTGCGCCCTTTTCAGCTGGACCGCTCCCGCGTCCGGTTCTGGCCCGCAAACCGACTTACTTTTGTCGTTCAATGCACGGCGCTGATCTGTTTAAGCCCCTCCTCATCGACCAGTTCCACCACGCCGTGCACCACCCTAATCAGATTCCGTTCATCCAGGCAGGAAAGCGCCCGGGAAAAGGTTTCGCGCGCCAGACAAATTTCGGCGGCAGCCAGTTCCACTGGCCGCAGATCAATGCGGATTGTGGGCTCGCGGCCGCCCATCAGCCGCCGTTGCTGCACCATCTGATTGTTCTTGCTGAGCAAGTATCCCGCCACCTTGGACAGCGCCCTGGTCTTGCGGCACAGGCAGGCGTGCCGGCAGGAGTGTTCAACGTTTTCCGAAAGCACCCGGGCCACCTGCAGGGCCAGGGTCGGTTCGCGGTGCATCAGTTCGAGAAAGAGGCTGGTCGGCCAGGACCAGCAACGCGCCGAGGCAATGGCCATGGCCGAGTAGGTGTAGTTGATCCGGCCGGAAAGCAGTTGATGCAGGCTGAGGTAGTGGCCGGCCAAGGCGATGCGCCGCAGGCACTGGCCGCCGTCGCCGGCGGGATAATATTCCTTGATCCGGCCAGTGAGCACGTAGTGGAAACTGGAGATGGCCTCACCCTCCAGGAAGAGATACTCTCCCTTGCGCAGGGTGCGGACACTGCTCATCAACTGGAGCTGCTGCTGAATTTCCGGCGCCAGGTCCTGCAGCAGCGGGGTGCGCGGCAGCCAGGAACGGTCCTGGGGCGTTGACGTTTCGCATTGGCTTGGTGGCTCGGCGGCAAGGGCAATAGGCTTCATGGATTCCTTGATTGACAACGGTTTGGTCCCGGACCCGTTTGTCGGGTCCCTTTGGCGGCTCTAGATTTAGAGCAACCTTAAAAAGTTGTCAACAGGTAATGAAATTAGAAAAACCTGGCGTGCCGCGTCAAGACTATTTGCCGCAAACAGCCGCTGTGAGCGTGTTTGACGATAATTGCCCATTGGCAAGCCCATGGCAGGGCACCGGGCTTGTGGTGTGTAACGTCCCGGCTTAACACAAAATTTTTAAAGTTAAGGCGCAGCTTTAGCCGGTTGTGATTTTTTTCATTTTTTTTGCTTTTTTTTGCCAAAGTGTGACGTAGGTCACAGCAATGTTTTTAGGATCGGCTATAGTGGAGCCACAGTTAGCGAGCACTAAAAAGAATTGAAGCTGCTAATTAAGATCGAGATTGCTCAAAGGTGCGGCGGGTTGGCTGCCGCATCCGGTGTCGGAAAGGGGTTCCGGCGTGGCGTCAGAACAGGAAGACAGCGGCCAGGGTGCAGAGGGCATGGAAACAGCAACCAACCAAGAAGTGCTGGAACAGTTTGAAGCGTTGTACCACGAGGTTTTTTCGCACGACGGCTACGGAGACATCCGGCTGGAGATGCGAATCCTGCGACGGGGGCAAAAGGAGGTGATCATCCATTGCGGCAAGCAGTATCGGTTCGTGGTGGATTACGCCAACCGGGCCGATCAGGGGAATCCAGGGCATTTGGGGCACAAAGAACCCCAGGTCGGCCGGGACGCCTCGGCGGCGTAGGATTTTTAACGCGGCGATGGCAAGCGGCCATGCCGAACACAATGCGGTGTCCGAACGTGTGGGTCGTCCGACGCCTTACAGTCACGAAGTTTGTTGAACAAGGCTCTGGCTGCCGGCTCCTTAGGGTGGAGCGAGGCCTGAAACAGAAGTACGCATCAATTCACTCTAAACAGGAGGCAGTACCAATGAAGGTTTTCGCACAGAAAATGAAAGACATGCTTGAGACCAGAAAACAACAGCTCGCAACCAAAAAACGCAACAACGACGGTTTTACCCTGCTCGAGTTGCTGGTTGTCGTGGCCATCCTCGCCGCCATCGCCGGCACCGCCACCATCGCCCTGAAAGACACCGATGCCCGGGCCTCGGCTGCGGCCCATGTGACTATGATGGATGAGTTGAACAAGGGTATTTCTACTTTCCGCGTTTTGCAGCGCAACGTGTTGCCGAACCGGTTTGATTCGTTGATGGCTTCTGACCTTGGTACTGCTACCGGTATTGACGCTATTCCTACGGCCGCTCTTGGGTTTGACGGCGCAACGGAAGCGTTTCCTGCGGCCATTACCGCCGACATACAGGGCATTATGGCGGACGCCGGTATCACCGAGCTGCGCTATATCGACGGGACCGCCACGCCTCCTGACGCCGTTGCAGGCAGCGAGGATTGCACCAATGCCCACATTCAGGACCTTATCGCTTCAAAGAGAAATGCGGTTGTCGCCGGCAATATCTTCATGTCTGAAGATGCCAACGGTTGCGGCATGAGTGTTACGTTGAGCGGAGCAAGTACGACCGATCCCATTGGTCTCTATTGGATGGGGGGGCAAGAGCGCTTGACCGGCCAACCTGGTCCTACCGGCGAGTTTGATGGCACCAATCTCGCTACCGCAACAGGTAATGCTTATCTCCTCACCGGTATTGGACCCTCGTCCACCCTGTTCGACGCCAATACCCTGGGCGGCATGACCACTGTGCCTGTCTATCGTCACGTCAAGCCAAACGAGTACAACCGTTTCATCGCCGTATGGAATGTCGGCGAATATGACGGTGCGGGAAATATTGTCGCTGCCGACCAGCTCAATCTGACCGCCATCGTTGACGGCGCCCTCGACACCAAGGAAGAGGAACTCGGCGAGTGGGACGGCACCCGCAACACCATTTGATAGTCTGACCTGAGGCGGCCCCCGGTATGTTCCGCCGGGGTCGTCGTCCGGGCCGCTCCTCGGATGCGGCGGCGCTCCCCCCTTTTTGCGCCGTCGCATCTCCCCCCTGCCGTATGCGGGAATTGGCCCGGTTGTTGGAAATTGGAGTATGCACGCAGCCCCGTGATGGCGCAACCACCCACGGGGCTGTTTTTTTTTGGCGGGCCGCCAGTACGGCCTGTTGCAACCCGAAATTTACCTGAAAGCAAAGCAACCCCAAAGGAGAGGGTCCTTGGAGGAAAGGATGCACATTATGAAACAAATCAAATTTCTCTTGTTGTTGACCGTGTTGCTGGCTGGCTGCGGCCCGTCGCCCAATGTGGACGCCATGAAGGTCGGGCTGGCCAAGTCGGGCCTGCCCGCCGATCAGGCCGCCTGTTTTGCCGAGGCGGCCAGCAAGACGGTCAAAGGCGAACCCTACAATTACCTGGCCGACCTGTTGAACGCCGGGGTCAAGGAATCCGAGGCCGTCAGCAAGACCCGGCGCAAGTATTCGGCGGATTTCAAAGACCCGCTCGACAAGGCCCGCGCCGAATGCGTCAAAGCGGTGACTCCGGCTGGCGCGGCAGGCACTGCAAAATCAGCCGCCCCGGTCAGTCCGGCAAGTCCGGCCAAAAAATAAGCAACGCAGGAACGTGGCCTGGATGGAGCCACCGCAATCTGGGGCCTTGATGGTGTGTGCCTGGATTGCGCGGCGCTCCATCCAGGCGACCCCAGTCTCTCCACAGCAGCCGTGATTTGTTGATCGTTCCCACGCTACCTACGGCGTGAGAACTCCACCGGGAAGCTCCAGCGTCCAATGTTGCCCTGCGGATGGGGTTCCGTAGCCTGGATGGAGCTTGCGTAATCCGGGGCCGAGTTGGCGTGACCCCGGATTGCGTTGCACTCCATCCAGGCTACGAGCGGTGCAACGCCCCCAATAAGAGGCTTCCGTGCAGCGCATGGAAGCCAGAGATTGCAAATTTTACCAACAGGACGGCGTGCACAAAACCGGTTGTACATATCAGCCCGAGGCGGGACAAGGCGGCTTCACCCTGCTGGAACTGCTGGTGGTGATTGCCATCCTGGCTGCCATCTCGTTCATTGCCGCCGGAACTTACCGGGGTGTAGGCCAACACGCCGACGAACGGTTGGTGCGGGCCGAGATGCAGCAGATTGCCAAGGCCCTGCGCCAGTTCAAGCAAGATACCGGGTATTTTCCACGGGAAGGCGTGTTTAAGCTGGAAGACGACGGTGGTTCGGTCAAGCCGGCCAGCCTCCCCGTCCACACCGGGACTGACGACGAATGGTTTTACTCGCCGGCGAATTTGCACCAGTTGTTGGCAACCACCAGCCCCCTGGCCGGCTCCGGGCATCAACTGACCACCTGGGACGAGGAGACCGGTCGAGGCTGGCGCGGACCCTACCTGATCGGTTTCAGCGATGGGCGGGTGAATATTGGCTATGCCCTCAACCCCATCGACCCTGACGGCGCCGATACTGTCGCCGGCGACCCGACCACTGGAGATCCCGTGAATGTGGTGGGCGTTGCCGATCCCTTTGAGCACGGTGTTGTCAACGGTAAGTTTGGTTGGGACAGCGTGTCCGCCGGCGAGCCCTGGGGGCGACCTTATTTGTTTTTTCAGACTGCGGCCTCGCCGGCTCACTGGCAATTGGTCAGCATGGGGCCGGACGGCGAATACGATCAAGGCGGCGACGACGACATCGTGCTGCCCATAGAATAATTTCAACACGTTCGAGTGAGTCGAAATGCAAACGAAACAAAAAGCGGTGTTGGCGTTGGTCCTCTGGGTTTGTATGGCCCTGCCTCTGTGCGTTGGGGCTGAGGAACAACCGGCGGCAGAACCGCAGGCCCAGACGGCGCCGGCTGTTCCGGCTGAAAACCAGGCTCCGCAGGAGCCGGCCAAGCCGGAAACCTTTGCCAGCGTCGAGTTGGATCAGTTTATCGAGCGGGAACAGAAGGCCGCCGAGGACGGCAAGAAGATGATCAAGATGATGGCGCCGGTGAGTTTCGAAGCCAAGCTGAAGCGTCAGCCCGAAGAAAAACCGATGGAATACGTGTACACCGCCATGGAAATGTCCGGAGTCAAGCCCATCCCCGAGGTGCGTCACCGGATGTTTGTTGAGTCCGGGGCAGGGCGGATCATCCCAGTTTATATCGAGGCGAATGCGGTGAAAAAAGTCAACGCTGGCCTCAAGGAAGAGGCGATGGCCCGTTTCCAGGGCTACCACGTTTACAGCTACGCCAAAGGGCCGGCCATCCTGGTGGTGGACTTTGCCGCAATTCCCTGAATCATACCGGCTTCATGGGCCGAGCCACCGGATTATCTGCCGCCGCAACGGCTTCACCCTGCTGGAACTGCTGCTGGTGGTGACCGTGCTCTCCGCCGTGGCCTGGATGAGCCTGGGCGTGGTTGGCAACAACGCCGACCAGGTGCGTTTCGAGGACACCCGCAACCGGCTGCAGGCCATCCGCCGGGCAATCATCGGCGACACCTCGCGCACCATCAACGGGCAGCCGGAGGTGCGGGGGTATGTGGCGGATATGGGTGGTTTGCCGGAAAATTTACAAGCCTTGGTTTCGCGTGAATATTGCAAAAACCATCCTGGCATTACCACCAATGCGGCGAATGAGTGTACGGATGCTGGCGGGACTTGGGTGTCACAAGCTGTTTATGCTCAAGACTCCACCACTGGGATTTGGGCGGGATGGAATGGGCCGTACTTGCCACCTGGATTTGGCAGTGTAGGCAGGTTCCTGGATGGCTGGGGCAGGGATGATGATTCAAACAATAATTTTGGCTGGGTTTACACCGTCGACAGCCCAAATGCTGGTGATCTGACCATTCGAAGCCGCGGAAGAGACGGTGTCGCTGGGGGTGATGAACCCTATGACTCCGACTATCCCCTTTTAGGTGCTGCGCCGCTTATTGATGAGAGCGAGTACCGGATCAAGGTTACTGATTCCGGTAACACGGGTGGAACAGGAGATGCGACTGGTGGATTGCGGGTGGATTTCGGGGCGCCTGCTTCGTGCTGGGTCGATGGATTTTGTTCCGATCCGCTCTACATCACCAAAGGTACTTGCAGCACAGAATGGATAGGGGGTTCCTGTTCCAATCCGGCCTACACCACCGAAGCCACTTGTGAAAGCAACGGCGCGACGTGGACATGGAATGGCTCCTGTTCCATTTCAAGCTACATAACCGAAGCCACCTGCGTGAGCAACGGCGCGACGTGGACATGGGCTGGATCAATGCCAAGAGCGGATCTTACGATCTCCGCTGACTGCGTAGCAACCGGAACTGATGGTACTTGGCAACCCACTGAAAACCTGTGCATGGCGATGATCGTCACCAAGGGCGGCATCCCGGTCCAAGTTGTTTCCAATGGAGCAACCTCTATCCAGTGGGACGGAACACAAAAAATCGCAGAATTTATTTTCGAGGACACCACCAGCGCGACCCTAGATGAGGACACCTACCTCTACCAGGGGCAGATGGCCTACGGCATTTTCGAGTACGACAGTACGGCGACGCCTCCCGTATGCGATACAACCAAGCCTTTTCCGGTAGGATCGGCTTTATGGAAAAATTTCACCTATGTTCCCGGAACAACGCTGCAACCGTTTGAACGAAAAATCAATCCGTAACCAACTTTGGCGCCGGTGGGCGGTGCAGGTCTATCATGTTTAAGCTGAAACTCCCCAAGGTGGGATTCAATTTCAAAAAATTCCAATTTGGCAAGCTGAGCAAGCCGGGCCGGGTGCTGGTGCTGGAAAGCACCGGCTACAGCCTTCACGGCGCGGTGGCGTCGTGCACAACCTCGTCGGCATTTGCCCTGGGCGCTGTGGTTCTGTCGACGGCTACCGACAGAACCGCAGCGGTCGGCGAGGTGTTGGCGCAGCTCAAAGGCCAGTCCAAAAAGCGGTTACCCGCCACCGCCATTCTCGTTTCCTCCAGCGCCGCCAGCGCGTTGCTCTCCCTGCCCATTGATCCCAAAAAACCGCGTCCTGCAGCTCAGATGGCCGAAATGGTCCGCTGGGAGCTGGAAGAATTGTCTGTGCAGCAGAACGAACTCTGGACCCTGGGCGCCTTGCTCATGGGCCGGGGCGATCTCAATTTCGAGCAGCGGCGTGAACTGGAAATCCGGATCAGGGCAGAGAATCAGCGGTTGAACGCGGCCGCCTATCAGGGCGCGGTCGACGGCGCGTGTCTGGAGGAATGCGTGCTGCTCCAGGAACAGCTTGTCGGCGACGACGAGGAACTGGCCACCGGCTGGTTCGG
>NZ_JAVBXR010000026.1 GCF_030824455.1 Desulfobulbus sp.
CGCCAGGGAAACAAAACTGAATTCCGTTTCCGCCTTGATCGAATCCCCAAAGAATCGGCTGACATTGGCGCGTTGCGCCGATTCGACCAGCACGCCCAGCTGATCGCCGTATTCAATCCGCAGATCAGGTTTGGGGAGCAGGTCGACGTCTCCCCGCCGCACCTGGATGATTTTGGCCGACAGGCCTTCAGGCAGGGGGAGATCGGCAAGCCGCAGGCCGATGAAGCCAGGCTTGGAGACGAAAACGCGTATGTAATCGAGATGACGGCGATCTTCCCGTCCTTTCCCCTCGTCGCCTGCCTGGAGTTGCGCTAGGACTTCCGGAAAACCGACAACCGAGAGCAGGTCGTCGGCCTCCAACGCCAGGGTCGGTTCAGGGAGCATATTCATCCCGTTTCGCCGCACCATGAGGAGATCGACGCCTTCCGGCGCTAGGGCGAGCAGCTCGGCGACCGTCTTGCCGGTCAGCCCCCGATCGCCGACCCTGGCCTCGGCGACGACCAGACGGCTGGGGGGCGGCACTTCGATCTTCGGCCGGAACACCAGCTTGGCCAAGTAAAAACAGAGAATGGGGCCGAACACCCCGAACGGATAGGCAATCGCATAGCCGACCGCTGGATTCTTGCTGCCGGAAGCTTCCATTGCCGCCTGGAGGGTGGCGGTGCTGGTCAGCGACCCGGCGAACATGCCGGCGACAAAGTCGGCCCCGAACCCCATGAATCGAGCCATGGCGATTGCCGCCGCGCAACCCGCAAGCACGGCGAAGGTCGCCAGGAGGTTGGCCTTGATCCCCAGCGGGCTCATCAGTCCTTTGAAGAAATCCCGGCCGTATTGAATGCCGATGCCGTAAAGAAAGAGCACCAGGCCAACCGTTCCCAGCAGACCGGGGGGCGCCGCCTTCGGCGCGATTGCGCCGACGCCGAGACCGACAAAGAGGACGGCGCCAATGCCCAGCGACAAGCCGCCAATTTTAATCTGACCGACGGCATAGCCGAGGCCAATGACCAGAAACAGGGCAATAAAGGGTTGGGAATTGAGAAAAATCCCGATGCTTTCCATGTGGTTTCTCCTGGTGAAAGAGTGTGATCCGCCTTCCTTCAGGATAAAGAAAAGGCGAAAAACGGCATTGTCTATCAGATGGTTTGCGATTGTTCATGAATGGCGGCAATCAACCCAGGCAGAGAGCATGCTGCTTCTTGTGCGGCCGCGCCTTCCACAGCTCCAAATCCGAGTTTGTCGGAGGAACCGTTGCCTTAACCAAGTCGACCGCTTGGCATGGCTCGGGGATCGGTCATGTTTTCCGGTCGCAGCAGGTCGTCCAGCTGTTGCTTGGAAAGAAGTCCCTTCTCGAGAATCAGGTTGTAGACGTTCCCTCCCGTTTCCAAGGCTTCTTTGGCAATCGCCGCCGACTGCTCATAGCCGAGCACAGGCGCCGCGGCGGTCACCAGGCCGATGCTGTTTTCCACATACCGCCAGCAGACCGCGCGGTTTGCCTCCAACCCGTTGATGCAGCGGGAAACCAGGGTGACGCAGGCGTTTTTCAGGATCATCATCCCGTGCAACAGGTCATAGGCGATGATCGGTTCCGCCATGCAGAGTTCCAGTTCGCTGGCCTCGGCGGCCATCGAGACCACAGCGTCATACCCCATCACCTGATAGCAGATCTGGTTCACCACTTCGGGGATAACCGGGTTGACCTTGCCGGGCATGATGGAGGAGCCGGGTTGCATGGGCGGCAGGTTGATTTCGCCCAGACCGCATCGGGGACCGGAAGACAACCAGCGAAGGTCATTGCATATTTTTGAGATCTGGACGGCCGCGCGTTTGAGCGAGGCGGACATCTGCACAAAGGCGCCGGCGTTCTGGGTGGCCTCAACCAGATTGCGCGCCCGGCGCAGCTCAAACCCGCTGACCTCCGCCAATTTTTTGGTGACGAGATCGGCATACCCCGGAGGGCTGTTGATGCCGGTGCCGATCGCCGTTGCGCCCATATTGATGTCCATCAATTCGTCGGCGCCGCGCTCAACCGCCCGGATGGCGCTGCTGATCATCACCGCATAGGCCCTGAATTCCTGGCCGAGGGTCATGGGCACCGCATCCTGGTTTTCGGTGCGCCCCATTTTCAGCACATCGCTGAACGCGTCGGCCTTCCTGTCAAGCGCCTGTTCAAGTTCCCGCATGGCCCGGACCAGGCTGCGGTTGGACAGCAGCACCGCCAGCTTGACGGCGGTGGGATAAGCGTCGTTGGTTGACTGGGAGCAGTTGACGTGATCGTTGGGATGCAAATAGGCGTATTCCCCTTTTTGGCGGCCCATCAGTTCGAGGCCGCGATTGGCGATCACCTCGTTGGCGTTCATATTGGTGGACGTGCCCGCGCCCCCCTGGAACATGTCCACCGTGAAATGTGCATGCAGCCTGCCGTGCAAGAGCTCGTCGCAGGCGTCGCAGATGGCCCACATCCGTGCGTCGTCAAGACGTCCCAGTTCATGATTGGTCATGGCCGCCGCCTTTTTCACCATGGCCAATCCTTCAATCAGATGTTCGAAGTTGTGAATGAAAACACCTGATATCGCAAAGTTCTCCATGGCGCGCAGGGTCTGGACGCCATAGTAGGCCTGATTGGATATTTCCCGCTGGCCCAGTGCGTCGCGCTCCAAGCGAAAACCGCCAATCTGCCCCGATTCCTCTTGGTTATGGTGCAACTGCTCCGACAACAGCCGCATTCTCCTGTTGATGTTCACCGCCACTCTGGCAACGATCCGGTAATAGATCTCGGGATGATTGGCCCGATACGACGTCAGCGTTTCCCGGGAAATCTGCCAAACGACGGCGCCGTTTCGGGTGTAGGCCCCGTTGGCATGCGCATCGTCGTCGAGCAGCAACCCCTCGCTGATCAACGATCCTTCCACCAGGGTGGCAAGATGACGCGAGGAGCCGTGCAAACCGCGCACGACGTCAACTTCTCCGTCTAGAAGGATGCCGGCCCATTGCCGTGGGGTGGACTCCTGGAACAGCCATTCGTTGGCGGTGTAGGTGTGTTCCGTGCCTTGGGCAAAGAAGGCGGCGACATCCTCCACGCTGATGCCGGAGGCTTGAGCAGCCTGTTCAATGCTCTTCTGCGTGAGTTGCATGACGGTTCTCCTGTAAAGGGGGGAAGCGTTGCGGCATTATGCCGGAAAGGGCATTCCCGAAAAGAGGGCGACGAAAGAGAGCAACGCTCTCGGCCTCAGCCGTTTGGCGAACGCCGGGAAGGCGGTGCGCCTCATGTTTGATTGCGGTGCACCGATTCAATGCGCTGGGCAATTCTTGCCACCTGGGTAAAGTCGTGGGTGACGATGTCCTGCGCGTGCGCGAGATTGTTGCGCAGAGATTCGAGATCTTTACAGACTGCACGCGCCGCTTTCTTGGAGGGAAAGCCAAATGTCTCGAAAATCTGCTCGTCTTCGATCAGCATCTGCATTTTATCGGAGAATTGCAGGCAGGCGAGCACCGTTGACCGCTGGTTCCGCCTGGTCCGTTCCTCCAGCAGGGCCTCGGCTTTGGCCAAGCGGCCCGGGGATACCAGCGATTTCCAGGCGTCATTGGGCCAGAGTCGCTCAATCATTGGGCCTGTTTCCATTTCCATCATGGTGATGACGCCAAAGAGCCACATCCGCATGTACGGATGCTGGATGTCGTCCTTGACGATGATCCCGGAGACGGCGTCGAGGATGCGAACAAAACAGCACGTGTGCCGGCTGAGCACCAGGATGATTTCGGAAAATGAAGCGCTGTCGGCGAGCACCTGTCCGGGCGCAAAGGGATGCACGCGTTGCAGGTCATCGCGGGCGACATACCCCCGGACGACTCCTGCTTCACGGATGCCGATCACCGGCAGATTGTGCCGCTCCATGATGGCCAACGCCGTTTCCGCAGGGGGATGGTCCACCGACGGCAAGGCGCGGGCAATGTTGCGGGCGGTGAACGTCTGCCGGAACAGGTCCGCCATCCGGTGTAAAAGAAAGCCCTCATGACCCTGTGCAGGGCGGGCGGCTGCAGGATCGCCGACAACATGCAAGGGAAGGCGCAAGGTTTCGGCGCCGTTGCGCAGCGCCGTCATGGCCTGTTCATAAAGCGCAGGCTCGCCCTCGGTCAACACTTCCAGCAGCGAGGCCATTTCCGTCAGATAGACCTTGGCGAATTCGGGGTCATGGGCGCAGATGTCCTGGCTGTTGTCAATGAGATCGGCCAATTTGATTGTTTTGCCTCGTTGCGAGGCCTTGGCAAGATGGGCCCGGTCAATGGCTCTGCGGGTGGCGCGGTTTCCGTCCGAAGGCCTGCTGACGTCGGTCAGTTCGCCGACCAGTTGGGCCACTGCCGGGCCGAATTGTTGCTCAAGGTCCAGCAGGGTGACGGCGGTGTCTTCCACCGTGTCATGCAGCCAGGCTGCGGCAATCATCTCCGGATCGTCGGTAACCGAGGCGACAAGCTCGGCCACTCGCTGGAGATGGACGTCATACGGCTCAAGAGAATATTTGCGCCGGTGATTGAGATGCGCATGGGCCTTGACGGCATGGTTTCGGGCCTTGGAGACAAGATCGTTCATAATGGAGGAGAATGGATGATGAGGAACGGTTGATAACACGGAGACAATTCCGCCTTCTTCCTGGCAGATTGGGCAATGCGCTCAATATGCTTGGAGCAGCGGGTTGATGCGGCAACTGTGGGCAAGCACGACATCCAGTTAACTGACGACCTTGGCGCCAGGGCGCAGCGTCCAAAGCATGGCCGCCAATTCGGATTAAGCGTAGAAGAACAGCGGATTGTCCCGAAGATCCCAGGGGAATCGCAAGCGAACAAGGGCGGCTTAAACGAGTACATTCGTTGCACGGGTTGGTGGTTTTATTTCTTTTCATGTTCTATCTGCAGCGACACCAGCCGGGCGATCAGAATGGCCGGGTACAGGGTCCCGATCACGGCTTCGAGCATGACCAGCGATCTGGCGACAGGATGCACGGCGGAAATGTCGCCAAAGCCGACGGTGGTGAGGGTGACGAGGCTGAAATACATGAAGGCGTTGGCGAGGTCTTGCCCTTGCTGCATAACGGCGGGATTGGCGGCATGCGAGAACGATCCGGCAATCAATGTGTCGAGCAAACGATAGGCAGCGGCGAAAAAGAACCCAATCAACAAGTACGCGGCAATGGCCCCTCGCACGCGGTGTCCTGACACTGGGCCCTCTTCATAGACCTTCTGCAGCACAACAGCCGTGAAGCATGCGGCAAAACAAATTGCCAATACGCTGTCGGCGATCAAAATCAGCGGGGAGGGGGAAATCAGCGCGAGCCAACGCGCAATCAAAGCGCAGACGACCAAGCATGCGACGATCCACCGGATCAGCCGATGCTGGGTTATGGTCAACAGGCCGGTGAGGAGAAAAAGCGAACCCACCACCCCGTTTACCATATTCAGAAGCCAATGGCGGGTTGTTTCCAATGGAGCGATAATGAAGATCTGCACGATGAGAAGCGCCAGAAAAATGGTGAGACTTCGTTCTTCCGTCCAGAAGGAGAGTATGTGACGCATCATGTGGGCATCGGTGTCCAGAGGGTGGGTGGTTAGTTAAGGCTGGGCATGGCCGTCGGGACTTTGCATTGCTCAACGCGAATCAGAGCAGGGGGCGACGCCAATCCATTGCGTTGAACCGCTACGGCGTCAACCCAAGGGAACTGCTCCTTGGACGGCAGATTCCGCGGAAGCAAGCGCTGTCGTGCCGCCTGCCTCTGCCTGCAGGGCTTGGAAGCGTTCAATCGCGGCGCGCGCGTTAAACAGCATGCGGTCGCGGCCGAGGCGTTGGTCGAAGCCGGCATGCCGCACCACTTCGAGCACGTCGGGATTCAACGCCGCCAGCCACAGCGTCACGCCGCAGTCGGCAAAACGCGCCTCGCCTTCGATGAGCATTTGCAGCGCTGAGTATTCGATGTCAGGCACCCGGCTCATATCAAGCGCCACCACCCGTGGTTGGTATTGCTCGATCAGCGCGCTGATCTGTTCGCCAACATACGGGGCATTGACAAAAAAGATGCGCCCCTCCGGCCGCACGATCAGCAGGCCGGCAAAGGTTTCGTCGTCCGGGTGTTCCGGCGACATCGGCCGCAACACATCCGCCCCGCGTTTGCGGCCGATGACGGAGACGCGCGGCTGTGCCGTCTGGCTGGACAGACCGATCAACGACAGAATGATCGCCGCCGCAATCCCTTTCAGGGTGCCGAACAACAACACGCCGAGACAGGCGACGACGGCCCAGCGAAACTCCATGGTCCGCACCTTGAGGATGGCGCGAAATTCCGCCGGCTGGATCAACCCGACCGAGTAGACAATCACCACAGCCGCCAGAACGGCGTGCGGCAGCAGCCCCAGCAGGGGAGCAAGCAAGAGCATCGTCGCCGCGGCAACCCCGGCGGTGATCAGCGAGGCTTTTTGGGACTGTCCGCCGGCGGCGCGCACCACCGCGGTCTGGGAGGCGCCGCCGCCGGCGGGCATGGCGCCAAAGAACGCGCCTCCCAAATTGGCGGCGCCGGTGGCGAGCAGTTCGCGGTTGGCGTTGATCCGGGGCTCGCTGGGGCCGGCAAAGGCGCGTCCCGCTGCTATCGATTCGGTGAAGCTCATCAGCGCGATGCCGAGTGCGCCCGGCAGCAATTGTTCAACCAGCGCCAGGTCGGGCAGGGTCAAGGAGGGGAGCCCTTGGGGAATCAGACCGACGATCGCCACGCCTTGCTCCTGCAGACTGAAAAGCCATGAAGCGGCAATGCCGCCGCCCACGGCGACCAACGGCGCCGGCGAGTGCGGCCAAAAGCGTTCCATGCCGATCAACACCGCCAGGGTTGCCGCCGCCGTGGCCAGGGTGATCAGGGAAGTGTGGGGCGTCTGCGAGGCGACGCTGAGCAGATCGTGGAAGAATCCTTGTTTGGCGATATGAATTCCCAGGAGTTTTGGCGCTTGGTCCAGGACGATCACCAGGCCGATGCCCGCCTTGAAGCCGGTTAGCACAGGGGTGGAAATGAAATTGGCGACAAAGCCCAGGCGCAACAGTCCCGCCAGCATCAGGATGGCGCCCACCAGTCCGGTCAGGGTTGCTGCGGCCGTCAGCAACCGCGCCGGGTCGCCCTCCGGCGCCGCCAGGCTGAGTTGCACCCCGGCCAGGATGGCCAGGGTGGTGGTGGAACTGACGCTGAGCACGCGCGATGTGCCGAGCACGGCATAAATCACCATCGGCAGAAAGGCGGTGTACAGACCGACAGCCACCGGCAGGCCGGCGACGGTTGCGTAGGCCATGGCCTTGGGCAGCACCACCGCCGCCGCAGTGAGACCGGCGACCAAGTCGAGTTTAAGCGGTGCGGGAGAGGGCGCGGCTGCGGCTCCTGGCGGGGATTGCTTCATATTGGACTCCTCCTGTGCTGCGCGGGCGCTGGTTTTCGTTATATCCCATGGTCAAAAGAGCAACGCTGCGGGCTGCGGTCCACCCTTTCAACGCTCAGGCATTGGTTGTCGACCCGAGAGAGAAGGCGACCAGCACCGCCGAACGGCGAAATTCGTCCTGCAGCGAAAATTCCGCCAGAGTGATGTCGTTGCCGTCGTTGCCGGGCGCGTCGTCGACGCGAACGCCCATCCAATTGAGTCGAAAAAACTGATCGCGCACCACCAGAATCTCATCGGGCTTGCGCATAATTGCCTCCAGGTGTCCGAGCGCCTGCTCTGGGGTGGCAAGCTGCTCCCGCAGTTGCTCAAGCTCCTCTTCCACTGCAACCAGCGTTTTTTCGGCCTTGCGCAGTTCCTCCCAATTTCCCGGGTCGCGGGTGGCGAACATTTCCCGCACCCGGGTCTTGCCGCCCAGGATCTTGACGATTCCCTTGAGATACTCCTTTTGTTGCTGCAGCTCGGCCTTCCGTGACCGCAGAGTGGTGATCTGTTCCATGGCAACCGTGGCCAGCACTTCCAGGCCCCGATTGACGATGCCGGTCTTGGTTTCGGCCAGATCAGCGGCAGGGGCAACAATCTTATGATCAAAAAAACTCACCGCCTGTTGCCGCACATCCCGCACGAGCATTTCTCCTTCCTGCTTGTGACCGAAAATGGTTTTCTCCTGTTGCATCATGGTCAGCAAGGCCACCACGTCCCCGGTCCGGCCTTGTTTGCGCAGGGCATTGACCTCCGGGCTGAAGCGGAGCACTTCCTCGAGTTCGTCGGGCGAGGCGAAAAGGGCTTTCACCAGGGGATCGTCATAATACCGGTTCCTGTCCAAAAAGACCGGGCCTGGAATCGCGTCGATCAGCGAGGCGCAATACTCCATGGCCCCGGCAAGAGGCGCATGCAAGGCCTTGCGATAGCCTTTGGCCTGGCGAATAACCGGATCGGCAATCTGGACGACTTGATCGGTTGTCTGCTGGAGGAGAACATCCTTTTCCCCGCGAGGTTGGCAGCACTGCCAGATCTGCTCGATCCAGCCGCCGAGTTGTTCGCCGCTGTTGCGCCAGTTCATATTTCCTCCGTCAGCATGATGGTGAGGTGGTCTCTTCGTTATCGCCTGAGTGCCTGTCAACAGAAGAACGGACGGGTTCTTTTCCGCCGCCGGCGGGTTGCCGCTTTGTTTACATTGGGAGCCAAACAAAAGGTCGCGTTACTCAGGACGCCGTTGCTCCCTTTGCTCGAAGGCCTCAATGGCGGACGCCAAGGAGGCAAACCTGGAGGCTTGATTGAATTGCAGGTTGTTGGCAACCCAATGGGAGTGGAAGTGTTTCCAGAGAGAATGTTTCACCCGGGCGTACTTGAGTTCGATGCCGCGCCCCGCAAGTTCTTCGCGTAAATCCCTCAGCTTATGGAGCGCGGTAATGTCGATGTCGTTGACCGGGCTGGCGTCGATCACGATCCATTCGACCGGGGTGGACGACTGGGCAATTTCGGCCATGATCCGTTCTTTGCAATAATCCACATTGAAAAACAGGATGTTTCCGTCGAGCCGGTACAGTAGGAGCCCGGGTATGGTGACCGCATCCGGGTAATCCGCTATGTCGTGATATCCGCCGAGACCGGGAACCTTTCCCAGCACCGAATCGTGCGGTTTAGAGGCTGCCAGCAACAGCCAGAGGAGCGTAAGCGCGATGGCGATCAGCACGCCGGGGAGCACGTCAAAATAGAGCACCCCCGCTGTGGTCACCAGGGAAAAGACGAGTTCTCGCCGGCTGGCGGTATACAGTTCCCGCAGAGCGCTCAGATCAAAAAGCCCGATGCTGGCCACGGCGATAACGGCGGCCAGGGCCGCGTTGGGCAGAGAGGCCAGAGGCGCGGTGAAAAACAGGAGAAAAAGCATCATTGCAGCGGCGGCAACAACCCCAACCAGCTGCGTTTTGCCGCCCATGGCGTTGTTGACCGCAGTGCGCGAGTCCGCACCGGTGACCGGAAAACCCTGGACGAGTCCGGAGGCGATATTGCAGGCGCCAAAAGCGATCAACTCTTGATTGGCGCTCACCTCATATCGGTTGCGGCGGGCAAAACTCTTGGCGGTCAATATGCCGCTGGTAAAACTGATCAAGGCGATACTCGCCGCATGTTCCACCAGAATTTTGAATCGAAGGGGATCGAACGTGGGCAGATGCAACGAGGGGAAACCAGCAGGAACCGACCCCAGGAGGGCGACGCCGTATGAGTGCAGGTGCAGCGCCTGCACTGCGATGATGGCCGAAACGAGGACGATCAAGGCTGCTGGCAATCGAGGCGCCCATCGCTGCAGAGCCATCAGAAGCGCCAGGGCAGCCAAGCCAAGCATCAAGGTGGGCAGGTGGGTTCCGTCAACTTTTTGGGCGAACTCGACCAGTTTTTCCAAAAAATGGACGGCTTCACCTGTATACCCAAAGAGTTTAGGCAGTTGCCCCGCCAGGACAATCAGGGCAATGCCGTTGAGGTAACCAACCAGAATGGGCTGGGAAAAAAAATTGGCAACAAACCCGAACCGGCAGAGGCCAAAGATGATGTGAAACAAGCCGGTGATCAGGGTGATCGAGATCATCAGCTCCATATATCGTTGCGGATCGCCCCCGGCAAGCGGGCCAAGGGCGGACGCGACCATGATGCAGGTGGCCGCGTCCGGACCGGTGATCAACTGACGGGACGATCCGAACAGGGCATAGGCCAGCAAGGGCAACATGCTGGAATAAATACCGTAGACGACCGGAACACCCGCGATTTGGGCATAGGCAATCCCCACGGGAAGCGCGACGGCGGCCACTGAACAACCGGCGATCGCATCGAAACGGAAATCGGCCCGCTGATACGAAAGGAAGGCGCTGATGCCGGGAATGAACTGGCGCACCCATCGGCCAACCGCTTGTGCTGGGGTTAAACGCTTGGAATATTGCATCAGGTCCGGTCTGGGGCTATGGAGTGTGTTGCTCGAAAGGTGAGGTCAATGGCAGGCCGTATCCCCCTGCCCATAGGTCAATATTTCTCCGGGATGAATTTAAAGGGATACTCCTTTTCCTGGTATTTTTTGCCAATTTTGCGTTTCGGCAATTCGATCTTCTCTCCTTTCAGCTCCTTATAGTCGATGGACCCGAGGATGTGGCTGATGATGTTCAGCCTCGCCCGCTTCTTGTCGTCGGAGCGAACCACGGACCACGGGCCCCAGGGGGTGTCGGTGGCGGCAAACATCTCGTCGCGGGCCCGGGTGTATTCGTCCCACTTGTCGTAGGACTTGATGTCCATCGGCGAGAGCTTCCAGATCTTGCGGGGGTCGTCAATCCGGGCCGTCAATCGCTTGGTTTGTTCGTCCGGGTTGACCTCCAACCAGTATTTGAGCAGAATAATCCCGGATTCCAGCATCATTTTTTCAAACGCCGGCACCACTTCCAGGAAGCGTTTGGCCTTGTCCTCGGTGCAAAACCCCATCACCCGTTCCACCCCGGCCCGGTTGTACCAGCTGCGGTCAAAGATGACGATTTCACCGGCGGCAGGAAAATGGGGAATATACCGTTGGGCATACATTTGTGATTTTTCTCGTTCGGTTGGAGTCGGTAGGGCGACGACGCGAAAGACCCGCGGGCTAACCCGCTCGGTGAGCGCCTTGATGGTTCCGCCTTTGCCGGCGCCGTCTCGCCCTTCAAAGACAATGCAGACCTTCAACCCCTCACGCACCACCCATTGCTGCAGCTTGACCAATTCCCCATGCAGTTTGGCCAACTCCTTGTCGTACGTCTTGCGGTCAATTTTTTTGCCGCCGGCGGGCTCCTGCTCACTCTTTTTTGCCTTGCTCATCGTAGACCTCCTGTTCGGGTTGATCGGTATAGGTTGAAAGAGATGGACAAAAAATGAACGACTCTTGGATCAGCGCGTCTCTCCAGGCTCTTGGCCGGCGGGATCACTGCATTTTTCCGTGCCGTTGATCCAGGCCAGGAGCAAGGTGTAGGTCACGGCGAGCACCACCGGGCCGATGAACAGGCCGATGACGCCAAAGGCGACCAGACCGCCGATAACGCCGGTTATGATCAGAATGATGGGGAGATCGGCCCCTCTCCTGATCAGGAACGGCCGCAAGAAGTTATCGCTGATCGCCACCAGGACCGACCACGCCAGGAGGATGGTGGCCCAGGTGTTCTCGCCGCTCCAGTACAGCCAGATCACCGACGAAAACAGCACCAGACCCGGACCAATCTGGGCGATGCACAGCATCATCATCACCGCAATCAGCAGGGTGACGGCCGGCACCCCGGCGACAATAAGCCCCAAACCGCCGAGCGCGGATTGCACAATGGCCGTGCCGACAATACCCAGGGCAACGCTGCGGATGGCCGCCGCCGAAAGCATGGCCGCTTCCTGGCCGCGATCGCCGGCCAGACGACGGGCAAAGCTGCACACCAGCTCCGCCGCCTTTTCGCCCTGTGCATACAGGACTGCGGAGAGGATGATCATCAAACCGAAATGGAGGACAAGCGTGCCCATGGCGCCGACCTGGGCTACAAACCATTTCAGGGTCGCATTGACGTATGGGGCCAGTTTTGCCGAAAGCTCCTGATGACTTATCTCCGCAAGGTGCTGCCAACGCTCGATCAGCGTATGGGACACCAGGGGGATTTTCTCAAACCATGCCGGCGGAGCGCCGATGCGCAGCGTTTTCAGCGAGTCGACCAGGCCAACCACGTCGCCGGTTCTTTCCATAATGGTGACAATGGCAAACGACAGCGGCAGCACAAGGACCAGAAGCAGGCCAATCGACATCACCACAACGGCGATCCATCGCTTGTGCCAGCACCTCCGTTGCACCAGCAACATGAAGGGCCAGGTTGCGACCACGATCATCACCGCCCAGGCCAAGGAGAAGAGGAAAGGCCGCAAGATCCACAGGCTGGAGGCGATCAGCAGGCCAATGAAGAGCACCGCCAAGGTGGATCGCGTTATTTCGGAAGGTTTCGCAATCATAGGGCTCCTGGCTGAGTGGTGTTGATGAATGCCTGCCCCTTGCCAGGGCAGGCATTTGCACGGGTTGCCGGGTTGTGGCAGGCCTTGTCGTGGCTGTCGGTTTATCGTTGCGCCGGCAGGATCACAACTTCCTCGTCGGTGATCGAGGTCTGCACCGGATAGCCCGCCTTCACCCAGGCCACTCCGCCGGTGTCCACGGCAATCGCGTTTTTGTATCCCAGTTCGTTGAGTTGCTTGGTTGCCAGCGCGGCCCGTGCGCCTGTCTTGCAGTATACATAGAGAGTTTGCTCTTGATTGGGCACAACCGTCCAGATGGAAAATTCCAACAGTCCCCTGGGCACGTTGACCGCTCCGGGAATATGGGCGACCTCGTATTCGTTGGGCTCGCGGACATCGAGCACAACCACGTCTTTGTCTCCGTCAAGAGCCGCCTTGAGGTCGATGATGGTTGCATGCCGCGTGGTTGCCCGCGCCTTGTCGACCAACTCCTTGACCGGCGAGGCCATCCACTTGGGTTGCGGGGCAGGTTCTGCGCCAGCGAAGGCCGCAGCGATCATGGAAAAAACAACAATGGTTGCGAGGATGGCTTGCTTCATAAAATGCTCCTTGTCTGTAGGAATAGGTATTGGCGATCTCGTCCGTTTTACGGCTTGGCCTTGGGCTGGGCCGTTTGTTCGGCCCCCTCTATCCAGCCGCCGCCCATGGCTTTGTAGAGATTGATCATGGCCAGATGCAGCGCGCCCTGGGTTTGGGTGTAAGCCAGTTGGGCGTTAAACAGGCTCCGGTCGGCATCCAGCACCGTCAGATAATCGGCATAGCCGTTGTCGTAACGAAGACGGGCGATGCCGGCATATTGGCGGAGCGAGTCGACCTGATTCTTCTGGGTGGCCAGTTGCTTTTTGGTCTGCGCCTGATCCGCCAGGGCGTCGTTGACCTCGCGGAACCCGTTCTGGATCGCCTGCTGATAGCCGATCAGCGCCTGTTGCTGCAGGGCCTCGGCCTCCTGCACGCTGCCGGCGATCTTGCCGGCGGTGAAGATGGGCATGGTGACCGGGGCGCTGTACTGCCAGGCCTTGGAGGGCCCCTTGAACAGATCGCCCAGGTCGCCGCTGGCGGAGCCAAAGGCCCCGGTGAGGGAAATCGACGGAAAATACGCGGCCTTGGCCACGCCGATCTGGGCATTGGCGGCAATCAGGTTCTGTTCCGCCTGGCGCAGGTCTGGTCGCCGTTCGAGCAGATCCGAGGGCATGCCGGCGACGATGGTGGGCAGAAGCAGCGCATCAATGCTTTTTCCCCGCTGAATCGGGCCGGGATTGCGGCCGAGGAGAACGCTCAAACCGTTCTCCTGTTGGATGATCGCCTTTTCCAGCGGGGGAATGCTCGCCAGGGCCTCTTCGTACTGGGAACGGTTCTGGCTCAACTCGAGGTCGGAAATGACCCCGCCGGCAAACCTATCTTTGAACACCAGATAGGAGTCCTCCCGGGTCTTGGCGGTGTTCCGGCTGATTTCCAGCTGGCGGTCCAGGTCGCGCAGGTTGACGTAGGCGGAGGCGACATTGGCGACCAACGAAAGGACCACCGCCTTGCGTCCCTCCTCGCTGGCCAAAAGCTGGGCCTTGGCGGCTTCGGTGCTGCGGCGGATCTTGCCCCAGAGATCGATCTCCCAACTGGCGTTGACGTTGGCGGAAAAGTTGTCGGTTGTCGCCTTGTATTCAGGCGAAAGCCGGTTCTCGCCCAACTCGGTGACCCGCTGACGGCTGTATTCGCCGCTCGCGCCCACCTGGGGGAAGAGGTCGGCGCGGACAATCCCGTATCGGCCCGCGAACTCGTCGATCCGGGCTGCGGCGATCAGAAGATCCTTGTTCTCCCGCAGGCAAATCGCGATCAGCTCATTGAGCACCGGATCGTGGAACTGTTGCCACCAGGTGCTGTTGGCGAGGTCTTTGGCCTCTTTTTCATCCAACCGCCACCCGGCGGGAACATCCACCGCCGGCCGCTTGTAATCAGGCCCGACCGTACAACTTCCGGCGAGCAAGGCCAACATGACGACGAGAATACATTTACGCATGATGATCGCCCTCCTTCCCTAGAGTTGTTAGGGGTGACGAGCCGGGGGGGGCGGACGGCGGATGCTTCTTGCCCCCAATTTTTTCGACCACATAAAAGGTGACCGGAATAAGGAAGATGGCGATGAAGGAGGCGGCCAGCATCCCGAAGATAACGGTGTACCCCATGACTTGGCGGGAGATGGCGCCGGCCCCGCTGGCGATGGCCAGCGGCACGCAGCCGAGAATGAAGGCAAATGAGGTCATGAGAATGGGCCGGAGACGGAGGCGCGCCCCCTCGAGGGTAGCCTCGACCAGCGGTTTCCCTTTCTCAACCTCCATCTTGGCGAACTCGACGATCAGGATGGCGTTCTTAGCCGCCAGACCGATGAGCATGACCAGACCAATCTGGGCATAAATGTTGTTCTCAAACGAACCGAAGAGCAAGCCGGCAAAGGCGCCGAAGATGGCGACAGGGGTGGCGAGGAGGACCGAGAACGGCAGTGACCAGCTCTCGTACTGGGCGGCCAAAATCAGGAAGACGCAGAAGAACGAAAAGGCGAAGATCGCCATCGGCGAAACGCCCTGTTGAGCCTTCTTTTCCTGGAACGACATACCGCTGTAATCAAAACCCATTTCCGACGGCATGGTCTCGGCAAAGACCGTCTCCAGCGCCTGCATGGCCTGTGCCGAACTGAAGCCAGGGGAGGCCGTGGCGTTGATCTGGACCGAGCGGTAGAGGTTGAAGCGCGTGGTGAATTCCGGCCCGGTAATGCTGCGGATGGAGGTCAGCGCCGAGAGGGGCACTGATTGTCCCTCCTTGTTGCGCACATAGAACTGGCCAATGTTGTCGATATTGGTCCGGTACTCTCCTTCCGCCTGGATGTAGGTCTGCCACTGGCGGCCGTACTTGTTGAAGTAGTTGATGAAACCGCTGCCCATGAAGCTTTGCAGGACCTTGTAGACGTCGCTGATCTCAACCCCCTGTTTCAGCACCTTGTCCCGGTCCACATCCACGAACAGCTGCGGCACGCTGGGGAGGAAGGTGGTGGTGACCCGGGCCAGTTCAGGCCGTTTCCTGGCCGCTTCGATGAATTTCTGCGTATTCTCCGCCAGGAACGCGACATCCTTGCCGGCCTTGTCCTGGAGCATGAAGGTGGCCCCGCCCGAGGTGCCGATACCCATGATGGCTGGCGGCGGGAACGGGAAGCCGATGGCGCCCGGAAGCCCCCCCATCGTTTTCGTCAGAGAGGCCTTAATCGCCTCGTACTGTTCTTCCGGAGCCTTGCGCTCCTTCCACTCCTTCAGGGAAATGAAGAAAAAGGCGCTGTAGGTGTTGGAGACCTGGCTGAGCATGCTGTAGCCGATAATCGACGAACAGAACTCAACGCCCGGGGTTTTCATGATGATTTCTTCGGCCTGACGGGCCACTTCACTGGTCCGCTGCAGCGAAGCGGAGTTGGGGAGCTGGATGGCGGCGAAGATAAAGCCCTGGTCCTCGTCGGGGAGGAAGCCGGTAGGAATGGACTTGCCCGCCAAACCGGTGAGGATGGTCACGCCGACGAGGAGGAGCAGACTGGTCTTGCTTTTCCTGATGGCGGCGCCGCAGATTGACACGTAGCCGTTGGTGGCCCGGCCGAAAACCCGGTTGAACCAGTCATAAAATTTCTGCAGCGGGCCGGTCCCCCTGACCTTTGGCTTGAGCAGCAGTGCGCAGAGGGCCGGAGAGAGGGTGAGGGCGTTGAAGGCGGAGATGATGACTGAAACAGCAATGGTTACAGCAAACTGCTGGTAGAGCTGGCCGGTAATGCCGGGGATGAAGGCCGTCGGCACGAAGACCGCCGTCAGGATGATGGCGATGGCGACAACCGGGCCGGAGACCTCCTCCATGGCCCTGAAAGCTGCATCCCTGGCTGACAGGCCGTTATGCTCGATATGGTGCTCCACCGCCTCCACCACAACAATGGCGTCATCGACGACCAGACCAATGGCCAGCACCATCCCGAAGAGCGAGAGGGTATTGATGGAAAAGCCGAGCAGCGGGAAGAGCGCGAAGGTTCCTACCAGCGACACCGGCACCGCCAGGAGCGGGATGAGGGTGGCCCGCCACCCCTGGAGGAAGATGAAGACCACGAGAATGACTAATACCAGTGCCTCGAAGAAGGTATGCTTGATTTCGTTGATACCCTCGGTGACCGCCAGGGTGGTGTCCAGCGCCACCGTGTATTCCAGGTCAGGCGGGAAGCTCTTGCTCAGCTCAGCCATCAGCTTTTTGGCCCCGTTGGCCGATTCCAGGGCGTTGGTCCCCGGCATCTGGTAGAGGGCGACCAGGGCGCAGGGCTTGCCGTTGAGACGCCCTTCCATTTTGTAGTTCTGCGCTCCAAGTTCGATGCGAGCCACGTCCTTGACCCGGACGAGGGAGCCGTCCGGATTGGCGCGCAGCACGATGTTGCCGAACTCTTCCTCACTCTGCAGCCGCCCTTGGGCGCGAACCGTGTAGGTGAACTCCTGCCCGTCCGGCACCGGCTGGCTCCCGACCTGTCCGGCCGGGTTGACGGTGTTTTGGGCTTTGACCGCGTTGATGATCTCCGGGATGGTGATGTTGAGCTTGGCGAGTTGGTCCGGTCGAACCCAGATTCGCATGGCGTACTGGCCGGCGCCGAAGACCGAAACACTGGCAATCCCCTTGATGCGGGTCATCTGGTCGTTGACGTTGATGAAAGAGTAGTTGGCCAGAAAGACGTTGTCGTAGGTGCCGCCCGGTGAGGAGAGTGCGAACATCAGCATCGGCGCCGAGGTTGATTTCGCCACGGTGACCCCGTAGCTGTTGACGTCGGAAGGCAATTGCGACGACGCTTGATTCTGGCGCATCTGGGCGAGAATCTGGTCGGTGTTGGCGTCGGTCCCCAGTGCGAAGTAGTTGTAAAGGGTCATGGACCCGTCGTTGCCGTTGACGGAGTACATGTACTCCAAATTATCAACGCCGGACATCTGCTGCTCGATGGGGGTAGCCACCGACTGCTCCACGGTAACGGCGTCGGCGCCGGTGTAGACGGCGTTCACCTGAATCGCCGGTGGGACGATGTTGGGGAACTGGGCGATGGGAAGTCCCGTCATGGCCACAGCACCGAGGATGACCATGAAGATCGAAATCACCATGGCCACAATGGGGCGGTTAATGAAGAATCTCGACATGGCCTCTTACCTCTTCTCGGCTGGTGCGGGCGATGAAGACGACGGCAGATAAGGTTTGGCGACCACCGTCATGTTGGGCCGAACCTTCTGGGTCCCCTCGGCCACAACCTGCTCTCCAGGCTGCAAGCCCTTTTCGATGAGCCAATCGCCGCCGATCCGTTCGCCCACCTGCACCGGCCGGACATCAACCTTGTTGTCCGCTCCGACCACCGCCACCAGGTACTTGCCCTGCATTTCGGTGACCGAGCGCTGGGGAATGAGCAAGGCCCCTTTCTTCACCTCGGTCATGGCCCGAATGCGGCCATACTGGCCAGGGCGGAGCAGGCTTTCTTTGTTGGGGAAGAGGGCGCCCACCTTGAGGGTGCCGGTGGTGGGATCAATCTGGCGATCCGCCAGGGCAAAGCGGCCTTCATGGGGATAGACGCTGCCGTTGGCGAGAACCAGTTGCAGGGACATCTGGTCCGCCTTGTTGCCGGATGCAACCGTCTCGAGATATTCCTGCTCGCTGATGTTGATGTAGACCTTGATCGGGTCGACCGTGGAGACCGAGGTCAGCTCTTCCTGCATGCTCGGACTGACCAGGTTGCCCAATTGGGTTTTGGCGATGCCGGCAATGCCGTCCACCGGGGAACTGATTTTAGTGAAACCCAGGTTCAGTTGCGCCTCGTCGAGCGCCGCTTGGGCAGCTTCGACCGAGGCCCTGGCGCTGAGTTCCGAGCCGACCGCGTCGTCCAGATCCTTCTGGCTGACCGCGTTCTTCTCCGCCAGCGGTTTCACCCGCGCCAGGTTGGCCTTGGAGGTGTCGTGACGGGCTTTCTGCTGGGAGAGCTGCGCCTTGGCCTGGTTCAGGGCGGCCTGGAAGGTGCGGGGGTCGATCTCAAAGAGGATCCTGCCCTTCTTTACCTGCTCGCCTTCACGGTAATTCTGACTGATCAGATAGCCGGTGACCTGGGGGCGAATGACCGCATTGATCGAACCGTCCAAGGCGCCGACCCATTCGTTGTAGAGGGGCACGTCTTTCTGGACAACGGTCGTCACTTCCACCGTCGGCGTCTGCGGCCCCTTGGCCTTTTCTTCCTTGTGGCACCCGCCGACCGTCAGCGAGAGCGCCGCCATTCCCATCATCGCCAACAGTCCTGCCGCGTGTCTGACGCGATGCGAAAATTGCGCCTGTGTTTCAGTGTTCCCCATAAAGCCCCCTGTTGCACGAACATGCCCTTGAATGAGCGTCATCGCCAAGTTCACCTGATAGTCTGAGTCGCCGCCGGCCAAGCCGGCGGCTGATTGTGTGGATTGCCTTGCGAACCGTGGACGTCATCGGTTCGCTTTTCTTTTTCCTTATTCGTTCATCACCTTCGGCCGCCGCCGCCTCCGCCAGAGCGTCCCCCGCCGCCAGACCGCCCGCCGCCGCTTGAGCGCGGCTGGGCCTGCGCGCGGCTGGGCTGGCTGAATTGGCCGCCGCCGCGCGCGCCTGATTGCGAGGCAAAGTTCGATCTGTTCTGGCTGAGCTGGTTGCCGCGCGAGCGCGCCTGAGCCTGCGATTCCAGATCACGCGTGCTCGGGCTGAACTGACTGGCGCGTGAGGAGGGTTGCGCCTGTGCACGGCTGGGTTGGGCAATGTTGGTTCGCGGCTGCGCCTGGGCGCGGTTGGCTTGGGTGGCGGTCGTTCGCGTCTGCGCCTGAGTGCGGTTGGATTGGGCCAGGTTGCCGCTCGCCTGCGCCTGTGACTGCACGTTGCCGCTTCTGGTCTGCTGTTTGTCTACCGGCGCCCAGCCGCTGCCGGTGTTGGAACTCCAGTTGCCGTTGTTGTCTCTTTTGTAGACATTGCCGTCTTTGCCGGCGTAGACATTGCCGCCTTTGCCTTTGACCACCGCGCCCTGACTGTTTTTGGTGTCCCAGGCAACGGCCCCAGTGCCGCGGTTGGTTTGCGCGCCGGCCACGGTTCCATAGTCGTTGCTGCGATACCCGCCGCGCACGGCCGTGCCGGTGCTCGGATTGTAGGCTGCGCCTCTGCCCGCCGATCCGTAGGCGGTGTCCACCCGGCCGCCGGCGGCCCGTGCCCCGGTGTAAGGATTGTAGGCGCGATATCCGGCAGCGCTGCCTGCAGGTCCGCTCACGTAGGCCCCGCGCGCATAGGTTCCGGTGCGCGGATTGTAGGCCGTGGCGACTCCGGCTCCCCGGTACGGACCGTAAGCCGGATAGGCCGGTCGGTAATAGCCGCCGTAGCCATAGTTGTACCTGGCGCCCCAGCCGTAGGAATAGGGCACCGGATAGTGATAATAATCATCGTGGTGATCATTAATGATGGCCCCCAGGATCATGCCGGCCCCAAACATCAGCACCCCGTTTGCGGCCACGTATTCGCCGCTGTAGCCGGCGGTCTGCGA
>NZ_JAVBXR010000009.1 GCF_030824455.1 Desulfobulbus sp.
GTCAACCGCCGACAACGAACCAGGAGCACAGCGGCCGCCGGTCATTGTGCCCCATCACGGCCGCGTCACGTAACCTTTTGACTCGGCTCTCATTTTCCCGCACCGCCAAATCCAGACGAAGGCGGTTGCCGATCAACTTCTTCTGCTGCAACTCGGGTTGGCGCTGTGACGCGCGGCCGATCCCCGATTGCCGATATTGCAGCGATCAGCAGAGATTTTCAAAAAAATCAAGCAAGAACAAAGCGGCAACCAACCTCCCTTGAAAGAATAGTTGACCGACTCGGCACATCGCTTGCTTTGACCTGCCCAGGAGAAACATTATTTTTCACAATTCAACAACATGAGGGAGAAAGTAATGAAGAAAGGTATTCTGGCCATCATCTGTACGTGTCTTCTCATTCCAACGGCAAGTTTTGCGGACAACCTGATGCGCGATTACATTGCCGCACCGCCGAACACCTTGCTCTCGTTGTTGTACTACGATCACATTACGGTCGACGACATTGACTTTACCGAAGATCTTTTCCTGCTCAGAGAGGTCTATTACTTCAATGCTGGCTCCTACCTGGCCAACGCCCAGATCATCGTTCCCTTTGGCCACGCCTCCATAGACGACGCCGGCGGGCTTGACGACTCCTCCTCGGGCATCGGCGACATCATATTGCTGGGCACCTTTTGGTTTGTCAACGACGCCAAAGCCAAGACCTATTTCGCTTTTTCCCCGTATTTCTTCCTGCCCACCGGCGACTACGACGAAAATCAGGCCGTCAACATGGGCAACAACCGCTGGGCCTTCCGGGAGGAGTTCAACTTCACCAAAGGCTGGGAGGTGAACCCGGATCACAACCTCTACTTCGAGCTGACCACCGGCGTTGATTTCTTCACCGACAACGACGAGGCTGGGGGCAACAGCAACCTCTCTCAAGATCCGCTCTTCAACCTGGAAAGCCACATCAGCTACGACCTGACCAAAAGCCTGGCGCTCTCCCTGGATTACTACGGCCATTGGGGCGGGTCCACAGAGGTTGACGACATCGATCAGCACAATTCCGCCGACACCCAGAGCCTTGGCTCCACCCTGGCCTTCAATTTTGCCCCCGGCTGGCAGGTGATGCTCCAGTATCGGCAAGACGTGAAGACGGCGGACGACGGACCCGAGGCCGAGGTCATTCAAGCCCGTCTCTTCTACGCCACCGATTTCGGCAATCTCTTCCATTAAGCCGGCATAAAGGGGGGAGACCAGCCGCATTCCACCAGCATCCAGCAAACCAGCGGCCCCATGGCCGTGCGACGGACCTCCCCCTCTCTTCCTACGTCGCACGGCCATGGGATGCCCTTTGCACCTTGCCAAGGGCCTGAAGCATTGAATGTTCTCAACATCCGAACAGCGCAACGCTGTTCTTCTCGCTCAACAATCACCTTGTCTTCCTCTGGCATGGGCCGGGGGAAGACAAGGCCCTCCCGCCTGTGGACGCCTGCTCTCACCGGCCGCCCCCCCGTTTCCAGAGCGCGTTCCGCAAGGAAACGGATGCGAAAAATTTCCCCGCACTGTATAGCACGAACATCATTGTACGGAGACGGCGGCCAGCGCCGGCGGCTCCGTCGCCCAATTCATGCACCCGCGTTCCCTGTCCCCTGTCCATGTCGATGACCAGCAACATCCTCAAGCTCAACATCTTTGCCGCCTTGAAGATGATGCTCTTTCCCATGGCAATCATCACCGTGTTTTGGAAAGACCAGATCGGCTTGTCGTTGTCGGAAATCCTGCTGGTCAACGTCTTTTTCTCCACCGCCAACCTGCTGACGGAATACCCCTCGGGCTACGTCAGCGACCGGCTGGGGTATCGGCTGGCGCTGGTCATTGCCTGCGTATTTGGCATGGCCGGCTGGACCGCCTACCTTTTTGCCCACAGCTTCTGGGATGTGATTGGCGCGGAGCTGCTGCTCGGCGTCTGCTACGCCTTTATCAGCGGCTCGGACAACGCCCTGCTCTACGAAACCCTGCGCGAGGGCGGCAGGGGCGAACTCTACACCCGCTGCGACGGGCGGATGGCGGGTTGGGCGCAGATCGGCGAGGCGGGCGGCGCGCTTTGCGCCGGGCTGATGTACGTGACCAATCCTCTACTGCCCTTCATGGTGCAGATCGGGGTCTGGGCAACCGCTCTGGCGGTGGCTCTGTCGCTCCACGAACCCAAGGCGGACAAGGGGCCGCAGATCACCTCCCACCTGAGCGAGGCCCTGCGCATCGGCCGCTACGGCCTGACCGAGAACAAATTGCTGCGGGCGACCATGGTCTTGGGCGTGCTGCTGGGGCTGGCCTCTTTTTATCCGGTCTGGCTGGTGCAGCCGTTCATGCAGCAGACCGGGGTGCCCTTGGCCTGGTTCGGGCCGGTCTGGGCCGGGGCCAATCTGACCGTGGCCTTTTTTGCCTACCACAGCCACAGGATGCTGGACGCGCTTGGCCTACGGCGCATCTGCCTGCTCTTTTTCGCTTTGATTGTCGTGGCCTATGCTGGCCTGGGGTTGACCTCGATGGTCGGCAGTTTTCTGTTCTACTATCTGCTCACCGCCATGCGCGGCCTGCAGGGGCCGATCCTGCGCAACTTCCTCCAGCAGCATGCCACCCGGCAGATGCGGGCGAGCATCCTTAGCCTGCACAGCCTGCTGTTCCGGCTGGGCTATGTGGTCAGCGGCCCGATGATCGGCTGGATCAGCGACGGCAAAGGACTGCAGACCGCCTTTTTGCTCCTGGCCTGCGTGTTTGCCCTGCTGCTGCCGCTGGCAACCCGCAGTTTTTTGCATCATCAGGCGGCGGCTGGGAAAGAGACGGGCTGATTCCGAACAAGGCTGTGCCCGTCTGTTCTATCGTAGGGGCGCACGGCGTGCGCCCTGGTGGGATTCTCCATTTCCTGTGACGCGCATTGCGTGTGGAAACGGGCACAACGGCACCTGTTTGTGGGTCTTTTCACCTTGTTGCAAAACCGGCACAAAAAACGGCCATACCAAACCTTGAACGGAGAGAAAATATGGAACGAGTGAAGGCGGTCAGCGCAACGGTGGTGGACGTGGTCAACCGACGGATCTTTGGCGCCCGGATCGAGGTGGACCTTTCAGGGCGGATCGCGACGGTGCGTCCCGAAGCAAATCCAGGGCCGGGCTTTATCCTGCCGGGCTTTGTCGACGCCCATGTCCATGTGGAAAGCTCAATGCTGACGCCAACCGCCTTTGCCAGGGAAGCTGTGCGCCACGGCACGATTGCGGCGGTGACCGACCCGCACGAGATCGCCAATGTGCTTGGCCTGCGCGGGGTTGACTTTATGCTCGCGGAAGCCGCGCGCACCCCATTTCGCTTCGCCGTCGGCGCCCCTTCCTGCGTGCCGGCCACCCCCTTTGAGACCGGAGGCGCCGTCCTCGACGCCGAAGCTGTGGCCACTCTTCTTGACCGCCCCGGCGTCACCCATCTTTCGGAGACGATGAACGTTCCCGGGGTGTTGTCCGGCGACGCGGACATTCTGGCCAAACTGGCGGCTGCGCGACGACGCGGCAAGCCCGTGGACGGACACGCCCCCGGCCTGCGCGGGCCTGACCTGCTGCGCTATCTCCAGGCCGGGATCACCACCGACCACGAATGCCTTGATCTTGACGAGGCCATGGAAAAGGCAGGAGCCGGAATACGCGTGCTGCTCCGCCGGGGATCGGCGGCGCGGACCTTTGCGACCCTGCTGCCCGTGCTCCGGCGTTATCCCCAGGCCTGCATGTTCTGCTCCGACGACAAACACCCCGACGACCTGTTGCGGGGATACATCAACGATTCGGTGCGGATCGCGGTTGAGGCCGGGATCGACCTGTTCGACGCGCTTGCGGCCGCCTGTCTCAACCCGGTGCGGCATTACGGCCTTGACCTGGGATTACTGCAGCCGGGCGACCGGGCGGATTGGGTGGAAGTCGAGGATTTGCGGGGTTTTCGGGTGCGACGCACGGTGATGGACGGCAGGATTGCGGCGGAGGATGGCGTTTCCCGATTGCCCCTGCTGGAGCCGCTGAGCCTGCCCAACCAGTTCGCGCTTCGGCCGGTGACTGCGGCGGCTTTTCGCATTCCAGCGCGCAATGGGGCCTGCCGGGTGATTGGCGTGCGCGACGGCGAGTTGATCACCGACGCCAGTGCCTGCCTGCCCACCATCCGCAACGGCGCGGTGGCGGCCGATCCGACCCGCGACCTGATCAAGCTGGCGGTGTTCAACCGCTATGCCGCTGATGCGCCGCCCGCCCTGGCCCTGGCCTCGGGCTTTGGCCTTGCATGCGGGGCCTTTGCGGCCAGCGTCGCCCACGACTCGCACCATGTGATTGCCGCCGGCACGGACGACGATTTGCTGGCGGCGGCGGTGAACGCGGTGGTTGCCCACGGCGGAGGCCTTGCAGCCGTGGACGGCCAGGGCGAGGTGCAGACCATGCCCTTGCCGGTGGCTGGATTGATGAGCGCCGGCAGTTGCGAACAGGCGGCGGCCGCCTATTCCCGGCTAACCGAGACGGTCCGCAGATGCGGCTGCAGCTTGCAGGCGCCATTTATGACCTTGTCCTTTCTGGCCCTGCCGGTCATCCCGGCGCTCAAACTCACCGACTGGGGATTATTCGACGCCGAGCGGTTCCAACCGGTGGACCTCTGGCTCACCGCCTGATTTTTTTTGAAGCTTGCGGCGCGCTCAGGACACGCGCCCGTCCGCTTCCCGCGACTTTTCCCAGTGGGCGATGCTCAGCGCGGTCAAGCCCTGCTGCAACTCGGCCACAGCCCCGTCGACCAGGGTCTGCCGCATCGCGGCGTCGCCGCCGATGACGGTGAACAGAATATCCAGTTCCGGGACCTCGCCCAGGGCTCGGGCCAGGGATTTGATGTACACCTGCGGATAGCGGTCGACCACCCGGCTGAGCTCCGGGACCATGATCGATTCGTCGTTGCAGCGCACAGTCAGAGAGCGGGCAAAGGCCCCGCCGGCGCCAAAGGTCTGGTCCATGAAGTCGGCCAGGGAATGGGTGACGATGCCCTCCAACTCCGGCGGCACTCCCGGCAGGGAAATGATCACGCTCCTGCCCGCGCGCAACAGCACTCCAGGCGCCGTGCCCACCGGATTGTGCAACGGCTCCGCGCCGGTCGGTAGCCAAGCCATTTTCTCCCGGAAGGGGTTGAGCCCGCCTTCGGCCAACACCCCCTGAGCGTGAAAATCGTCGTAACGCTGCCGCACCATCTCACGCGCGGTCGCATCCAGGGTTAGCGCCACGCCCGCGCCCTTGGCCACCGCCGCCAGGGTCAGATCGTCGTCGGTCGGCCCCAGCCCGCCGGAGGTGAACACCACGCCCACACCGCGAGCAATTGCCGACCGCACCGCCTCGGCCACCTCCTCCTCAATGTCCGGCAGCAGCGTCACCCGCGTCACCCGGCCGCCGCGACTGTTAATCAGGCGGCAGATCCAGTGGGTGTTGGTGTCCAGAATCTCTCCCCGCAGGAGTTCATTGCCGACCACAAGTATTTCGACGGTTACAGGTGCAGACATGGCGTTTCCTCTTGATGCGGTGCGAATATTTCGACTTGAGGCGCAAACGATCAGATGACGCTTGCCTCAAAAAAAGAAATCCATCGAGCCGCACGCGCCGCTCAGATGGATTTCAATGGTGTACACTGGTGATGCAACGCGGCAGCATGGAAGAAACCGCTGACCGCGTGAAAAAGACGGACTTACCGATCCTGGTCAAAGTTGTGCTTCATCGCCAGCTTCGGCACGCGGGAGGCAACCACATACTCGCCGTTTTGCACCGCTATTTCCGGCACCTGCTTGGACTGTTCAAAGGCGGCAAAGCCGGGCTCCAGGCTCTCCCAGAATTTGATCCAAGGCGAGGCCGCGAACTTTTTCATGTTTTTGGGGGTCATGGCAAAGGGGAAGATGTGGACGGCAAACTTTTCCTGCCCCCTGGCCAGGGCCTCGTGCGCCAACAGGTAGATCTCCTCGATGCGGCCGTCGGTCATGGCGAAACAGCCGACCGACTGACAGTTGCCGTGCACCATGATCAAGCTGCCGGTGCGATGCTTGGCCACGTCCAACTCGTTGGGATAGCCGACGTCAAAGGCCAGATGATACTGGGAATTGGGATTCAACTGCTCGGCGGAGACGCTGTAGAACCCTTCGGGAGACTGCCAGTCGCCCTCGTTGACCTTGGGTCCGGGAAAACCGGAGTAATTGCAGACTTTATACGATTTGAACAGTTCAAAGCCCCTGCCCTTGTTCATCCACAACTCAAGAATGCCGGGTATTTTGAAGATGCGGACAAAAATCGGCTGGCCAACGGCAAAGCCCTTGTCCTGCAGCTCCTGCTGGATTTTCGGCTTGGTCTTAGCCAGCACGGTTGCCAACTTCGGCGTGGACGGCAGGTCGGCGCTGAAGGCCTCCGGTGCGGCCCAGCTGGCGGCGAAGGTGAAAATGGAAAAAAACAGCAGCCCTTTGCACAACGAAGAGTATCTGTATGTGAGATTCATAAGCCTTTGTAAGAAGAGAAAAACACACCATCCGCCAAGAAAATGGGCGGACAGCCAATAACCACGGTGGACGATCCAGTCGCGTGCAAACGCGTTCAAGCCTCCTGCGCTTGCTGCGCCTTGGCGTAGGCCGAGGCCGCGCATTCGTTCTTGCCGAGATCCAGTTCTTCCTGCCGATCCTCCTCTTCCTCGCGGAGGTTGGCGTTGACCAGACGAATCACGGCGTATTCCTCGGGCTGGGGCCGCATGTTGGCCTTGATGAAGTCAACAAAGGCGGGCAGCGCCTCGATCTCGTAAATGTTTTTGTTGCGTTCCAGCACCTCGCCCAGGGTCCGGGTGAAGAGCAGCGCCTCGTTGGCCTCGGCCCAGTCGATATAATGGGCGGGCAGCACCATCAGGCCGGGGTTAAGCCCCTTGACCATCTGGATGGAGTCAAACAGCATCCCGGCCCATTCTTCGGCCTTGCCGCCCAGATCGGGCCGCCCCACCGAGTTGATGAAGATCATGTCGCCGGAGACGATAAACCGCTCGTCAATCACATAGGAGGTGGAGCCGGGGGTGTGGCCGGGGGTGAACAGCACCCGCACCTTGGGGCCGCCGTGACTAAAGCTGTGGATCTCGCCGTCCCGCAGCGCAACGTAAGGGTTCTTCGAGGTCTTGAAATCGCCGTCGTTGGCGTAGAACACGGCTCCGGTGCGCCTGGCAAGGTCGCGGCTGCCGGCAATATAGTCGGCCTGGAGATGGGTTTCAAAGGTTTTGCTGACGATGCAGCCCTTTTCCGCCGCAAACCCGAGATAAAAATCAAGGTTGCGGGAGGGATCAAACAGCATCATCTCCTTGCCGCAGATCAATCCGTAGCTGCACGAGGCCTTGCCCGGACGGATGAACTGAAAGAGCTCATAGTCGTCGCCTGCGGCCGCCAATTTGGGAACCAGCAGGTTGCCCCAGGTTTTGATGCCGCCGGCCAGATAGCCAACGTCAAAACCATGTTTGTCAAATATCTCGGCCACATATTTGGCCGATCCCTCCTTGGCGCAGACAATGCGGACCTTGCTGCCCTTGGGGACGCGTCCCACCGACTCCTCTTCGTTCTCCATGAAGTCGTAGTAGGAAATATTCTGGAGGGTGAAGGGATAGGGGCTCTCAACGTGAAAGCGATTGAAATCTTTTGGGTTTCTGACGTCAACCACCACCATGTCCGCACGGGTGGTCAACCATTGGAACAAGTCCTTTGCCTCGTAGGTGAAGGCCGCCATAATGCTCTCCTTGCAGGATGAGAGGTCTTGCCCGAATTAGGCTGCAGGAACGCTACTGAAACCGGAAATTATTGTCAATATTTTATTGAGGTTACCGCGACATGTCGCCGCTTTTGGACGACTTGGCAGAAGTTCTGGCCACATTCCGCGTCCTCGACGCGCCTATTGCCGATGCGGACCAATCGGTTTCGGCAGCAGCAGTGCCAACGCCGCAGCCATGGCGGTCAGGGCCGCAGCCAGCAAATAACTGCCTGAAAAATCGCCCGTGTGCTCAGCGACCAGACCGGCAAGAAACGGCCCGGCCACCTGACCAACGGCAAAGATGAAGGTGACGGCGCTGAACAGGGCAAAGGTCTTGTCCGGCCCGGCATAGTCGCCGGCAAGCGCGGCCATGATCGAGGGAATCGACCAGGCGACGATGCCGAAGCAGCCGATGGAGAGATAGAGGAAGGGCACGGACAACTGGAGCCCGACCAGCAGATAGGCCAGGGTCTGAATGGCGAACACCGTTGCCAGGGCAAAGCGGCGGCTGACCCGGTCGGCGAGCGCGCCAAACAGCGGGCCGGAAAAGAGGCTGAAAAAGCCGACCCAGGACCAGAAAGAACCCGCCGTCTGCTGGCTGAATCCATACTGCTGGACCATGGTGGTGACGATGAAGGTGGCGTAGGCAACAAAGGTGAAGCCAAAAACGAAATACAGCGCGCCCAGGTGGAGAATCAGCCGGAGCGGGACAGAACGCTCGCGGTTGAGTTGATGAGGCTGACCTCCGGCCGCCTGCGGTTCCTGGCCGGCGGCAAACAACCCCAGATCCTGGGGCCGGTTGCGTAGCGTCAGCAGACAGACAAACGCAATCAGCACGACCAACGCGCCGAGCGCCACCCAACTGAGCCGCCAGTTGTAGACGCTGAGGCTGTTCATCCAGGGCACGGCCAGGCCGGAAAAAACAATCGCCGCGCCGTTGCCGCTGACCACCAAGCCCGCCGCCTTGCCCCGGAGTTTGCTTGAAAACCACGTGGACAGCATAGCCATGATCGGGATATTGGCCAGGGCGCTGCCCACCCCGGTGAGGATGTAGAGAACCACAATGCTGTACAGGCTGCTGACGCAGCCGATCCCCACCATCGAAAGCCCGGAGAGCAGCAGGGCCGCCGCCGTCAGCGCCCGTGCCCCGAACCGCCGCACCAGATGCGAGGCGGCCAGTATCCCCGCCAGATAGCCGAGAAAATTCGAGGTGGAGATGGTTCCCATCTGGGCGTAGCTGAGGTGCAGATCCTGCCCCATGGCCGGCAGCAGCATGCCAAGGGCAAACCGGGCCAGACCGATGCAGGCGAAAATGCCCAGCGAACCGGCGGCGACAATCAGCCAGCCGTAATGAAAAGGAAGCGTGCGGGGAGCGAGGGGCATGGCTGGGCCTGGGTTGCGGATCTTAGGAGGCAGAACCAAAGCCGCCGCCGCCCGGGGTTTCGATGCGGATCTGATCGCCCTGCTGGACTGCGGCCTCGTCGTTGCCCTGCAGCTCGATGATGTTTCCGTCCTGCCGCAGCAGGGTGTTGCGGCCGCGCAGCCCCGGCCCGCCGCCGTCCAGCCCGTAGGGTGCGGTCACCCGGTTGGACGAAAGGATGGTGGCGGTCATGGATTCGAGGAAGCGCAGTCGGCGGACCACGCCGTTGCCGCCCCGGAACCGCCCCTTGCCGCCGGAGCCGCGACGAACGGCAAACTCCTCCACCCGCACCGGAAATCGCAGTTCCAGCACCTCGGGATCGGTCATGCGAGTGTTGGTCATGTGGCTGTGGACCGCGCTGGCGCCATCAAAATCCGGCCCTGCGCCGACGCCGCCGCAGATGGTTTCGTAGTTCTGATGGCAGGCGTTGCCGTAGAGCAGGTTGTTCATGGTGCCCTGGGAGGCGGCAAGCAGGCCGAGCGCGCCGTAGAGGCAGTCGGTGATCGCCTGCGAGACCTCGGTGTTGCCGGCAATCACCGCCGCCGGGTACTGGGGGTTGATCATTGAACCCTCGGGAATGATGATCGTCAGCGGCTTGAGGCAGCCTTCGTTCAAGGGCAGATCATCCTCGACCAGGGTGCGGAAGACATAGAGCACCGCCGCCCGGCAGACCGACCGGGGGGCGTTGCGGTTGCCCGGGTGCTGGGGCGAGGTGCCGGTGAAATCGATCACCGCCCCACGGGATTTGCGGTCAACGGAAATCCGCACCTGGATGCGGCTGCCGTCGTCCATGGGGTAGGTAAAGGCGCCGTTTTGCAGCGCCGCCAGCGCCTGCCGCACCGAGGCCTCGGCATTGTCCTGGACATGGCCCATGTAGGCGCGCACCGTGTCCAGTCCGAAATGCTCGACCATGCGCGCCAGTTCGCGTCGACCGGTTTCGTTGGCCGCCATCTGGGCGGTGAGATCGGCCAGGTTCTGCTCGACCTTGCGACAGGGATAAGGGCCGGAAAGCAGCAGCTCTCTGGTTGCGGCCTCGCGAAACACGCCCTGCGCCGCCAACAGCCAGTTGTCGATCACCACGCCCTCTTCCTCGATCCGGCGGGAATCGGGCGGCGACGAACCAGGGGTCCGGCCGCCGATGTCGGCGTGGTGGCCGCGCGAGCCGACAAAAAACAGAATCTCGCTCCCCGCCTCGTTCCAGCAGGGGGTGATCACGGTCACGTCCGGCAGGTGGGTGCCGCCGTTGTAGGGCGCGTTCTGCATGTAGACGTCGCCGTGCCGCATCCGGCCCTGGTTGTCGCGAAGAACCGCCCGCACCGACTCGCCCATGGACCCGAGATGTACCGGCACGTGGGGGGCGTTGGCCACCAGGTTGCCCTGGGCGTCGAACAGGGCGCAGGAAAAATCGCAGCGTTCCTTGATGTTGACCGAGTGGGCGGTGTTGGCCAGGGTCACCCCCATCTGCTCGGCAATCGACATGAAGAGGTTGGCAAAGACCTCAAGCATGACCGGATCAACGGCGGTTCCGACGGTTTCCTGGTGGGGGCGCTCCACATGGCGCTCCAGGATCAGATGGTTGCGGCTGTTGACCGTGGCCCGCCAGCCCGGCTCCAGCACCACGCTGCCAATGGGCTCGATGATCAGGGCCGGACCGTGGAGACGCTGCCCCGGCTCCAGGTCTTCCCGAAGGTAAAGCGGCGCGTCCCGCCAGCCGCCGTCACACCACAGGGCAATGGAACCTGCGGCCTGCGGCGCCCTGTCGGTTAGCGGGTGCTCGGGCTCGATCAACTCCTCGCCGCCGCCCACGGCTTCGATCACCAGGGCCTCAACCATCACGCCGCGGTCCGGGGCGACAAAGCCAAACCGCTGACGATGGGCGGCCTCAAAGGCCTGACGCATCGATTCGGGCGCGTCCAGAGCCACCTCCAGGGCAGTGTCGGCGCCGCCGTAGCGCAGATGCGCGGTGCACCGGGTTTTGATCTGATCTTCACCCACGCCCTGATTGCGCACCTCGGCGCGGGCCTCGTCAATCAGCGGCTCGGCGGCGGCGGCAAGGCGCGCCGGAAGATCGGCTTCGGCCAAAGGCAGCTCGATCTGGATTTCGCGCAGCGCCCGGACGTCGGCCAGCCCCATGCCGTAGGCCGAGAGCACCCCGGCCAGGGGATGGAGAAAAATCCGCTCCATGCCCAGGGCGTCGGCCACCCGACAGGCGTGCTGGCCACCTGCCCCGCCGAAGCATTGCAGGGTGTACCCGGTGACGTCGTAGCCGCGCTGCACTGAAATCTTCTTGACGGCGTTGGCCATGTTCTCCACCGCAATCCGCAAGAACCCCTCGGCCACGGCCTCGGGCAAGGGCGCAGGCGTTCCTGCCGCCTTCCCAATCTCGGCGATCTCTGCTGCCAGGGCGGCGAATTTGCGGCGGACAACCTCCGCGTCCAGCGGTTGATCGCCCTGGGGCCCGAACACCGGCGGAAAATAATCCGGCTGGATGCGGCCCAGCAGGACATTGCAGTCGGTCACGGTCAGGGGGCCGGACCGGCGGTAGCAGGCCGGGCCGGGATTGGCGCCGGCGGAATCCGGCCCCACCCGAAAGCGTCCAGCGTCGAAATGGAGGATCGACCCGCCGCCGGCCGCCACGGTGTGGATGTGCATCATCGGCGCCCGCATCCGCACCCCGGCCACCAGGGTCTCGAAGCTGCGCTCATACTCGCCGGCAAAATGGGTGACGTCGGTGGAAGTGCCGCCCATGTCAAAACCGATCAAGCGGGTGAAACCGCCCATGGCCGCAGTGCGCGCCATGCCGACCACGCCGCCGGCCGGGCCGGAAAGCACCGCGTCCTTGCCACGAAACAAGGCGGCGTCAATCAGCCCGCCGTTGGACTGCATGAACATCAGCCGGGTTCTAGCCGAGGAGCCGGTCGCCAGTTGCCCGGCCACCCGGTCGACGTAGCGGCGGAGAATCGGCGAAAGGTAGGCGTCGACCACGGTGGTGTCGCCCCGGGCGATCAGTTTGATCAGCGGGCTGATCCGATGGCTGACCGAGATCTGGGTGAAGCCGATCTCCCTGGCCAACGCCGCCAACCGCTCCTCGTGGCGATGAAACCGATACCCATGCATCAGGACAATGGCCGCCGAGCGCAATCCCTGATCATAGGCGGCCTGGAGATCGCGGATCGTTTGCGCCTCGTTGAGCGCAACCACCACCTGCCCCTGGGCGTCGACCCGTTCCTCGACCTCGACCACCCGGGCGTACAGCATCTCCGGCAGGACGATATGGCGGGCAAAGAGCTGCGGGCGGTTCTGGGCGCCAATCCGCAGGCCGTCGCCAAATCCTCTGGTTATAACCAGCAGGGTCGGCTCGCCCTTGCGTTCCAGCAGGGCGTTGGTGGCCACGGTGGTGCCCATCTTCACGCTGGCGATGCGCTCGACCGGCAGCGGCGCATCGGCGGCCAGCCCCAGGAAGGTCCGGATGCCGTGCAGGGCGGCGTCTGGATAGCGCTCGGGATTGTCCGAGAGCAGTTTGCAGGTGACCAGCCGTCCGTCCGGCGCCCTGGCGACCACATCGGTAAAGGTGCCGCCGCGATCAATCCAGAACTGCCATTTTCCTGCGTCCGCCGCCTGCATGCCCCGCTCCTTGCGTGTTCAATCATTGCCCCAAATGCTGATCGTCTTCGCACATCAACTGTTGTCTGTCAACACCTTCCAGCACGGTCGCGGGGCAGGCCGCCCTTGCCGGAACGCCCCGAGTCGGCCGGTTCGGCAAGGATTTTCCTTTTGACAAGGTTGAACCTTTCTCCCTAAGATAGAACATGCCGCCTGACGTCTCCCCTCCCTTTTCGCGATGATTCCGCCAATGCCGCCCGCAACCTCCCCCGCCCCCAATGGGATGGCCTCCCTGCTCTGCGCCGACTTCTCGCGTCTGCTCACCGTGTCCGGCCTGATCGCGGCAGGCCTGTTGCTCCTGGTGCTGATCATCCTCAATCAGCGCAAAAAAACGATCATCTCCAACAAATCAAAGGCCCTGGCCGAAACCGAGGCCAGATACCGCCTGCTCTTTGAGCATTCGCCCATTCCGCTGCTGGAAGAGGATCTGAGCGCGGTCAAAAACTTGATCGATCAACTGGATCAACAAGGCGTCACCGATGTGGGCGCCTATTTCGAGCAGAATCCGGAAAGCCTGGACCGATGCGCCGCCATGGCCCGGGTTCTCGACGCCAATCGCGCCGCCTTGCGCCTTTACGGGGCCACGAAACCTTCGGACCTGACCCTGTTGACCATGGTCTGGCCCGAGGACCAACTCGGATATTTCAAAACCGCCCTGCTCGATCTCCTCAAAGGGGGATGCTCGCAAATAATACTGGAAAACAAAGCCTTAAACGGCGACCTGCTCACCGTTGAACGCCGGGCGGTGGTTGCCGCCGGTTTTGAGCAGACCTGGCGCAAAATCTTTGTGACCGTGATCGACATCACCGAACAGGTCAAACTGAAAAAAGAAATCAAGATCTTTGAAAAGCAACTGCAACAGACCCAGAAACTCGAAGCCATCGGCAGCCTGGCCGGCGGCATTGCCCACGACTTCAACAACATCCTGGCGCCAATCATGGGCCGGGCCGAGCTGATGCTGGTCGAAAACCCCGGCAACAGCGGCGTCGGCGAACACTGCCGGGGCATTATCGACGCCTCCCGCCGCGCCCGCGACCTGGTCAAACAGATCCTGACCTTCAGCCGCCAGGTCGACCAAGAGATTCAACCGGTTTCGATTGCCGCAGTGGTTCGCGAGGTGGTGCAGCTGGTCCGCCCCACCCTGCCGGCCACCATTGAAATCGACTGTCTGCTGCCCGATCACTGCCCCCGGGTGATGGCCGATTCCACCCAATTGCACCAGGTACTGATGAACCTGATCACCAACGCCTTCCACGCCATGGAGGAAAAGGGCGGCCGCCTGGGCATCCGGCTGGAGACCGTCACCCTCGGTCTGGGCGAATTCGACCATTTTTCGATTTCCCCCGGCCTGTACCAGCAACTGACCATTGAGGACAGCGGCCACGGCATGGACCAGGCCACCCAGGCCAAAATCTTCGACCCCTATTTCACCACCAAGGCGCGCGGCAAGGGCACGGGATTGGGCCTGGCGGTGGTGCTCGGCATCCTGCGCGGCTACGGCGGCGAGATCCGGGTGACCAGCGAACCGGGCCAAGGCACGGTGTTCACCCTCTACTTTCCGGTGGTGGAACTGGCCGGCGACCAGACCCCGTCAGCCGTCAACAGCCTGGAACCCCTGCCCCGGGGAACGGAGCACATCCTTTTAGTTGACGACGAGAAATCGATTGCCGATGTGACCACCAGCATGCTAGAGCGTCTGGGCTACAAGGTGACGGCGCGCATCAGCAGCTACGATGCGCTGGAGGCCTTCCGCAATCTGGCCGACCGGATCGATCTGCTGATTGCCGACCTGACCATGCCGCAGATGACCGGCCTGCAGTTGTACCGGGAAATTAAAAAAATCCGGCCGGACGTCAAGGTGATCATCTGCACCGGCTTCAGCGAGCAACTGGACAGCGGCAAGTCCAAAGCGATTGGCATCGAAGGCTTTCTCCACAAACCGGTGGTCATGGCCGATCTGGCCCGCTGCGTGCGCTCGGTGCTTGACGACTGAGCCCAGAGGGCCTTTGACGCTGCGTGCAAACGCCGGTTGTACACGCCCCCCCCTTCCATAACCCTCTTGACGGCGACGGCGGCATCGCCCCGCGATCCGACCCCGCCGGGGAATTCCATGAAGAAAACACTGATACACGAAGCAACCACGGCGCTGGCAGCGCTGCTGAAGGCCGGCTACTCGAGGACCAAGGTCAAACAACTGCTCAAATACCGGGCGGTGAGCGTGGGCGAGACGCCGGTGACCCGTCTTGAGCAGGCGCTCAACCCCGGCGACGTGCTGATCGTTGCCTCGGAAAAAGAGAGCGGCGTCAAGTACCCGCCCTGCGCCGGCATCGACATCCTCTATGAAGACGAGGACATTCTGGTCATCGACAAACCGCCGGGTTTGCTGACCATTGCCTCGGAAACCGAAAAACAAAAAACCGCCTACTACAAACTGACCGCCTGCCTGGGTGAACGGCCCGAGGGCAAGCAGCGGGTCTTCATCGTCCACCGGTTGGACCAGGGCACCTCGGGCCTGCTGGTCTTTGCCAAAACCGAAGAGGCCAAGCACGCCCTGCAGGGCTCCTGGCAGGACGCGCGCAAAAAATATCGGGCCATTGTCGAGGGAACCCCGCAGCAGCAGAGCGGCACGATCAGCAGCTATCTGTGCGAATCGAAAATTCACCGGGTCTATTCGGTCAAATATGACAACGGCGAGGGCAAGTACGCCGAGACCAGCTACCAAGTGGTGCAGACCGCCGGCGATTACGCCCTGCTCGACGTCACTCTGATCACCGGACGCAAGAACCAAATCCGGGTCCATCTGGCCGACCAGGGCCATCCGGTGACCGGCGACAAGAAATACGGGGCCAAGACCGACCCGATCAAGCGCATGGCCCTGCAGTCGTATTACCTGGCCTTTACCCACCCGACCAGCGGCCTGCCGATGGAGTTTACCCTGGAACTGCCGGGAAAATTCAGACATCTGCTCAAAGAGAGCCGGCCCAAGCCATAAACGGCGTAAACAACGTAAACGGCGTAAACGGCGCGGAAGCAGCTTTGCCGTCAAAGGCGCGAACACAACAGAGGAGGCAAACCGTGAAAATTGCTGGGGTTATACTGCTGAGCGTTTTGCTGGCCGGATGCGCCACCCTGAGCCGCGAACAGTGCCAACAAGGCGACTGGTACGGCATCGGCATGGACGACGGCGAGGCCGGGGAACGGACCAGCCGCCTGGAACAGCATGCGCGCGCCTGCGCCGAATACGGCGCGCCCGTCGACAGCAGACAGTATTTGGCCGGCCACACCCAAGGGCTGCGCGAATACTGCCGCCTGGACAACGCCTTTGCCACCGGCCTTGAGGGCCGCAGGTATCAGCACGTCTGCCCGCCCGAGATTGACGCCGTCTTTGACCACTACAACCGCTCCGCCTACGAGATCTACCTGATCAAACGGGAGTTGGACACGGTGGAAAACCAGATCACCGACACCGAGCGCCGCTTGCGCGCCAAAGACCTCTCCGACGACAGCCGGCGTCAGCTCCGCTACGACCTGCGCGAATTGGACCGGCGCTACGATCGGTTGCGCAACGATCTCTACGCCGGCGAACGCTACCTCGACGACCTGACCGACGAAGCCAGGTCTCGGCGCACTCCGTAAAAACATCCTCAGCCCACGCGTCCCGCCCTGACGATCAGGTCCCGCCTCCCGCCTCCCCGTTTTGGCGGCCGGGAAAGATTGACAGGCGGGGTCCTCTTCGGTAAGATTGCGAATTTGATCTTGCGAGACGCTGTGTTATCAAGGGGGAAACTGACGGCAACGGCGACTTGGCTCAAGCGCCCCTGGTTGAAACCCGGCAAATGTCGCGGCGAAGGGGGCTGCACGCCCTCACCCATCTCTGTTTGCGCGATCCCGACGTCTGCGGGATCGGCTTCCCCCTTTTATCCGCTGTTTTCAACTCAAGGAACGCTCCTTCGATGTATTTACTGTTTGGATTGTATGTATTTTTTCTTGCGCTTATCCTGATCTACAATTTCCTCCAGCTCAACCTGCTGTTCCACTATCTCGGCAAGAAAAAGACCGCCCCGCCCCAACCGCTGGCCCCGGACGCCTTGCCCCAGGTCACCATCCAGCTGCCGCTCTATAACGAACCCTATGTGGCGGAACGGCTGATCGACAACATCGTGGCCATGGAGTATCCCCGCGACCGGTTCGAGGTGCAGATCCTCGACGACTCCACCGATGCAACCACCCAACTGTGCGAGCAAAAAGCTGCGTTTTACCGCAACCAGGGATTCGACGTCCGGGTCATCCACCGCACCGACCGCACCGGCTACAAGGCCGGGGCCCTGGCCGAGGGTTTGCAGCAGGCCAAGGGCGAGTTCATTGCCGTTTTTGACGCCGACTTCCTGCCCAACCCGCAGTTCCTGCACAACACGGTCCCCTACTTTCAAGACGAAAAGGTCGGCGTGGTCCAGACCCGTTGGACCCACCTCAACGACGACTACTCCCTGTTCACCAAATTGCAGGCCCTGCAACTCAACGTCCATTTCACCATCGAACAGATGGGGCGCAAGGCCGGCCATCACTTCCTCCAGTTCAACGGCACGGCCGGCATCTGGCGCAAACGGACCATCGACGACGCCGGCGGCTGGAAGGCCGACACGCTCACCGAGGATCTGGACCTGAGCTACCGGGCGCAGCTCAAGCACTGGGAAATTGTCTACCTGGAGAACGTCGAGGCCCCGGCCGAACTGCCGGTGGAGATGAACGGCATCAAGTCGCAGCAGTTCCGCTGGATGAAGGGTGGAGCCGAAAACGCCCGCCGCCTGACGCCGATGATTTTAAAAAGCGATCTCAACTTCACCACCAAACTGCACGCTGTGGCGCATCTGTTCAACAGTTCGATCTTTGTCGCCGTGCTGATGATTGCCCTCACCAGCGTTGCCCTGCTGCCCTTTCTCGACAACCTAGCCATTGACACCCGCTTTCTCGGCCTGTCGCTGCTCGGCCTGATCGGCGTGGCCACGGTCTATTTTTACGCCAACATCAACCTTCTGCCCCGGCCCCTGTCCTGGAAGCAGGTGCTGGCCCTGATCTTCTATTTTCCCCTGCTGCTGACCATGTCCATGGGACTGAGCCTGCACAACTCGCTGGCGGTGATCGAAGGCTATCTTGGCGTCAAGTCGTCGTTTGTGCGCACGCCCAAATACAACATCGTCGGCCGCATCCGTCAGCGGATGGACAGCGCCCAGAAGAACCCGATCAGCAACACCCTCATCCTGGAAGGCCTCCTGACCCTGATGTTCTCCGCCGCCCTGCTCATGAGCGTGCAGGTCAAGGACTACAGCTTTTTCATCTTTCACCTGATGCTCGCCCTGGGCTTCGGCTCGATCTTCATCGCCTCCTGGCGCGACCGATAACGGCTGTTCGTTCCGCCCTCTCGCGGACCACGTTCGAGGGGGAGGGTGGAATTCCGGGGTGGCGATGGCGTACAATCAATTGATAATTCGATATGCTGCCCCCGAAAACCCACTCAGAAGTCCATAATCCCTAGATAATGGCAGGAATTATGATGCCCAGGCAAATCGCGATCCCAACCATAATTGATGCAATACTTGATGGTTTCATCGAAGCACAACGTAGTTACGAGAAGTGGTCTGGTGGATTTTGGTTATGGCAAGCTCCGGAATATTTTATTACGTCTACCGTGGCAAAATGTATTTCTGAGTTAGATGGTGCAAAGTATATTACCTTAGAAAATGGCTCTACCACTGCCCTCGTAGATGCTGGTGCCAAAGGAAAAGGACGCCTACCTGGAGATATAAGAGAAAAAGGTAAAGTTGACATTCTATTGTGGTGGGGAAAAAATACCCCTAGAGCAATAATCGAGTTGAAGAATCAAATTTACTCGACAGGCCAATACGAGAAAGATATCAAGAGAATTGGTAAATTTTTAAAGATAAATAGCCATAAATCATCAATACAATTTGGTGTTTTCGCTTTCTACGAATCAGCTACGACCGGGTGTTTCAAGACAGCGACAGAAAAGGTCAACGACAGAATCAAAAATGTTTTAAAAAAATGCAAATTTTTTCTTGGCAGCGATTACATTGCCACTCTTCATGTGACTGAATTATGTGAAGAACTTGAAAATAACGCATGGAAAGCTGCTTGCATATTGATAAAACATAAAAACACATAAGATGTATCAAATCCGATGCTTCCAAGTTTCAAAAAGATTCTGTATAATATACCGATTTAATGTAGTTTTAAATCTTGTTGAATGCTCAAAGAGAGGCCGTCTATGACATTACCATCAGATCTGAAGCTAATATTCGCAATTCTTGTCTTGTTATTTCTCCCCGTACCAATCTTTGCTCTTTCTCCGGACCAGGATGCAGACAAGGTAACTCCAATTTATACACAATCGGAATGGAAGGAGTGGGCTTTAGCTCTTGCGGAATAAAAAGATTGGCAAGGGGTGCTAGACTGGAGCCTGAAGTGGGCGGAAAAGGAACCCAATAATGCAAGCGCATGGGGCAGCATCGGCATTGCTTACTACCAGCTTGAGCGTTATCTTGACGCTGTAGAGTACTATCAGAAATCATTAAAAATCAACCCAGATAATGCCAATATCTGGCACGCGCTTGGACGCACCTACAACAAACTCAAACGTTATCCTGATGCTGCAGAGGCCTATCAAAAATCCTTAAAAATTAGCCCAGACGATACCGAAATCTTGTACAATCTCGGATTGTCTTATTTTTTGTCAGGTAATACGAAGGAAGCAATGAATGTAATCGAAAAATTGCGAAATCTTGATGCAGAAAAAGCCAATATACTATCAAACTATTTTAATTCTATTCCAAAATATAAAACTAATATCGAGACCGATAATAATATATCTAGTGCAATTAAAATCAAGGGGTTTT
>NZ_JAVBXR010000084.1 GCF_030824455.1 Desulfobulbus sp.
TCCTCCAGGTATTCGTCGTGGATTGCGGCGGGGCTGTACAGCCAGCGTTGATCAGGCAGCAGGAACTGGTCCAGCAGTTTTTTGCTGAGCACGTAGGCGTATTCCCGTTCCGGTCCGAGTTCTTTGAGGGCGTCGATGATCGATTTGGCGGTCACGCTCACCTCGACGCTGCCCAGATGGCGGCCGTCGCGCGCCAGGGGGAAGACGTAGCGGAATCCTGAACGGATTTTGCCTATCTCCATGCCCTGGACAACTCTCCTTTCGGTGTTGCAGAGACGGACGCTGGGCCGGGCCTCGAACAAAGGGTCGCCGTAGCGGTCGGGCTGATGAAAGCGCAGAAAGCTGGTCCCGTCGGCCAGATGAAATTGGAGTTGCAGCAAGTTCTGCCGCTTCATGGATTCATAGGCGGCAAACAGATGGCGGTAGAGCCTGTCTCGGGCCAGATCGCGCGCCGCGCCCTGGTTGTCGGCCCCTTGCGCAAACAGATCGAGCGTCTCTGGCGTGTTGAGGGCGTTGTAGAAAAAACTTTCCATGGCCAGCCGATAGGATTGGATGCTGGCGCGGTAGGCGGTGTCCAGGATTGCCTCGTGTTCGGAAAAACGGCTTTTTTCCTTGAACGTTTTGTTGTGATGGAGCAACAGGCCGATGCCCAAGGCGCAGGCCACGGCCGCCAGGAGAACAGCAATGCGGTCTCCGTGCATTTTCCAAAAGGCGCGATTCATTTATTCCCTGTTGCTGATTGGCAGCTCAAGATTTCCTGTATACATCCTGCATCCGAACCGTTTCGTCGTCGTGATCCGAGGCGGCAACCGCTCCGTGGCGGACGGGTTCGCCCCAGGCGGCGAGCTTGTTCCGGTCCGCCCCGGCCTTCAGAAAAGACAAATTCGATGGTCACGCCAAGCTTTTTTGGAGAAAATCAACCAAGGACCGAAACTGCAGCACCATGCTTTCACGATTTTCCAACGGCGGCGGCGCAAAGCGGATGGTCGTCGTTGCAGCAACGGGCACAGAAAAAAAAGACGGTTCTGCGCGGGGAAAGGCGCGGCATGGCGTGTCCTCCTCGGTGCTGATCCTGCGGATTGTTCACAAGGACGATCCGAGCACCGATGCCGGTGGTCGGGTGGTTTTCCTGAATGGGATTATCCTTTGCAACCGGTTGGGTTTGCAAGCAATGTTTGCATGCACGATGTCCTTTTGGGGGCGTGTATGCCGCAAGGCGGTCACAAGCCCGGCCGATGTCGTTCCGAACGCAGGGGAGAACGCTTGGCGTTTTGCCGGCGCCGTCGAAGCGGCCAGGAGAAAGGTTCCGATTTGAAACCTTTCGAAATTACATCATTTTTTCAATGCCGCTGTAGAAAAACCAGCCGGAAAAACAGAGCAGAAACACGGCGCAGCCGCCGATCAGCCGGCGGTACAGGACGGGGCTGAACAGGCGCCGCCCCTTGGCGACGCCAAAGGAGAGCAGGGAGTACCACAACAGATCGGCAAGGATGTGGCCGATAAAAAAGGCCGCGACGCCAAGCAAGCCGAAGCGGGCCGAGTGGAGGATGTACCCGAGGCCAATGGAAGCCCACCAAATCAGCCAGTAGGGGTTGCAGACGCTGAGCGCAATGCCGGCCAGCACCAGATTTTTGCCGGTCCTGGCCTCGGCGGCGCCCGGCGGTTGCAAAGTGGACAACCCGCGCAGCATGGAACACCCCATCCACAAGAGGGTGGTTCCGCCCAGCAGGGCAATGGCGACAAAGACGTCGTCGCGGTCGAGCACGGCGGCAAAACCGGACAATAGGGCCGCCGCCAGCAGCAGTTCCAGCAGGCCGTGGCCGAGGATCATCAGCGGCCCGGCAATCGCGCCGCGCCGTGTGCTTTCGCTGATGGTCACAGTCATCAGCGGCCCCGGCGCCATGGCCCCGGAAAAGGCGATCATAAAGGAAGAGGCAAAGATGGAGAGCAGGGTGAGCGTCACGGCTGCTTGGTTTGGTTGAAGGCGTGTTCCAGGGTTCGGTTCTGCGGCGATTTTTGCGCAGCAGAGCCTGCCGGCAGCGAGGCCAAAATCACCAGGGCCAGACCGCCGACGATGACCGTAAGGTTGGCCGCCATGGACAGACCGTGCAATTTGCGAAATTGCACCCGGATCGGATCATCCTTGGGGGTGGTTTCAAAGGAGGCGATTGATTGTTTCAACTCGGCGGCGCGCGGTTCGATCACAAAAGCCTGGGTGGCGGTGAGCAGCAGCATCAGAACGATGATCAGCAGCGAGGCCACCGCAAAGCGGCCCCGGTTGACCAGCTGGCAGAGCAGGGCCACGGCCCCGCAGGCCAGGCCCCAACGAAAATAGCCGGGAAAAAGCAGACCAACGATGTTGCCGGCCAGGTCGCGGGAGTAGGCGGTAAAGAGTTTGGGGGTGAGGACAAAGGTGAACAGCGCCGCGCCCCCCAGCCAGCAGCTGACGGCCAGGTTGAAGAGAATGGTCAAGAGATGCATGGGGTTTCTCGCTCCACAAAAAGTTGGGGTGCGGCGGCCGGTTCCGGCGGGCCGCAGTGAATCGTGCGAACCGGGCTAGCTTATCATAGCGGGGCAAATTATTGTATCAATTGTAGGTTTGTTTCCGTCAATTTGACCATAGAGAGGTGTTGCCATGCGCAAAACAATCGCAGCGTTGCTGGTGTTGCTGCTGTGTCCCGCCCTCAGTTTGGCCCAACGATATGACGATTACCGCCACGGGCCGCCGCCCTCCTACGACGGGCCGCGCTCACGCGACTATCACTCCCAGGATCGCCATGATCACGGAGGCCACAGGGATCACGGAGACGACTGGATTGTGCCCCTGGCCATTGTCGGCGGCGTTCTCGGGGTGATGGCCCTGTCGCAGATGAGCGCCCCGGCGCCTCCGCCTCCGCCGCAGCGCATCTGCCGCGACACCTACAACTACTACGACGAGTTCGGCAATTACCTCTATTCCCGCTATGTCGACCGCCCCTGCGCGTATTGACAAGCGATCGCCGGGCGCGTGGTTGCTGCGGCGCGAGAAGCCGCCGGTAAAAAGCGGGGCAAGATTTTATCGGCTTTATCGGCTTTGGTGCACATATGTAACGTCTGGTGCGAAAGCCTTGCGCGGCAAGGGGTTTGGGCTGCAAGCCTCGTTTGCCGCCGCCGCTGAGGGGGTACTCAACGTAAAAAATGCAGCCATTCTTTTTCGCGAGGGGTATAGTTCCGATTGGAACGCCTTGTTTTGATGATGATTTTTTAGTGCGCGCAGCGATGCGGCATTGTATCATTATGTAACAAGAGGAGTTGCGACCAGCCATCTTTTGCGGCGGCTTGTGAACGCGTACACACGGTGCGGCCAAGGAGAATCGTCGAATGCCTGAATCGGGTGCAGTTCATCCCCAGAATCAAGAAAAGACCAACCGACTGCAGGACCAACTGCAGGTGCACCGCCTGGAACTGGAGCGCCAGAACGAGGAGTTGCGTCTGGCGCGGGCCGAGGTTGAGGCCGGGCTGCAGAAATATTACGAGCTGTATGACTTCGCCCCCATCGGCTACTGCACGGTGGACCAGGACGGCACCGTGCGCGAGACCAACCTGGCCGGAGCGCTGCTGCTGGGCGTGGATCGGTCCCGGTTGCTGCACAGCCCTCTCGGCGATTTTGTCGCCGAGGGGTCGCGGCACGGATGGCGGCTCTTCTTAGAGCGGTTGTTTGCAAGCCTCGACAAGGCGACCAGCGAGATCCGAACCCCTGGCGACGAGGGCTGCGATGGTGGCGAGGGCGGCGAGCGGTGTCTCTATCTTGAAGGCGCCTCCTTCGAAGACCCGACCGGCGAGCCGCTGTGCCGCATCGCCATGATGGACGTCACCGAATCGCGGCAAACCAGCGTCGAGTTGGAGCATTACCGCTATCATCTGGAAGAGCTGGTGCAGCAACGCACTGGTCAGTTGGAAGAGGCCAATGTCCAGCTGCGGGAACAGGCCGAGAATCTGGCCTCAATCTATCAGGCCCTGGACAGCATCGGCCTGATCGTTTGTTCGCTGGAAGAGGACGACGCGCGCATCGACATCTTCAGCGCCGGGGCGGAAAAACTCTTTGGCTGGCGTCAGGACGAGGTGATCGGCAAATCCGTGACCCTAATCTATCCGCCGGCGTCCAGAGCCGTGGTTGCCGAACAGATCAAACGGCTGCGTGTCGGCCAGGCGATGCAGTCCTTTGACCTGACCCTGGCGCGCAGATCCGGCGAACGCTTTCCCGCCGTGGCCTCGGTGCATCCCTTTGCCCGACAGGAGGGCTGCTTTACCAAGGTGGTGGGCGGTTTTCGCGACATTTCCGAGCTGATGCAGGTCCAGGATCAGCTCCAGGCCATGAACGACGAGCTGGAGCGGCGGGTCGAGCAGCGGACCCGTGAACTGCAGGAAACCCAAAAACAGGTGCTGCACGCCGAAAAACTCTCGGCCGTCGGCAAGCTCTCCGCCTCCATTGCCCACGAGTTCAACAACCCCCTGCAGGGGATTCTCTCGATCCTCAAGGGATTGAAAAAGCGGGCCATCCTTGAGGAGGAAGACCGGCTCCTGCTGGACGCGGCCATCAACGAGAGCGACCGGATCAAGGAGTTGATTCGCCATCTGCAGGACTTCAACCGGCCCTCCTCTGACTGCCGGGCCCTGATGGACGTGCATCACTCGCTCAACGCCATGCTGCTTTTGCACAAGAGCGATTTCAAAGGCAAGCGGATTCAGGTGGAGCTCAACTATGCCGATCAACTGCCCCACATTCTGGCGGTGCCTGACCAGATCAAACAGGTTTTTTTGAATCTTTTGGCCAACGCCGCCGACGCCTGTCCTCCTGTCGGCGGGGTGATTGCCGTGGCCACCGGCGAGGTTGGCGGGCGGGTTGCGGTGAGCGTGAGCGACAACGGCGTCGGCATCACTCCTGAAAATATGGAATTGATCTTTCAGCCTTTTTTTACCACCAAGCCAGAGGTCAAAGGCACCGGCCTGGGGCTTTCGGTCTGTTACGGCATTGTGAAGAATCATCAGGGAGAGATTCGGGTGGCGAGTCGGCCGGGCGAGGGCGCGACCTTCACGGTGCTGCTCCCCATTGGGGCCGGGTATGTCGCCCGACCGGAAACCCAAGCGTGAGCCGCCGACCATGACGACCACCACCATCCTTTTTGTCGACGACGAGCCCGTGATCCGCACCTCCTTTGTGCGGGAATTGGAGTTGGAGGGGTTTGCGGTTGTTGCCGTTGCCAACGGCGCCGAGGCGATCAGCGCAATCAGCACAGTCAACGCGGTTAACCAAAGGCGCTTTGACGTGGTGATCACCGATCTGGTCATGCCCGGCATTGACGGCTTTGGCGTGCTCAAGGAGGTGAAACGCCAGTCTCCGCAGACCAGCGTCATCATCCTCACCGGCTACGGCGACATGCGTTCCGCCATTGACGCCCTGCGCCTGGGGGCTGATGATTTCACCCTCAAACCCTGTGAGATCGAGGAGTTGGCGTTCAGGGTCAGGCGCTGTCTGGAAAAACAGCGCCTGGTGCAGCGGTTGGCCCTGCAGAATCAGCGATTGGAAGAGGAGATGGAGCGGCGGCGGCAGGTGGAGGCGGAGATTGTCGCCAGCGAACATCGATTCCGTCTGGCCCTGGACGCCTCCTCCAACGGCGTCTGGGACCGCAATCTGGTCACCGGCGAGGTCTATCTCGGCGAAAACTGGCACCTGAGCCTTGGGTATGCGGACAAGAGCGAGTTGTTGAACGGCAACGGCTCCTTTGAGCATCTGCTCCACCCCGACGACCGGGAGCGGGTGCTGGCCCTGCGCGGGGCGCATGTGCGCGGAGAAACCGACCGCTACGAGGTTGAATTCCGGATGCGCAACCGGGCCGGCGGCTGGCAGTGGATCTTGTCGCGTGGCCAGGCGGTTGCCCGGGACGAACAGGGCAGGGCGCTGCGGATTATCGGGGCCCACACCGACGTCACCCGGCTTAAAGAGGCGGAGGCCGAACTCCAGCGAGCCCAGGCCGAGCTGGAACTGCGGGTGGCGGAACGGACCGGCGATCTGTACGAATCCAATATTGCCCTCAAGGTGCTGCTGAACAAGCGGGAAGAGGACCGGCGGATGCTTGCCGAGCAGGTGCTGGCCAACACCGGCCAACTGGTGGAACCCCTGCTGGACCGGTTGCGCAAAAGCGGCTTGAGCGAGCCGCAGCAGACCCTGGTCGAGATTCTGGGGGCGAACATCAATGAACTAACCTCGCCCTTTGCCAATCATTTTTCCACCAAGCTGAACCGGTTGACGCCGGCGGAAATTCAGGTGGCCAATCTGGTGAAACTGGGCAAGCGGACCAAGGAAATCGCCGAGATCATGCGCCTTGCGCCAGGAACCATCAGCATCCATCGCAAGAACATCCGTAAAAAATTGGAACTGACCCACCAGAAAACCAACCTGCAAACCATGCTCTCGATCAATTGCTGAACCGACCGGAGCAGGGCGCGGACAACACGGGAAGAGGAGGGATTGGCCATGCACGAAGCGCTTTTTTACACGCAGGCTGAGGGCGGCAAGGTGATCTGCGGGCTGTGCCATCACCGTTGCCGGATAGCGGCGGGCGGGCGCGGCCGGTGCGGGGTGCGCGAAAATCAGGGCGGCCGTCTGGTCAGCCTGGTGTATGGCCGGTTGGTGGCGGAAAACGTCGACCCCATCGAAAAGAAGCCGATGTTTCATTTCCTCCCCGGCAGCCGTTCCTTTTCGATTGCCACCGTGGGCTGCAATTTTGCCTGCCTACACTGCCAAAACGCCCAGATCTCGCAGTATCCCCACCTGCATCACGGCCAGATTTCAGGCGTCGGCCGCAGCCCGGCGGCGGTGGTGGCGCAGGCGGAGCAAGCCGGATGCGCCAGCATCAGCTATACCTACGTCGAACCCACCATCTTTTATGAATTCGCCTTTGATTGCGCCGTGTTGGCCCGGGAGCGGGGCGTCAAAAACGTGTTCGTCAGCAACGGCTACATGACCGCCGAGGCGGCTCGCCATCTGGCGCCGGTGCTCGACGGCATCAACATCGACCTCAAATCCTTTGACGCCGGTTTCTATCAGCAGGTGTGCAAAGCCCGGCTGGAACCGGTGCTGGACAACATCCGCCTGTTCCACGAACTCGGGGTGCTGGTGGAAGTGACCACCTTGGTGATTCCAGGGCTCAACGACCGCGACGACGAACTGCAGGCCATTGCCCGTTTTCTCCGCAGCGTCTCGGTCAACATCCCCTGGCATGTGAGCGGTTTTCATCCGACCTACAAGATGCTCGAGCGGCCCTCCACTCCGGTTGCGACCCTGAACCGGGCGCGGGAGATTGGCCTGGCCGAAGGGCTGCGCTTTGTCTACACCGGCAATGTCGCCGAGCCCGGCGGCGAGGACACCCGTTGTCCGGGTTGCTCAACCCTGTTGATTCACCGCAGCGGTTTCAGCAGCCAACCGTTGGCGCTCCACGAAGGCCGTTGCACCAACTGCCAGCTGCCGATTTTTGGGGTCTGGCGGTAATTCCATTTCTAAATCAAGCGAAGCATGAGGCGTAGGGCGAAACCTCGTCGACGAAGGTGTGTCATGTCGAACGAAGCGAGAAATTTCGAGTTGCAACGAGATTTCTCCTCGCTGTGCTCGTCGGAATGACAGCCCCAAAGAAACCCCTGAAAAACGATTGTTTTTACCCATTGGCCAACGTTCTTGTTTTTGTCGTCTCGACCGAAGGGAGAGATCTCGCCTTTATATGAAAACAGGAGCGTTTCGCTTTTGAAATGGAAATGGAATAGGTCCCCCATTTCGGGCCGTCCACGCCGCAGGCGGGCTTAAGCGCTCGGCAGCATCTCGCAGAAGACCTGGGCCGCGCGGCAGAGGTTGCGGTTGCGGCGGGTGACCAGACCCAGCTCGCGGAAAAACCGGATGTCTGGCAAGGGCCGGCAGACCAATCCCTCTTGGAGCATGCTCAGCGGCAGCACGCTCCACCCCAACCCCACCGAAACCAGCATGCGGATGGTTTCCAGCGAGTTGGTTTCCACCCCGATCATCAATTGCAACCCCATCTCCTCAAAGGGCGCCTCGATCAGACGCCTGGTCACCGTGCCCTTTTCCGGCAGAATCAACGGATAAAGCTGCAGATGCGGCAGCACCTCCTCCGCCTTGGCCAGGGGATGTTCGCAGTGCGTCGTCACCATCAAGGGGTCGTCCCATATCGGCTGGACAACGAGGTTGCTCATCGGCGTCCAGGGCAGGGTCACCACCGCCAGTTCCCTGGTTCCTGCGGCCACGGCCGCGCAGCCTGCTTCCGAATCCATGAACTGGAGATCAAACGCCACCTTGGGATAACGCCGGCTGTAGTCGCGCAGGACGGCGGGCAGCCGGTGCAGGCCGACATGATGACTGGTGGCCAGTTGCAGCACGCCGCCGACCTCGACGGAGAGATCGGCGATGGACCGACGACTTTCGGCCATCTCCTTAAAAATGCGTTGCGCCCTCGGCAGCAGGGTGCGGCCGGCTTCGGTGAGCAGGACGCTGCGGCCCAGCCGCTCAAACAATTTGACCGCCAGTTCCTCTTCCAGGGCGGCAACCCGCTTGCTGACCGCAGGCTGGGTGAGAAACAACTGTTCGGCGGCCAGTGAAAACGAACCGGCGTCGGCAACGGCGAGAAAGGCTTGCAGGGTGTTGGTGTCCATTGCGCTATTCTAATATGGAATGGGAAACATGAAAAGAATGAATTTGTGTTATTAGCGCTGTCGGTTTACCGTGCTGTTCACAAGGAGGTCACACCATGACAAAGACATTGTACGACAAACTGTGGGACGCGCATGTGGTGCGCGTCAATGAAGACGGCTCCAACCTGGTCTACGTCGACCGGCATCTGGTCCATGAAGTCACCTCGCCCCAGGCCTTTGAAGGGTTGCGCCTGGCCGGACGACAACCCTGGCGGCGGGAAACCGTGCTGGCGGTTCCGGATCACAATGTGCCCACCATTGATCGCCATCTGCCGGTGGCGGACCCGGCGTCGCGGCTGCAACTGCAGACCCTGGACGACAACTGCGCCCATTTCGGCCTGACCCAGTTCAAGCTGCACGACATCCGCCAGGGGGTGGTGCACGTCATCGGTCCGGAGCAGGGCGCGATCCTGCCGGGCATGACCGTGGTCTGCGGCGACAGCCACACCTCCACCCACGGGGCCTTTGCCGCCCTGGCCTTTGGCGTCGGATCGTCGGAGGTGGAACAGGTGCTGGCCACCCAGTGCCTGGTGATGCGCAAATCGCGCTCCATGCGCATCGCCGTGGAGGGCAGGCTTGGTTCCGGCGTTGCCGCCAAGGATCTGATTCTGGCGGTGATCGCCCGCATCGGCGCCGCCGGCGGCGCCGGGCAGGTGATTGAATTTGCCGGCGAGGCCATCCGCGAATTGAGCATGGAAGGCCGGATGACGGTCTGCAACATGGCCATCGAGGCCGGGGCGCGCAGCGGTTTGATCGCCGTGGACGACAAAACCATTGCCTATGTGCAGAACCGCCCCTTTGCCCCCAAGGGCGCGCTGATGGAGCAGGCCATTGCCGCTTGGCGGGAGTTGCACAGCGATCTGGGAGCTCGTTTCGACAACGCCGTCGAGCTGGACGCTGCCCAAATTGAACCCCAGGCGAGCTGGGGAACGTCGCCAGACACGGCGGTTCCGGTCACGGCGTCCGTGCCTGATCCGGAGCAGGAAGAAAATCCGGTCAAGGCCGAGTCCATGCGGGCCGCGCTGCGCTATATGGGGTTGGCTGCGGGCACTCCGATCCAGGAGATCGGGCTGGACAAGGTTTTCATCGGCTCCTGCACCAACGGCCGGATTGAAGATCTGCGGGCGGCGGCGGCAATAGTCCGGGGCCGCAAGGTGGCGGCAACAATCAGCCAAGCCCTGGTGGTTCCCGGCTCCGGCCTGGTCAAACAGCAGGCCGAGGCCGAAGGGTTGCACCGGGTGTTTCGCGAGGCTGGTTTTGAATGGCGCGATCCGGGCTGTTCCATGTGTCTGGCGATGAACGCCGACCGGTTGGCGCCGGGCGAGCGCTGCGCCTCCACCTCAAACCGTAATTTTGAAGGCCGGCAGGGCCAGGGCGGCCGGACCCATCTGGTCAGCCCGGCCACGGCCGCGGCCGCCGCCATTGCCGGTCGTTTTGTCGATGTGCGGCAATGGCTTTGAAATGATTGTTCATTGAATGAAACAACAACCGCCGGCCCCTGGCCGGCCGGAGAAACGACATGCATCCATTTACGCAAGCGCGCGGCATAGTGGTTCCCATTGATCGGGCCAACGTGGACACCGACGCCATCATCCCCAAACAATACCTGAAATCGATCCGCCGCAGCGGTTTCGGCCCCAATCTGTTTGACGACTGGCGCTACCTCGACCCCGGCGACCCCTCCATGGATCACGGCAAACGGCGGGGCAATCCGGATTTTGCGCTCAACCAGGAGCGCTACCGCGCCGCCTCCATTCTGCTGGCACGCGAGAACTTCGGCTGCGGCTCCTCCCGCGAACACGCGGTGTGGGCCCTGGTTGATTACGGCGTTCGGGTGGTGATTGCGCCGAGCTTTGCCGACATCTTTTTGAACAACACGGTCAACAACGGGCTGCTGGCCGTCGTCCTGGATGCGGCGCTGATCGAGCGCTTGTTTGCCGAGGTGCGGCAGACGCCGGGCTATGCGCTGACAGTTGATCTGGAAGCGCAATTGATCACCACCCCGACAGGCGAAATCCCTTTTGCCCTGGAAGAACATCGCCGCCACCGGTTGCTGAACGGCCTTGACGACATCGACATGACCCTGCTCCACACCGGGGCTATCCAGCAATACGAGCAGTCGCGAAAACTCAGCGCCCCCTGGCTGTTCTGAGGAGTGGGGACGTATTCCCCTCGCTGAATCCTGGTGATTTGTTATAGAAAGACAGTGTCGTCTTCCAAAACACGCCCAGCGTGTTGTTGACGTGCAGGCAAATCGCAGGTGGGGAGGCAACCGGGAACGTCCGCGTGTTGCGTGCGCTCTGTCCGTTTTTTAAAATGGCTATGAACATAACTCAGCATAATTTGATGTTAAGCCGCGTTCGAGTTGGCATTGCGACAAAAAGTTAATGCCATCTTCTCACCCAGGCGTAAATGCTGATACAAGGGGAGTGGGCAACGTATCAGGCTGAGTTTTATTCAGAGCCACATTTTTTAATGCTCAGTTCACATTGTAGAGGAGATCAACATGGTGGTGCGCTTTTTTCTGAACGAACCGAACGGCAAGTCCTGAACCCATTTCCTTGAGATGGCGCCCAGGTTGGGCGCCAAGTATGACCTGGAGATCGATTTTGTTTCCAAACCAAAGGCGGAATATCAAACCGATGCCTATTTTGCGTTGGATTTGCCCGTGGCTCCGGCCATAATGGTGGAAGAAGAAATTGTTGTTGAAGGCGGCGACGTGTCGCAGGAGGTGGTGGAAGCCTGCGTCTGCCGTCATTTAGGGATTCCGGGGCCTGAAAACTCGGAATCGTAACGTCCAAAACGGAGGTCAATATGGTCACCATGGTGCTTTTCCACAGCGGCAATCCTGCTTGAGTGAGTTGTCAAAAGGCTACAGGTGTAGCCCGAAAAATGCAGGAAATTTTCAAGGAGCAGCTTGCGTTGCATGTCCACAGAACGGATTCGCCGGAGGCTCTCCCCTATAACTTGAGAAGCTCGACCAACGTGTTCGTCAACGACGAACTGGTTCCGTTGGACGTGGCAACCTCTGAGACGGCAATGGAACAGTACATCGCCGCTCTGGTGTAATTCCATTTCTCAATCAAACGAGGCCTGATGCACACTCCAGCCCGTAGCCTGGATGACGTACAACGGAATCCGGGAACACTCCAAACCCCGGATTCCGCAGGCTGCATCCAGGCTACGGTCGCCGGCCAGCTCTCGTTCTCTGGTTGCCATGCGACGCATAGGTGCGTTTCGTGGGGCCATCCAGCCCAACAACGACGGGGCATTATGATCGTTCCCACGCTCCAGCGTCCCGTTTTCCGCGCTTCACTATTTGAAATAGAAATCGAGTAAATCGTCGTTTTTTTTCGTGAAAATAATGGGTTGCAAGCAGCAGGCCGCACGGGCGCGACAGCAATGTTTGTCCGTGCGGCGGGGGATCAGGGCTGGTTTTGCTTGGTCAGCGCCTCCAATCCTCCTGCAACGTATCTCGCCTGAATGCCTGCATCCGCCAATTGTTGCCGCACCCCCTGGCTGACCGAACCGCCGCGGGCACAGTAGATGATCGCCTCCTGTTCCTTCGGGATGGTTGCCTGCCATTGGTCCACCTTGGCCGGGTCCTTCCATTGCGCTCCCTCCATCATTTCCGGGGAAGCCTCGTAATCCTCCCTTCGTCTGACGTCGAGCAGAGTGAGCGGTTTGCCGGAAGCCATTAACTCCGCCAGATCAGCGGCAGCGATGCTGTTTTCCATTACACACCTCCTGATATAAAGAATTTCCATAGAAAGCCTATGGCGGCGCAGGCGGCCAGGACAATGATCATCCCCAGGCGCAGATATTTCATGGCCAGATAGGCAAGAGCGGCAAGCGCCAGGCCAAACCAGTCGGCGCTCGCCAGTTGCGGCGCGGGAACCTTTGCCCCGAGCAGGTGGAGAACGCCGGTGTCGGTAAACAGGGCGTTGATCCCAAACCAGATCGAAAGGTTGAGCACCACCCCGACCACGGCGGCGGTGATGCCCGAAAGCGCTCCGTTCATCACCTTGTTGCGGCGTAGTTTTTCTACGTAGGGCGCACCCAGGAAGATCCAGAGAAAGCAGGGGGCAAAGGTCACCCATACGGTCAGCAGGGCACCCAGCGTTCCGGCCGCATAGGGGTTGAGCAGGCCGGGGGCGCGGAAGGCGGCAAGAAAGCCGACGAACTGCACCACCTGGATCAAGGGGCCGGGCGTGGTTTCCGCCAGGGCCAGGCCGTCGAGCATCTCGCCCGGCTGCAGCCAGCCGTAACCGGCTACAGCCTCCTGGGCCATGTAGGCCAAAACCGCATAGGCTCCGCCAAAGGTGACCGTGGCCATCTTGCTGAAGAAGAGCGCAATCTTGGTGTACACATGCTCGGGGCCAAGCAACAGCAACAGCAGCAGCACTGGCCCCAGCCAGATTGTCCCCCAGACGGCCAGCACCTTGAGGCTACGTTTCAGGGTGGGAGTGAAACGGCCCTCGCTGTCCTTGGCCAGCAGGATGTCGACGATCCCCTCGTCGTCCGGCCCCTGCGCTGCGGTCGAACCGCCGCAAATCCATCCGGGGCAGGACTCGCCCAGGACACGCGGGCAAAGGCTCGTGCCCAGATAGCCGAGAATTCCCGAGGCAACGATCACCAGTGGAAAGGGGGCCTGATAGAAGAACATGGCGATGAAGGCCAGGCCGGCCAGGCCCATCAGATAGGGCGTCTTCAGGGCCTTGGCGGCGATGCGGAACACCGCCGCGACCACGATGGCCAGCACCGCCGGTTTCAGACCATAAAAGAAGGCCTGCACCGCCGCCGTCTGGTGGAATCCGGCGTAGAGGACGGACAGGGCCAGGATGGTCAGCATGCCGGGGACGACAAACAGCAGGCCTGCGGCCAGACCGCCCTTGGTTCCGTGCAGCAGCCAGCCGATGTAGACCGCCAGTTGCTGGGCCTCTGGTCCGGGCAGGAGGTGGCAGTAGTTGAGGGCGTGGAGGAAACGGTCGTTGCCAATCCACTTGCGCTCCTCAACCAGCATCCGGTGCATCAGGGCAATCTGCCCGGCCGGGCCGCCGAAGCTCAGCAGCCCAATCCGGGTCCAGACCTTGAATGCCTCGCGAAAGGAAACCTGGTGTTCCATACGTCCGCCTGGTTCAGGGTTAGGGAGACTTGCATCAGGCAAGCCTCCGTGGGTGTTCCGCTCAGGCGCCAAAATACTTGAGACAATCGGCGGTCAGGTTTTGATGTTCGCCCAGCACCTTAGTGAAGCGGCAGCGCAAGTCCTCGACCAGGTGGAGGACGTATTCCTTGGCCGCCTCTTCGCCATATTGTTCGGTGAACATCTTGGCGTTCTCCAACACCTTGGAAAAATCGTGGCGCTCGTACTTGGTTTCCGGATTGTCGATCCACTGGTGGACCTCGCGGTATTCCTTGCCGGTGCGGTTGAGGCTTGATTGGATATGGACGTTCAATTCAGGCATGGTCGTTCTCCTTGATGGGGTTGATGAGCGTTGTGTTGGTTCGGGTTGAAGTTATAGGGGGTTGGGTTGCGGTTCCTCGCGGACGATCCACAGAAACATGGGGATAGAACCGATCAGCAGGGCGGCGACCAGGGCAAAGGCCGGGCCGTAGCCCAGCGCGGCCACCAGCAGGCCGGTGACGATTGGGCCTGAGGCGTGGCCCACATCGAATATTGTGCCAAAGACGCCCATGGCGGCCCCGTAATGCTGGGCCTTGCAATAATCCGCCACCATCGCCGCCGAGGACGAGGTGACAAAGGCCTCGCCCAGGCCGAAGACCATGCCGGCGAGCATCAAGGACGCAAAGTCGGTCAGGTGGGGGATAAGGGCAAAGGGCACGGCGCAGAGCAGCATGCCGGTCACAATCAGCGGCCGCCGGCCCCAGCGGTCCGAAACCTTGCCCATCAGCGGCTTGGCGATCAAGGTGACCACAATCTGCACGCCCCAGAGCATGCCGGCCTGGAAGACGTTGAGCCCGGCCACGGAAACCGCATAGACCGGGAGAAAGGCCTCCAACGCGCCCATGCTGATGTTCTGAATCCCTTCCATGGCCGAAGTCGCCAGCACCCGGCGGTCCGCCGCCACCTCGCGGATGCCGCGGACAAAAAGATGCAACCGTTCGGCAAGCCCCTTGCCCTTGACAGGTTGGTCGCCGTTGCGCAGGGTGACGAGGCCAAGGATCAGGGCGGCGGCGCCGGTGAGGGCGCTGAGCAGGAACACGGCGCGGAATTCGTTCAAATTCCCTGCTGCCCCGGCGCCAAGCAGGAAAAGCACGTATCCGCCAATGGGCGCGCCCAGGAGCGTGCCGGCGATGCACACCGAAGAAAACCAGCTGAGCATCTCGCCCTTGCGGTTGCCGGCCACGTCGGCCACCACCGCCATGGCCACCGGGCCGTAGACGGCGGTGGCCAAGCCATGGAAAAAGCGCACCGCAACCAGGGTCGCGTAGTGGGTGATGAACAGGTAGGCAAAGGGCGCCAAACCAAAGACCGCCAGGCCGACGAGCATGGTCCGGCGGCGGCCGATGACGTCGGAGACCGCCCCGGAGGGCATCTTGAACAGAATGCCGGTCACCGTGGACACGCCCACTGCCAAACCAATGCCTTCCGGCCCGGCGCCCAGGGCTGCGGCAAAGAGCGGCAGCACCGGATTGCGCGCCAGGGCGTAGGAAAAGCGGGCGAGGAAGCCGATGGAGCAGAGGGTGCGGAACAGGCCGCCCCCGGTTGTGGTTGGATGCACGACTGTGGCGCTCATTGCGGTTCACCTTGGAGGGGTTGTGCAAAGCCGGCATGGAGGGCGTCAAAGAGCAGCAACGCCCGCTCCAGCAGTTGGTGGTCGTCGTCAGACAGGGCGATCAGGCCGTCAAGCAGGGTTTTGAGCAGGGCGGCGTCGTCTGGAAGCGCGCCCTCCTGCACGTCGATGCATTTGATCAGTTCGCCGATTTTGGCCACCGGGGAATCAAGCAGGCCGAAGCCGCGCGCCATGACCTCAAAGGTGATCAACTCGCCCTGGTGGGAAAATTCCGCGCCGCGGAGGTCAAAGGGGATTTCGTCGGCCGCCGGCGCCTCGTCGGGCTGAAGAAAACGGAGGACGGCCTGCGGGTCGATAAAACGGCGCACCAGCCAGAAACTGCTCAACCGGTCGATGTACGGATGCGCTCTGGTCGTCCAGATGCGGTTTTGATAGGCGGCGCGGTCGAACATCAGCCGAGCGGCGGCAATCTCCGGGTTGCGCAGCTTGTCGCCGGCGGCGTCCACCAGGGCCAGGGTCTTGGCGGCTGCGCCCGAGGGAAAAAAATCCCGCTCCCGCAGGGCCTCGCAACGCTTGCGCAGCTTGCGGAGCGCCGCCGCCTGTTCCTTGCCGCTGTCGTCGCCGGTTTGCCGCTGGGCCAAGGCAGCCGTGAGTTCCCGCGTTTCCGCCTGAATCTGGGCGAACTCCGGGGCGATCTGGGTTTGAAACAACTGCTCAATCTGGTGATCGGCCATGCCCTCGACGCGGGCGCACTGGATGGCGATGGCCTCGCCTCCCAGAGCGTTAACCTCGCCGATCAGCCAGGTGATGTTTTCCAGCAGATCATCGCGGTTGGGCAGAATCTGCAGGCCGGTTTTGAGCGGCGCCGCGCCGCTGGCCGAGATGCGTCGCCAGATGCGCATCCGGGCCTTGGCGTTGACGGCGGGAATCGAGTACGAGAAAAGTATCCATTTTTCGTTCATAATGAACGAAAATATGTTATATATGTAACTGTGTCAAGGCGAAAAAAGACGAGGTGGATGAGCCGTGTGTTGGCGATACGGTTGCAGGCGGGAAAACGGATGTGGATGTGGATCTGGGCGGAGGCGCGTTATTCCATTTCTAAATCAAGCGAAGCATGCTGATCACCGCAACAGGATTGTTCAAGATTTGAATAAACCATCGAAGGCGGCGTGTGATATAATCAGCCATGGTTCGCTCCCTTTCACCCCATGCCTTTGACCAGCAACATTGTGGAGGCTCCCTGATGAGAGAACATAGGCGCCAAAAACTCCATACACTCATCGCTGAGCATGAGGACCGCTTGATGGCGAGCATTCTCCACTATGCGCTCGCGCAGGGGTATGCGGCCTACACCTCAACACTCGTCGAAGCGTGGCGACTTTCCATTCACGGATTGTCAAAACCGCTCCTCGACGCACTTGGCCGCAACCACGACACCCTCGAATTGTCCCCCGATGAGGATTACACCCATGACGCCATTGCCGCTTTCGGGATTCTTGAGGCGAAAAGGCATCGGCAGCGCGGCGTTTCCATCGCCATGTTCATGGGATTGTTCAAATATTATCGCCAAAGCTACCTCGATCTCCTGGACCAAGGGGCTTTCAGCCCGGAGGAAAAAAACTGGGCCGCCAATTACCTCCATCGTTTTTTCGACCGGATTGAACTGGGCTTATGCAGCGAGTGGACGACGAGCAGCGACGCTGAAAGAATGACGGAACTGCAAACGGCCAGCCGTTTGATGACCAATGAAAAAAATAAATATCTCACCCTGTTCGAAAGCATCTCACAGCCTGTAATTCTCCTGGATGCGGACGGCATTCTTGATCGCATCAATCAGGCGGCCGCCCGATGGCTCCAGATTGCCGACAACCGTTTTTATTCCATCGACTTCATCGATGCCGTCAACGCTTCCCTGCAGGGAAAACGATATGACGCGATTTTCCCCTGGTTGCGGGGATTTCTGGAAAATCTCGATGAGAACAGGACCGTGGTTACCGAACACCGCAGCATTCCCCTGAATCACCAGCAATTGGAAATTGAGGTGCTGTGTTCGGCGATGTGCGATGTTAGTCGCAAATTCAACGGATATGTTCTTGTCTTGTTTGATCGCACCCACGAATACAAACTGATCTCGGAACTCCAGAACATGCACGTCCAGTTGCTTCAGGCGAGCAAACTCGAATCCATCGGCCAGTTGGCCGCCGGCATCGCTCATGAAATCAATACGCCGTCCCAGTTCGTTAATTCGAATATCGGCTTTCTCGAAGAGGCGTTCTCCCAGCTGCAAACGAGTCTTTCCGCCCTGATCGCGGCAGCTGAAACCGGAAATGTATCCCCGGAAATGCTGCGGTCCGCCCTGGAGGATGCGGATTGGCCCTACCTTGAGGCGGAAATCCCGGTTGCCCTGCAGCAGTCACGGGAAGGGATGGCGAGAGTCACCTCGATTGTCCAGGCGATGAAGGAATTTACCCACCCCGGCAACACGGAATTTGAACAGGTCGACATCAATCACCTCATCGAACTGACGGCAACTGTCGCCCGGAATGAATGGAAATGCTGCGCCGAACTCATTCTTGATCTGGATCCGGATCTGCCTGTAATTACCGGCCTGGCCAACGAGATTGGTCAGGTTCTGCTCAATCTTCTGGTTAATGCCGCCCATACCATCACCGAAAAATTGAATCGGAACCGGGATGCCGATCCCTGCCGGATAACGATCACGACCGGGGTGCGAGACGCTTCGGTGATCATCAGTATTGCCGATACCGGCTGCGGCATCCCCGAGCAGATTCGAACAAAGGTTTTTGACCCGTTTTTCACGACTAAGACCGTCGGCCAGGGGACCGGGCAGGGGTTGGCGATCGCCTACGATGTGGTCACCCGAAAGCATAAGGGCAGTTTGGATTTCGGGACCGTTCTCGGCGAAGGGACAACCTTTACCATCAGGTTGCCGATCGAAAAACAGCGGGGGCTTGATCGGGAGAAGGCGTTGTTTTTGTGATGATAAATTGGAGGACAGGCTCTGTCGGTGGTTGCGTGAGGTAGCGAGGTTGGTTGAGGTGAGGAACGAACCCCAACATTGTGTTTGAACATTTGCATGCGGTGTGGACACTGCCGCCTGGCTACGCGAACTGCCCCAGACGCTGGATGCTCATCAAATAGGGATTCTCGCGGCATTTGGCAACGCCGGTATGAGGGGGCTTCATCCGAGCCGAAGGAGACTTCGCCAGCATGTGGATTGCATCCATTTTAATCCGGTGAACACGGCCATGTTCCCCATGCGGCAGATTGGCCGTATTCGAGCATCCACCGGCATATCGAGGTGGGGATGATTGGCCGCGACTGGGGCGCGGGTATGTGCGAAAACGATGAAAGAGGCTATGGTGAGAGTGAAGTGATGTTGTTGGGGTTCGTTCCTCTTCCCAGCCTACGTGCTTCGAAGAGCTCAAAACATTACACCCTCTAAAGAAAATGAAGGTCGCAAAATATCATTAAGTCGACGGGCTTACTTCCTTGAGCCCTTCTCGCTGTCGATTAACTGATCTGTTGTTTCGTCCGAGAATACCCGCCAGGGCCAAAAAGATAACAACATTGCAAGCTACTGCAATTCCGATACCAACCATGTTGTTGTCATTTTTTTTACGTGTATTTTCCAGTAAAGTTTTATCAGCAAGGATCTCATCATTCTCGTTACCAAGAAATTTCATTCGTATTTGTTCTGCCTCAAAAGATGAATCAGTAGCGATACGTTTCAATGTGGCAATTTTTCCTTCGTAATCAGCAGAGCTAATATCTAGATCTGAAGCAGATTTAATTATTTCTTGAATTCGAACTATGTCATGTTGAGGATTTTTGCTATATATTTTATTCATTTTAATTTCTTCCGAAAACTCACCCTGTGTGTTTAATAGGCCATAAGAATAGAACAGATTGTCCTTAAAAATATTAGCAACAATTTTACCTAATGAGATATCTTTTTTATCTAATCTCGAAAATTCAGAATTATAATTATCTCTTCCTCGTACAATTTCTGTATTCTCAACTGTAAACTCATTGTTGATACGATTGATAAT
>NZ_JAVBXR010000093.1 GCF_030824455.1 Desulfobulbus sp.
CGCGGAAAACCACGGAACTGTGGCAATGCCACAGTTCCGTGGCCACATAAGCGTGGTGGAATTCAGAAGTCGGCTTGGGTGAGATCCATCTGCAGTTCCCGGATCTTGCGGTAGAGGGTGGTCCGGTCGATGCCCAGCAGGCGAGCGGCCTTGGCCTTGTTGCCGCCGGCCTTTTTCAAGGCCTGGAGGATGCGTTCGGTGGGAGAAAGATCCGGCGCCGTTCGCGGCGCGGCAACCGTTGCCGGCCGTTCAAGACCGGCCTCAGTCTGGGGCTGCTCCTCGGGCTGGCGGTAGACGACAATCTCGGTGGGCAACTCGTCGGCGGAGAGGGTGGTTCCCTGGCAGAGCACGCAGGCGCGTTCGATCACATGCTCAAGCTCGCGGACGTTGCCGGGCCAGGGGTAGTCCAGGAGCAGTTGCCGGGCCTGGTCGGACATGCCGCCAATGCTCTTGCCCACCTTGGGGGCGATCTTGGCGATGAAGTGGTCGATCAGCAGCAGGATGTCGTCGCCCCGCTCCCTCAGCGGCGGCAGGATGACGTCGATCACCCGCAGGCGGAAATAGAGGTCTTCGCGGAAGGCCCCGGAGCGGACCTTTTCCTTGAGATCGACGTTGGTGGCGGCGATCACTCGCACGTCGACCCGCAGCGGCGTGTCCTGGCCCACCGGGTAAAAGGTGCTTTCCTGGAGAAAGCGCAGCAGCCGCAACTGCATCATCGGCGGGATGTCGCCGATCTCGTCGAGAAACAGGGTGCCGCCGTCGGCCTGGAGGATGCGGCCCATGCGGTCGCGGTCGGCGCCGGTGAAGGAACCCTTGCGATGGCCGAAGAGTTCGCTCTCCAGCAGGGTTTCGGGGATGGCGGTGCAGTCGACCTTGACTAGGCTCCGGTTCTTGCGATGGCTTTCCCGGTGCAGCGCCTCGGCGGCCAACTCCTTGCCGGTGCCCGATTCGCCGGTGATCAGCACGGTCAGGTCCACCCGGCCGACGTTCTCAATCAGGGTGTAAACCGCCTGCATGGCGTCGCTGGCCCCGAGAAAGCGGTGAAACTGCTGCCGCCGGCCGGTCTGCCTGGGCTCGGGGCTGGTCAGGTCGCGGATGACCATCACCGCCCCCTCCAGACCGCCGGCGCCGTCCTTGAGCGGGGCCGCCGCAATGCTGAGCACCTTTTTGCGCTGGTCGCCGCCCTGGCATTCCACCAGATGCGGCGTGCCCTCCTGCCCGGTTTTCAACACCTGGAGCAGTTCCTTTTTTACCAGCGCGAAATCCTCGCGGCCGCAAAGGGGCACGATGCTGCGCTGGTCCGCCAAACCCGGCTGCAGTTCGTTGAACAGCAGCCGCGCCGCCGGATTGATTTCCATCACGTCCAGGTTGAGGTCCACGGTGACGATGCCGTCGGTCACGCTCTTGAACACGGTCTCGAGAAAGGCCCGGTAGCGCTCCCGCTCCCGTTCCGCCCGCCGCTGGCCCTGTTCGAGCTGATGCTGGCGCAGCGCCAGTCGCGCGGTCTTGAGCAGCGCCTCTTTGTCCACCGGTTTGGGGATGTAGTCAAAGGCGCCCAGGCGCACCGCCTCGGCCGCAGTCTCTACGGTGGGGTAGCCGGTGATCATCACCACCGGGCAGTTGAGTCCCAGTTCCCGCACCCGCTTGAGCACGTCGATGCCGGTGTTGCCGCCAAGGACAATGTCGCTGATGATCAGGTCAAAGCTGCGGTCGCTCAGTTCCTGCAACGCCTCCTCATAGGTCGAGGCAGTGATCACCGGCGCGTAGCCCTGGTTCTGCAGGAAAAATTGAAAGGTGTCGCGCAGACTCTCTTCGTCGTCGATCACCAGGATGGCGGTTCCCTGTTCCAGGTTGTTCATGAGGCCTCTCCTGCGGGCAGCGCGCGGCATAAGGGTTGACGGAAGGCGGTCTGGTCGCGGAACACCACCACCGCGCCGGTCAGGCGACGGTTTTCAAGGATCGGGGTGCTGATGTATTCCACCGGGAAACTGGCGCCGTCTCGTTTCCAGAAGACCTCGTCGTCGCCGAAATGGACCTTGCCGTCGCGGTAGGCCTGGTGGATCGGGCACTGGCTGACCGGATACTCGCCGCCGTTGGCGCGGGTGTGGTGGATGAGGGCGTGGTGCGACTGGCCGACCAGATCCTCCGCCTCCCAGCCGAGCATGGACGCTGCGGCCTTGTTGACAAAGGTGACCTTGCCGTCGATGTCGAGGCCGAAGATGCCCTCGCCGGCGGATTCGAGAATCAGCTCCATCCGCCGCTTGATCCGCTTGGTTTCGGTTTCGGCCTGGATGCGCTCGGCGATTTCGCGGTTGAGCGAGGCGTTGGCCACTGAAATTTCAAAGGTGCGGCGCTCCACCCGCTGCTCCAGGTTGTTTCTGGTCAGGGTCAGCTCATGGGTGGCCTCGGCCAGTTGTTGCTCCAGATCTGTCTGGGCCTTGGCAAGTGTTTTGAATCGTGCCTGCGCCAAAGAGGCGATCACCACAAACAGCCCGGCCATGACGATAAAGGAGAGCAGCACAAAAGGCCATTGGTTGAGCTCCGGCGGGCCAACCACCATCTGCCGGTCCATCAAGAGCAGGAGAATGGCGGCAACCAGAAAAAGTATTCCCAGCTGGCCGATAAATCGGGTCTGTTCGGGCATCTATGTCGTGCTCCCCTCTGCCGTCGGCAGATCGATGGTGACGGTGGTCCATTTGCCCCACTGGCTCTGGATGCGAAAATGCCCCTTGTTCTCCTGGATCAGGCTGTGGCTGATGCTGAGTCCCAACCCCGTGCCTTGGCCCTTGGTTTTGGTGGAGAAGAAAGGTTCCAGCAGCCGGTCCATCAGGTCGTGCTCAATGCCGGCGCCGTAGTCGGTGATGGTGATGCGGACAAACTCCTGGTCGTCGCGGCGTTTGCGGCAGGCGGCAACCACCAACCGTTTGTCGACGTGGAGGGTGGGATAGCGTTCGTTGAGCGCATAGCGGGCGTTGCTGAACACATTCAGCAGCACCTGCTGGATTTGCTGCGGGTTGCAGAAGATCGGCGGCAGGTCGCTGGCGTATTCCTCGGACAGGGCAATGCCTTCGAGCTGGTATTGGTGCTGGATCAGTTCGATGCAGCAACGAACCAGGGCGGGCACGCTCACCGGTTCTGCGGATTGATCCCGTTTTCTTGAAAAATCGAGCAGGTTTTTGGTGATGCCGGCAATCCGTTTTCCTTCCTTGATGATGCGGTGGAGGAAATCGACGTTGTGATCCAGCTGGTTGGAATCGATCAGGATCTGAGCGTAATTGATGATCCCGTTGATCGGGTTGTTGATCTCGTGGGCCACGCCGGCGGCCAGTTCGCCCACGGCGGCCAGCTGGGCGGCGCGGAATGCCTCCGCTTTCATCAGCTGCTCGTCGGTCAGATCGCGGGCAAGCAACAGGGCGGCCCCGGATTGGCCGTCGTACTGGTGCAATGGGCTGACGGTGAGCAGGAAATTGCCGCGCAGGCCGCGCAGTTCGGTCTCAAAAATTCGGCTTTTCTGCTGGCTGAGCAACACTTCCAACGGGCAGATCGCCCCTGGCCGGCGGCCGCCGTGGAGGATCTCGCACACCCCCCGGCCAATGATTTCCTCGCGCGGCCGCCGCGCCGCCGCCACCGCCGCTGGATTGACGTCCAGGATCACCCCCTGTCCGGAGACGATCAGGGCCGGGTCCTGCACCGAGGAAAAGATGTTCTCCCACCGGGCCAGGGCGTGGTTCAAGGCGCGGTCCGCCGCCATCCGGCCGGTGACGTCGATGCCGAACAGCACCAAGCCCACCCGGCCTTGTTCGATGTCCGGGCGGATCGAGCCGTGCCATTCGATCATCCGTTTGTCGCCGCTGCGGGTCTGCAGTTCGGCCTGGAAATTCATTTCCGACTGGCCGCCCTTGAGCACGCGCGACAACTGGTTCTGGCTCTCGGCCCGTTTGTCCGGGCTGATCAGGACGTCGACCCAGAACTTGCCTTTGACTTCAGCCTCGAGATAGCCGGTGACCTCCTGGGCCGTGGGGTTGAAGGAAAGAATCTCGCCGCAGTGGGACAGCGAAATCAGCAGGGCTTGCACTGTCTGCACGATCTCGCAGTTGAAATCCTGTTCCAGACGTAGGTGGCGCGAGGTGTGGCGAAGGTAGAGGGAGCGACTCACGGTGGCCACCACGTTGGCGATGAAGTCAAGTTCGACGCCGGCAAATCCGCCTTCGCGGATTGAGTGGATGGTGAGCACGCCATACTTCTGTTGGTCGTGGACCAGCGGCCAGGACCCGCAGGACCGGCTGCCGGTGATCGCGGTCAGGAGCGACCAGGGCGAGGACGCCGGGCCTTGTGCGGGCGCAAGGTTGGAGCAGATCGCCGGCGCGCCGGTCGCCAAGGCCTGGGCGGCGGTGATGGTGGTCGAGGATTCGGTGACCAAACGGGTCACCAGGCCCCGGCACTGTCGCGCCGGCAGACCTTCCTGGACGGCGGTGGTCACCGGCGTGATCTGGCCGTTTTCCTCCTCCTGGCCCACCCAGATCAGGCAGTATTCCGGATCCTGCAGCAGCAGGCTGCAGCAACGGTTGAGGAAAGCGGTCTCGTCGGCGGTCGGCTCGATCTGCAGCTCGCCGATTTCCCGGAGCAATTTGTAGCGCTGGACATACAGCGCTATTCTTTTCGCTTCTTGATCCATGACATGCTATTATCCGTGTTTCGTTGCAGGTGGGGTAAGCTCGCCACGGTTGTGCGGCATCCAGCGGCGCTGTGCCACACAAATACCACAATTGCGTGGCGTCTGTGCAGCATAAATGTCGTTTGCACACCCACAACTGCATCGGACGTGCCCATGCGGCGCGGGACGGAATTATTTATCGAGGTACACGGATGCAGGTTGTTTTGGAAGAAGAGTCCCTGCGGGACGGGTTGCAGGCTGAAAGCCGGCTGTTCAGTCTGACGGAGAAGATGGAGATTGTCCGCCTGCTGGCCGAGGCCGGGGTTCGTCGGCTGCAGCTCGGCAGTTTCGTCAATCCGCGCTCGGCGCCGCAGGTGGCCAACACCGACGTGCTGGCGGCCCTGGTGCGGCGGCAGTATCCGGACCTCCTCTGCACCGCCCTGGTGCTCAATGAAAAAGGGCTGGAGCGGGCGGTGCGCAGCGGTCTCAATCATCTCAGCATGTCGATCTCGGTTTCGGACACCCATAGCCTGCACAACAGCGGTCGACCGGCGGCCGAGGCCCTGGAGGCCATGGCCGAACTGATTGCCAGGGCGACGTCCGAGGGCCTCCAGGTGCGGGCGGGGTTGCAATGCGCCTTTGGCTGCGTCACCGACGGGGCCATCGACGAGGCGATTGTCCTGGCGGCGGCGGCGCGGCTGGCTGCAGCCGGGGCCAGCGAAATCAATCTGGCCGACACCACCGGCATGGCCGGGCCTCACCAAATCACATCCATGGCGACCAAGGTGCGCAAGGCGCATCCGGAGGTCGAAGTGTCGCTGCATCTCCACGACACCCGGGGCTTGGGACTGGTCAACATCTATGCCGGCTATGAGGCCGGGGTGCGAATTTTTGACGTGGCGGCGGGCGGTCTGGGCGGGTGTCCGTTTATCCCCGGGGCAACCGGCAACGTGGCCACCGAGGATGCGGCGCATCTCTTCCAGGGCATGGGCGTGGCCACCGGCATCGACCTGACCCTGTTCTGCCGGGTGGTCGATTATTACGAGGCCTTGCTCGAACGTCGATTGCCGGGCCGGATGAACCGCGCCCTGCAGGGGGCGACGACCGGCAAGGATGCCTGCGCGTCCTGAGCATTGCTCGTGTTCGACGGCAATCCTGAAAAGCGGCCGCTTTTTTTTGCATGTAGAGCCTGTTGCCGCGTAGAATACCCACAAAACGAACCTGACCGGAACGCGGCGAAGCAGGTCCCCCTTGTTCAAATGGATGCGAGGTCTCTGTCATGATAGTTTTTTTGCAGCAGCTCAGTCCTGTGACCCAAGCGTTTCTGGCCACCCTGTTCACCTGGGCGGTGACCGCCGCCGGAGCCGGGCTGGTGTTCATGAGCCGGGAGATCAATCAACGGCTTCTCGACGCCCTGCTCGGTTTTGCCGCTGGGGTGATGATCGCCGCCAGTTTCTGGTCGCTGCTGGCCCCCGGCATCGAGATGGCCGAGCAGATGGGCCACATCCCCTGGCTGACCGCCGCCATCGGTTTCATGGGCGGCGGCGTCTTTATGCGCCTGATTGATCGAGTGCTGCCCCATCTCCACCCCGGCCTGGCCATGTCGCAAAGCGAGGGCATCAAAACCTCGTGGCAGCGCAGCACCCTGCTGGTGCTGGCCATCACCCTGCACAACATCCCCGAGGGCTTGGCGGTCGGCGTTGCCTTTGGCGCAGTGGCCGCCGATCTGCCGTCGGCCTCCATGGGCGGGGCCATTGCCCTGGCCATTGGCATCGGGCTGCAGAATTTTCCCGAGGGCACGGCGGTGTCGATGCCGCTGCGACGGGAAGGCATGAGCCGGATGAAGAGCTTTCTGCTCGGTCAGGCCTCGGGCCTGGTGGAACCTGTCGCCGGTGTGCTGGGCGCCCTGTTTGTCCTCAGAATGCAGAACATCCTGCCCTATGCCCTCTGTTTTGCCGCCGGCGCGATGATCTTTGTGGTGGTCGAGGAACTCATTCCCGAATCCCAGCGCAACCCCGCCAACATCGACCTTGTCACCATGGCCACTCTGGCCGGCTTTTCCACCATGATGATTCTGGACGTCGCTTTGGGCTGAGGCGACTCTTGCCGCGCCGCACGCCAGACGCGGTTTTCCTGACCGCAACCGAGCCTGGCCGTGAGGCTGGCGGCAACTGAGCCTGAAGGCGGCGCCAGCCTTTTCCTTCCCCTCCCCCCTATCGCCTCTCCCGCTGCGAAGGTCATTGCTTTGAGGCGTTGATCGGGCGCACACCCCTCCTTGTCCGAAAATTTGTCCGTCTTTTGCCCTGGGGCGCTGTGCCTCAGAGCGAGAGGCGAAACGTCAAAGCCCTCCTGTCTTGGCGCTTGCCCTTCTGCAACCGCTCCCCCCGCGTTTTCCGTTAACCTGCCGTTGTTTCATTGCTTCGCCCGGTCCGGGACGCCCTGTTGGTGGCTATTCCACCGATATCAATGCGTTTAATGATGGGTGCAGCACCCTGGCCGCTAACCTGACGCTCATCTAAAAATAATCGATTGGGAACGAGACGGTAACACATCCCCTGTAGGTTCAACAGCCGTTCAGGACAAGGCGCGTGCTGCGAAACGCAATCAGCAAGAGAACAAAGCAATCGTTGAAAATGGGGATTCGGCAATTGAATGCCGGGCTGAAAATCAAAGAAGTTCAGGAGGGAAAAATGAAAGAGCTGGATAGACGAAAGTTTTTGAAAATTGGCGGCGCGAGCGCTGCAGGGCTCGCTCTGTCGGGGATTGACCTGCCGTGGTTGTCGTTTAAACCGGCTTTGGCAACGGCCGTCTCGGAGGACGCCTGGTGTTTTGGCGTCATGGCCGACACCCAATGGCGGACCGGCGTCAATGCCGGCGTGGAACCAGGATCCTGCGCCGTGTCCGTCATTAATGCCCTGAATGAGCAATTCATTCAGCACCAGTGCAAGTTTGTCGTCCAGGTGGGCGACCTTGTCGACAAGGAGGCCGTCGACGGCGCTCGCACCTTGCCGACGCGCGCAACCGCCTGCCAGGCGCTGTACGACAATGGGATCGGTTTTTTTCCGGTTCGGGGCAACCATGAAGCCACCGCGACGGCGGCCAATGAGCTGCCGGTTCTTTTTCCCCAGACCCTGGGCGAGGGCGCCAATGTTTTTGGCGCCGAAAATTTCACCAGTCCTGCCGAAAATTTGAAAGGGCTCTCGTACGCCTTTGACTACAACAATGTCCGGTGCGTGCTCATCGATCAGTTTACCCGCAAGGACGGTTCGAACTATCTGAGCAGCACCAATCACAATGCGGTCGATCAGGTGAGTTGGGTTGACGGTGTGCTCGCCTCCAAGTCGTCCGAGCAGCACGCTTTTGTTTTTGCGCATAAAAATTTGATCGGCCAGAATCATAAGGATGTCCTGTTCGGCGCTAACTTGACGGCCAATGCCGCCGCTCGCGACGCCTTCATCAAGAGCCTCGACGTCAACGGGGTGCGTTACTGCCTTGGTGGCCATGACCACATGCACCATCGTTCCGTTGTGACGGATTCCAGCCGTACCTTTAACGTTGATCAGATCATTTGCGCTTCAAACAGCTATAAATTTTATACCCCCGCATCCGGCGACGACGGCCGGGAAATCCCGGTGGTTCAGGAGTTGTACACCGTCGGCTACTACATCTTCACCATTGATGGGTCGCGGGTGACGGTTGACTTTTATTCGGCAAGTCATGGACAGGATTATGGCGACACCGATTTAATTACTGTCCCGGAAACATTCGATTTTTATCTGCGGGAGCGCTTTGGTTACAGCCTGAACGGGGACCAGTATGTTGTCGCGCGCGGTGAAAGCTATGTGGGCATAAAAGGAAACTATAAGGGCTTTGCCGCAAAGATTCTTTGCGGCGTCAACGGCAATGCCGAAACCGACTTTTTAAATCGAGCGTTAAGCAAAACCGTCAGCACCGGCTGGGCCGACGCCGATCTGGTTGCCAACGCCGGCAGTCCCGTCTTTAGCCTGTGGGGCATGGTCGACAACCTCAGTCTGTATGACGGCAATCTCACCGGATATCTGCCTGCCGAAAAAGAGAGCGCCGCCACGGATAGTTATACCCTCTCGCTCGGTTTTGATTCGAAGAAAGCCCGACCGTCCCAGTTGGTGACAGGAAAATTTGCGCTTGCCGTTCGGGACGAAAACAAGGTGTGGCGCAATGCAGTGGATTTGAACTCCGGAGGCGTGAAAAAGTTTGTCTACGGTCCCTGGAAAGAGAGTTACGGGCTGGGAACCTATGGCGTGGACGCTAAAACCTCCACAGTTTGGGCGGTATTGAACAATGAAGGCGATTTTGTCGCTAAATTACTGTGAAAACTAGAAGGAACGGGGAGTTGTGTTATGAAGACCAAGGTTGTTTTTTTTGTGTTGTCCTTAACCGTTTTTTTGCCTGCGGTGGGCGCTTACGCCTCAGTGCTGGATTTTGAAACATTGGCGCATACAGAGGAGTATCTGTCTGTCGGGTCCACGTACACTGAGGACGGATTTGTTCTCAAAAACACTGCCGGCAACGACCCTTTGTTCGCAGTGTGGGGAGAGGCGGCCGCCTACGGATACACTGGGTCGGCAGCCCTTTTTAATGACAATGGCAACGGCCAAACCGTTCTCGCCATGACCGATTTGAATGTGTTTGCCTTGAGTTCTATTGATTTGGCAGAGTTGTTTTATTCCGACGTCTACGAACAGCAATCGGTCGTTACGTTCACCGGTATTCGCAACGATGGACAAATTGTCTCGCAATCTTTTACGCTCGACAATGTCTTTGGCCTGGAAACGTTTTCTTTCAGTTCGGAATTCACCAATCTTGTTATGGTGAGTTGGCTGCAGACGTCTGACTTTCACCAATTCGACAACATCAACGCGACTCCTGTTCCGGAACCAGCATCTCTGTTGTTGTTTGGTTGCGGTTTGGTCAGTGTTGCTTTTTTGGGGAAAAGAAGGGTGGCCGGTCGGCAACAGTAAATTGAGAACGAACCTGGGCGGCAATTTGCGCCTTGGGTTCGACAGACATTCAATTGCCAATCAACCCGGATGCTGCGCGCGTGTCCGGGTTGATCTTTTTTTGCCGGATCATCAGGGCCACCTTGTCTGGCGCTCTTTTGTTGCGTATAAATTGCAGCTGTCTGCCGCTCTATGGTATGGTGTTCTTAACATATATGTTCCCCGCAATTTTTTCCATGCTGCGAGGTGTGGCCATGCATACTCGATTTTTTTGGTGCGTCAGCCTGGGGATCCTAACCCTCTTGACCGGCAGTTGGCCTGCCTGGGCATTCTCGCAGCTTGACGCCACTTTTGGTCTCAACGGGCGGGTGGCGGTTGAGCTGGGCGTGAAAAGCAGCGGGCATGCGGTGCTGGTGCAGCCGGACGGCAAGATTGTGGTGGCCGGTTCGTCTGCCGGGGCCAAGGGCGCGGCCATGAATTTTTCCCTGCTTCGCTTTAACCCGGACGGCTCGCTGGACACCACGTTCAACGGCGAAGGTTCGGTCGTCACCTCGCTGGTGGCCGGCGACGACGAGGCCCTGGCCTTGGGTCTGCTGTCCGACGGCCGCATTGTCGCCGGCGGCTACAGTCATAACGGCGTTGACCGTGATTTTGCCCTGGTGTGTTACCGCCGCGACGGCTCCCTGGATGCCCAATTTGGCGTTGACGGCGCCGTCCTGACCTCGATCGGCAACGGCAACGAGGAGATAACCGCGCTTACCGTCAACGGCTCCGACCAGATCACGGCCGTTGGCTCGACCGAAGGCACGGCCGGCAAAGTGCTGGTGGCGGTGCGGTACAGCGCCGCCGGCAATCTGGACGACAGCTTTGGCGAACAGGGCGTCAGCCTGATTGGGGTTGGCGGCGACGCCAACGCCGAGGGCCTGGTGGAGCGTGACGACGGCTCGCTAGTGATTTCCGGGTCCTATCAAGAGAAAAACAATCCTGCGGCGATGTTGGTGGGGCTGCGGGCCGACGGCGCCGTGGACACCGCCTTTGGCGCCAAGGGCATCGCCGTGGCCTCCGGCGCCTTTGCCGCCAGCGAGGGGTACAGGCTGGCCGAAGACCGCGACGGTTTGTTGTATCTTGTCGGTTCGGTGGGCGCGGCCGGCAAGCGGGACGCGGCCCTGTTCCGATTCACCCAGGACGGCAGGCTTGACCCCGGCTTCGGCAAACGCGGCGTCGTTGTCTCCGGAATCAGCGCCGACGACGATGTGCTCTACGACGTCAGCGTCGGGGCAAACGGCGTGGCTGCGAGCGGGTTTGCCATCGAAAAAGGGGCACGTCAATTCCTGCTGGCCTCGTATCTCCCGGACGGTTCGGTCATGGCCGCCTCAGGCGTGGTTGGGAGCAGCGTTGACCCGGCCGCTGGAGAATTGCCGGTCCAAGAGGTGCGGGTCAACGGCCGAACCAAGGTGCAGATCAGAAAGCTGCAAATGTGGGACAGCGAGGTGCAGATCCGGCAGATGCAGGTCTCTGATTCCTACTCCGACACCACCACGCTCTGGCAGGCGCCGCATCCTTGGCAGGGACGATTGTTTGCAAACCGGTCAGCGTCTGGCGCCGGTCGGCCGTGGGGCGACTTCTTTTTCCCCTCTGCCTGGGCTGCCGAGGCAACGAGCGAAGACGGCATCGCCGGGGTGCTTGACTCCCGCATTGTCACCACCGCCTTCAGCGAGGGCGAGTCGGTCGGTTATGCCTTGACCACCGACGCCAAGGGCAACGTCATCGTCGTCGGCACGGCCGAAGGCGGCGCGGTGAGTTCCATTGTCGCCGCCCGGTTCGCGGCGGACGACCTGGTCGACCGCATTGTTGATCAGCCCGGCCACCGCAGCAGTCACATCACCACCACGCTGTCCGCCGACGTCACCCGCACCACGCTGACCACCGGCGGCGAAATTGCCGAATCCTTTGGCAAGGAAGTTGTCCGGCGCGGCGTGGTGTTCAGCGTCAAACAGGGCCCGCTCTACAAGGACGCCGTCTCCTCCACCATCATTGACAGCGGCTTGCGTCGTCTTGCCGCCTTTTGGGCTGCCGAGGCGGTGGCGGCGGACGCCTCTGCAACCTCCGCCGTTCCCTCAACTGCCACCGAGCGGATCGTTGAGGAGGGGACCACCGACGACGGCTCGGGCGGTGGCGTTTTCAACACCCTGCTGGAACATCTCCAACCCGGCGCGGTGTACTACATCCGCGCCTATGCTCTCACCGCCGACGGCGCGGTGTATTACGGTAACCAGATCAGCGTCAGGACGGCCGACGCCTGTTTCATCGCCACCGCGTCTTTTGGCAGTCTGCTCCACCCCTGCGTCGAAATACTGCGGGATTTTCGTGATCTGTATCTGGTCGGCCATGTCGGCGGCCAACAGCTGGTCGAGTTGTACTACACTCTTTCGCCGCCCGTGGCCGACGTGGTTGCCGGCAACGCGGCGTTACGGCTGCTGGTGCGCCTGCTGCTGTTGCCGGTGGTCGGTTTTTCCTGGTTGGCGGTGCAGGGAGGGCTGGGGACAGCCCTTGTGACCTTGGTCGCGGCAGCGACGTTCATTGGTCGCCGCTGCGGGCGTTCCCGAATGCAGGTTTGACGCGGCTCCGGCATGGACGCGTTCCCAACGTATAAGCTTTTGAACTATTTGCGAGTGAGAACAATGACGACTACACGTGCAAGACGGGCCCACGGCCTGAGCGGCGTCCAGGGATTCACCCTGATTGAGTTGATGGTGGTGATGGTGATTCTCGGCATCCTTGCCGGCTTGATTGTGCCGCGCATCATGGATCGGCCCGAGGAGGCCCGGCGCACCAAGGCCGGCGTCCAGATCCAATCCATCGAACAGGCCTTGAAGCTGTACAAGCTCGACAACGGCCAGTATCCGACCACCGAGCAGGGGCTGCTTGCCCTGGTGGAAGCGCCCACGGTCGGCGTGCTTGCCAAAAAATGGCGGACCGGCGGGTATCTGGACAAGGGCAAGGTGCCCAAGGATCCCTGGGACAATGATTTCGTCTATATCAGTCCGGGATTGCACGGCGATTTCGATCTCGTCTCGTACGGCCCGGACAACCAGGCCGGCGGCGAAGACAAAGACGCGGACATCAACAACTGGGAACTGGAATAACGCCGGCGAAGGACCTGAGACCTGAGACCTGAGCGGCGTGCGTCCCCAGATGAACAGCAGGGGCTTCACCCTGATCGAGTTGATTGTGGTCATGGCGCTGATTGCCCTGACCGCTTCCTTTGCCGTGCCGCAGATTGCCGATTTTTTATACGCCGATCAACTGAAGACGACCGTGCGCAAGCTGGTGGGGCTGATCCACCAGTCCGGCCGTCTGGCCCAGCGCGATCAAATTCCCTATCTGCTCAAATATAGCGAAAACGAACGCCTTTTCGTCGTTGAGCCCGAGCAGGAGCAGAAAAAGACGCCGGGGCAGACGGAGCCCGTCAAAGAGACCTTGCGGCTTGCCGACGCGGTGCAGGTGGGGGATTTCTGGTCCTGGTACGGCGGCGCCCGTTCCGGGCAGGATCGCGTCGTCCGTTTCAGCAAAGAAGGCTATGTCGAGCCGACGATTCTCTATCTGCGCAAGGACGACGGCCGGGAGATGTCGGTGGTCCTCTCTCCTTTTCTTGGCAAGGTTCAAATAATTGACAGTCATGTGGCCCCGGACCAGGATGCGTTCTTACGGTGACCGCCCTGCGGGGCGCATAAATCCGAACGCCGCAGGGTTTACTTTGCTTGAGGTGATGATTGCGGTGGCGGTGATTGCCATTGCGGTGGTCACCCTGTTAGGCGCCCAGGCCCAGAGCGTGTCCATTGCCTCCGGGGCAAAGTTCGACGCCATGGCCTCGCTGCTGGCGCAGTGGAAAATGAGCGACCTCATGCTCCAGGACTACGACCAACTGGCCGGCGACGAAGGGACCTTTGGCGAGGACTACCCCCATTTTGTCTGGAAACTGAAGGTCGAGGAACTCACCGAGAGCGAGACGGGCCTGGCAGGCGCCGCCGACATGCTCAAAGCGCTGGATATAACCGTTGCCAACGATCAGGACGCGCGCTTGTCCTTTACCCTGCGGACCATTGTCTTCAAGCGTCCGGTTGCGGCCGCCAAGCCGACCGGCGATAAAAAAGAGACGCTCGGGGAGAGCAAGAAAAACGCTGAAACCGTCGAGAAATCGGAGGTTGAGCCGTGAACGGACGCAACCAAGGGTTTACCCTGCTGGAAGTGCTGCTGGCCATGTCGGTGCTCGGGGTAGTTGTCGCCATGCTGTCCCTGTCGCTCTCGGCCTCCCTCAAAGTGGTCGAAGGAACAGAGCGCGAAGAAGACGCGTATTTCCAGGCGCAAACAGCCCTGCGCCGGATTGGCGGGGACGTGGCCGCCGCTTTCTCCGCTCAGGAGGGCGCCTTTGTCGGTGAAAAAAAGGACCTCAACGGGCAACGGGCCGACAGTCTGCAATGTCTCACCCTGGCGCATCTGGTGTTGAATCCGGAAAAACAGCAGCCAGGGGCGGCGGTGGTGCGGTATTGGCTGCAGCCCGATGCGGCGGATGCGCGCAAGTTGCAGTTGCTCCGTTCGGACACCCCGGCCCTGCCCGGTTGGGAGAAACGGCCGGAAGGCGCCATGGAACCGGCGTTCCTGCTTGCCGACAACCTGCGATCAGTCCAGTTTTCCTATTTTGATCGGGAAGGTCAGGAATTTGACAGTTGGCAAAAGGGCGTCGACACCGACACCGACGCAGACAAAGAAGCCGCTGCGTCGACCTTGCCGGCGGCCGTGCATATCATCCTCGAATTCTGGATCGATTCCGACCAGGAAACCGCTCAGACCTTCAGCACCAGGGTTGTGCTGCCGGCGGAGGGCAAGGGTGCAAACTAAGCCGATTGCGGGCAATCAATCAGGCATGGCCCTGGTGCTGACCTTGCTCATCATCAGTTTTTTGGCAGCCATGACCGTGCAGTTGATGATGACCGTTGATCGCCAGATCGCGGCGTCGACCTCCCAGCGCGAACAGGTGCGGTTGGACGCTATGGTCCTGGGCGGGCTGAACCTGGCGCGGGCCGCTCTGTTGATCGATCAAAAGGAGAATGCCTTTGATTCCCCGCATGACGCCTGGGCTGCCTTTGATCCGGAGCGGCTGAAATCCCTGGCCGGCGACGTCGATCTGAGCCTGAGCGTGACCGATCTCTCCGGCCGGCTGCAGGTCAATGCGCTCGCGGACGCAAGCAATGAGGCGTATCGTGCGGTGTGGCTTCGATTTCTGCTCTCGGGAAGATTTGCCGTAGAAAACGAGGAGCAGGCCGAGGCCCTGCTCGACGCCCTGGGCGACTGGATCGATCAGGACGACGAGGAACGCCAGCAGGGGGCCGAAGACCCCTATTACCAGGCGTTGGAGACCCCGTATGCGTGCCGCAACGGCTCCATGGTCACCCCAGAGGAACTGCTGTTGGTCAAAGGTATGACGCCGGCGATTGTTTTCGGCGATCAGGGGCATGAGGGCATCTTGCCCTACGTGACGGTCATGGGCGAGGACGCTAAAATCAACCTCAACGCCGCGCCGGCGGCGGTGTTGCAGGCGTTGTCCTTGGAGATGACTCAGGAATTGGCACAAGAATTGATAGATTTCAGGGAGTATCGCAAAAACCAGGAGGCCTTGGCCACTGCCGATTGGTATCGCAAAGTGGCGGGCTTCCCTGCCTCAATTGATTTGGGAGCGGATCTGTTGACGGTTTCCGGCACATATTTCCAGGTCAAGGCGCGGGCCGATTTTTCTCAGTACAGCCGAACCGGCAGCGGCGTGTTGCAGCGCGCCGACCAGCAACTGACTGTTTTGCGGTGGGAAATGCAATGAGCGCATTTGGCCGCTGTGGGATGGTTTGCATCACCTTTTTCTGCGTCGCAGGGCGTGGGCACGAGGTTCATGGGCACGAAATCACTGGGGATTGACATTAGCGACGGGTACATTACCGGGGTGGTGCTTGAGCAGCAGCGAAAAGCTCCTATCCTGGTCAATCGTCTGAGCCTGCCCCTGCCCGAAGGCGAGGATCTTGCCGCCGCCATTCGCCTGCTGTGCGAACAGCTCGATTGGCGGGAGGGTCTGTGTGTGTGCGGCTTGCCGTTTTCCCTGCTCAGTGTCCGCAATCTGGCTCTGCCGTTTACGGATGTCAAAAAAATAGCGCAGGCCCTGCCGTTTGAGTTGGAAGAACAGCTGATTGCGCCACTCGATGCTGTTGCCTATGATTTTTGTCCGAGCAAACGAACCAACGAAGGCAGTTTGGTGGTGGCGTTTGCCGTGGAAAAAGACCTGCTCGGCAGCCTGCTTGCCGATTTGCAGGGCGTGGTGGATCCCGATGCGGTGACGCCGGCAATGGTTCCCCTGGCGGCGCAGATTGCCGCCCGCAACCGCGACGGACACAATTTTCTCCTTGTGCATGCTGATCTGCACTCCATTTCCATCGCCCTTGTGGTTGAAAATAAGCCGGTTTTTTATCGGAGGCTTTCCCATCCGGAACAGATGATCCTTCATCCTCCGGTTTCGTTTGTCAACGGCGAGGCAAAGGTCGCCGACCGCGCGGCAGCGGAGGAATGTGTTCGCTTGCTGAGTCAGGCCATCGGCCGGAGTTTGGATTACTTTCGCATCGAGAGCAAGGAGCACAGCCTTCCTGAGTGGGTGGCGCTCACCGGGCCTCTGGCCAACATGGACGGCATGGCGGAAATCCTTGCCGCATCCCTGGAGTTGCCGGTCACAACGGTCGAACTGTTGTCGCTTGCCAGGATTTCGTGCACCGCAGAGCAGACCGAACAGTGGCTTGGGCAACAGTATGACCGCGCCCTGGCGCTGTCTCTGCAGGGGTTGAGCAGGGGCGGCGTCAATCTTCGCCGGCTGGCCTTTGCCAAACAACGCAGCTTCTATTCGTCCCGCAAACAACTGGTGGCGGCGCTTGCCGCTGCGGCGATGCTGCTGGTCGGCGGGTTGGCGTACATGGGCTACGATTACCGCCTGCTGCAGCGGCGCGACAAGGCCCTGACTGCTGAAATGACGGCGATTTTCAAGAGCGCCTTCCCTGGCGTGACCAAGGTTCAGGACCCTTACGTCGAGATGCAGGCGCGGTTGAAATCCGCGCACGGGCCTGAGTCGCCGATGCCCTTGTTTGTCGCCGACAGGCGAACCCTGGATCTGTTGGCCGACGTCTCGTCGCGCATTCCCGCAACCCTTGCCCTGCGCGTCAGCCGGCTCTCGATTGATCGCGAAGCTGTGCTGATCAAAGGGACCACCGACACCTTCAATTCGGTCGAGACCATCAAAAGCCTGCTGTCGGCCTCTCCCCGGTACAAGTCGGTGCAGATCGTCTCGGCCACGGCGGACAAGGAAAAGAAGACCGGCGCCATCCGTTTTGAAGTCCAACTGCAACTTGAGGGAATCTGATGCGACTGACCGGACGGGAGAGGATGGCGGTGACTGCAGCGGGGGCGGGCCTGCTTGTTTTCGTTGTGCTCCAATTCATGGTGTTTCCCTTGATCGACAACCGGTCGCGCCTGAACAAGCGGCTGGTTGCGCAGGAAAAGGCAGTGGCGGAAATGCGGGTGCTGCGGGAGCGCCATCGAGAACTCAGTGAGCAATCAGGCTCCATGGCCGCGTTGCTGGCCCAGCGTGAAGAGGGCTTCAGTTTGTTTGCCTTTCTGGAAAAAAACGCTGATGAAAGTGAGGTGAAGGAGCACATCGCCTATATGAAGCCGTCGGAATCGCGGGGCAACGAGCAATTTAAGCAGACCTTGGTCGAGATGAAGCTGCAGGCGGTGACCTTGAAGAAACTGGTGGCGTTTCTGGAAAAAACGGAATCGCCGGAGCATTTGGTCGGGATTGACAAGCTGACTATCCAGGAAAACACCAAAGAAGAGGCCACCCTTGACGCGACGCTGGTGATGGTGAGCGTCGATCAGGCTGCAGGCCCAACCGGCCAATAGGTTCAAAGGACAATGATCACACGCGCCCGAGGGCAGCTGATCCGCAGCATCGGCTATCTGGCCTACACTCTGGGGGCGCTGGCTCTTTTGCTGTGGCTGCTTTTTCCGGAAGAGGCGCTGCGGCGCTCGCTGGTCGGCCACTTGAAAGGCGCCTGGCCTGAACTGCAATGGCGGCTGCGGTCTGTGACCCTGGAGATGCCGGCGGCGTTGCGCATGGAGGCTCTTGAAGGGTATGGGGCTGCGGATCGACCCATGATTCGTTTGGATTCGCTGGTTGTGCAGCCGGATTGGGCGGGTTCGCTGCAATCTCGGCGGCTGCGGATTAAGTATCAAATTGTCGTCGGCCAGGGGAGCATTGCCGGCCTGGTGCAGAGCATTGCCGGGCCCACGGAATGGTCCTGGGAAGGAACCGTGCAGCAATTGCGCTTGGCCGACTGGCCGCTGCTCTCCTTGCGGTTGGGACGGGAGGTGGAAGGTGTGGTTTCGGCGACCTTCGCCGGCGCAGGGGTTCCAACCAAACAGGAAAAAGCCCAGTTGAAGGCCGAGGTCAAGGTCGAAAACGGACGTTTGGGGCTGAAACGGCCGATTCTGAGCCATTCGGTGATCCCGTTTTCCCTGGTTAGCTTAAACTTGCGCGGCGACGGCAATCGCATCGAGATTGAGCAGGGCGAAGTGGCGTCCGAGTTGATGCGCGGTCAATTCACGGGGCACGCCGAATGGGGTCAGGGGGCGACGTCTGCGCAGATTGTTGTCCGCGGCGCCTTGCATCCGGAGCCGCGATTTTTTAAAGGATTGGACAATACCGTTGCCGTGCAGGCCGTGCGCGCCCAACTCAAGGACAAACCCCTGCCGTTTCGGCTCTCGGGCGATCCGGTGAACCCCAGCATTCATTTCGAGGAATTTTCTATGCAGTTTCAAGCCCTGGAAAAGGAGTTGCGATAACGCCGTGGTTGCTCTTGTGGTTCGACTGGTCATCATAACCCTGCTTGTCTATGCCGGGGTCTACCTCTGGTACGGGCGGGTTGAGGATCGGCTGCAGGAGCAGGTTCCCGCCCAGACCAAGACGCCGCCTGCCGCCGCCCTG
>NZ_JAVBXR010000096.1 GCF_030824455.1 Desulfobulbus sp.
GCCAGCAGGGCGTGCAGGGTGGTCAGGGGGTGCGGCGGGCAGCCGGGGATGTAGAGATCAACCGGAATCAGCGTGTTGAGGTCGCCGACAATCTCACCTGAGCCGTGGAACGGGCCGCCGGAGATCGAGCAGCAGCCGCTGGCGATCACCACCTTGGGCGCGGGTACGGCGGCGTAGGTGTCGAGCAGGGCGGTCTGCATGTTGCGCGTGATCGGGCCGGTGACGTGGATGCCGTCGGCGTGCCGGGGCGAGGCCACAAAGTCGATGCCGAAGCGGGAAAGATCGAAAAACGGAGTGTTCAACACGTTGGTGTCGGCCTCGCAGGCGTTGCAGCCGCCGGCCGAAACCTGGCGCAGTTGGAGGGAGCGGCCAAAGAGTTTTTTGAAGTGGGCCTTGGCGTGGGCGGCAAGATCGGGCAGGGCGCCGGCGGTGAGCAGATCCTCGCGCCGGGCGGCCCCCATCTCGAAATTCTGGCTGAAGCGGACAAAGGCCCCGTCCGCCACTTGGGCGCACTGGCCGCAAAAGGTGCAGCGGCCGAGATCGATCTTTTTCTCGGCAACCACAATGGCGTCCTGGGGGCAAAGGTCGGCGCATTGCCGCACAATGGCCGGATCGCAGGCGGGATTGATCTCGGGCAGTCCTCGGAAACGCGAATAGAGCTGAATCGGCGCCTTGGGATAGGCGCTGGTCCGGTGGCCTTGCTGGAGCCGGTTGCTGATTACCTTGAACATTGGGCGCCCCTGTCGGTGGTGTCGGGTGTTGCAGTTGTCTGTCTGAGAGTGTCCATGCCTGTCCCCTTACAGATCAAAACCGCAGTAGCTCAGGTTAAAGCTCTTGTTGCAGAGCGGAAAATCCGAGATCTCCTGGTTGCGCAGGGCCATGGCCAAGCCTGTCCAGTTGTGGAAAGACGGATCCTTGACCTTGTAGCGGAGGATGCCGCCGTTGTCGTCGGTCAGCAGGCAATGGGAAACCTCGCCCCGCCAGCCCTCGTTGAGGGTCACCACGAAACTGGCCGGCGCAAGCGGCTGCTCGCCCATGGGCGCCCGGCTGTACGGCGCCTCGGGCAGGGCGAGAAGTCGGTCGATCAGGCCAAGCGAATGCATGATTTCCTCGCGCCGCACCATGGCCCGGCTGTAGACGTCGCCGTTGGTCACCCGATTGGTGTTGGCGGGCAGCTCAGCATAGCGCTCGGTGGGAAAAAATTCGCGCACGTCGTATTCCAGGCCCGAGGCCCGACCGCAGTAGCCGACCATGCCCAGCTGATCGGCGATCTTGCGGCTGACCGCGCCGGTGGACTCGAACCGGGCCAGGACCGTGTGGGCGGAGAACAGCAGGTCGCACACCTGGACGATCTCCTTGCGCAGTTCCTTGAGCTTGGCGCAAATGATCTGCCGTTGCTCGCCGTCCATGGTTTGGGCGACCCCGCCGGGACGGATCAGGCTTTTGCCGAAGCGGTTGCCGCACAGGGTTAGCAACAGGTTGAGAAACTCGCCCCGGATGCGGCCAAAATAGGCGGCGGGCGGATTAAAGGCGACGTCGCCGCTCAGCGCCCCGAGGTCGCCGATGTGGTTGGCGATCCGCTCCAGTTCCAGGGCAATGGTGCGCACCGTGCTCGCGCCGGGGGCAACCGCAAGCCCGGCCAAGGCCTCGATCGCCTGGCAGCAGCACAGGTTGTGACCAATGGCGGTGTCGCCGGCGATGGCCTCGGCAATGATCGGCAGTCGATGCTGCGGGACCGAGGTCAGCAGGCGCTCGACGCCGCGATGCTGGTAGCCGAGTTGGATTTCCAGGTGCAGGACCTCTTCGCCGGCGCACTGGAAACGGAAATGGCCGGGTTCGATAATCCCGGCGTGCACCGGCCCAACGCCGACCTCGTGGATGGCCTCGCCCTCGACCCGGAAGTAGTCGTAGTTGCCAGGAATGTCGATGCGGTAGTCGTTGCCGAAAACGTCGGGCCGACCGGCGGCGTTGGCGTGGTAGCGCACCATCTTCAGCCAGGGATGGCCCAGGGGACGGAGGCCGTGCTGTTCGGCGATTTCCCGCTCAAAGAGGTTGAATTTGGCGCCGCCGGAGAGGGTGAGCGAGGGGAACGCCTCGTCCACTTCGGTTTCAAGCACAAAGAGATTGCTGTTGCGGAACACTGCCAAAAGCCGCGTCTGCTCGCCGGCAGGGTAGGCAAAAAATTGCACGATATAGCCGTTGGCGTGCACGAAATCGGTGAGCAGCCCCAAAAAACTGGGGAAATCGACGCGGGGAATCCGGCTCCGCTCAATCACCTGGCCATTGCCGATTTGCAGCAGATTATCCATGGATGGTCCCTCCAATCACCGCGATGGTGTTGATGATGATCTGGTGCAGCGGCTCGGGCATCCAGACGCAGAGCACGGCCGAGGTCAGCAGCAGGGCAAAGGGCGACACGATGCGCAGGGTCTGTTCCGGAACCAGGATTTCCTGCCGGCTCGGGCCAAACGACATGGAGGTGACGATGCGGGCAAAGCCGGCCACCACCAGCGCCAGGCTGGCGATGAACAGCCCCCCGGCCACCGGATGGCCGGCCTTGAAGGCGCCGATCAGGATCAGCAACTCGCTGACAAAGACGCCGAAGGGCGGCAGGCCGGAGATGCCGAGGAAGCCGGCAAAAAACGAGACAAAGGTCCGGGGCAGCAGGCGCGTCATGCCGCCGCACTGGGCAACGATCTTGGAGCCAAATCCCAGCAGCAGGTTGCCGGCGGAGAGAAACAGCGAGGACTTGAGCAACGAATGGTGGATCAGGTGGAGCATGGCCCCGTACAGCGCCATGCCGCCGATGCCGACCCCAAAGGCGATCACCCCCATGTTCTCGATGCTCGAATAGGCCAGCATGCGCTTGTAATCCGGCTGCTTGAGGATGAAGATCCCGGCCACCAGGATGGAGAACAGGCCAAAGCCGATCAGCAGGGAACCGGAAAAATCGCCGAGCCCGGCAAGGACCATCAGGGTGTGGACCTTAAAGATGCCGAGGAAAGCGCAGTTGAGCAAAGCCCCGGACAGCAGGGCCGAGGCCGGGCTGGGGGCCTCGCTGTGGGCGTCGGGCAGCCAGGTGTGCATCGGCGCCAGACCCATCTTGGTGCCAAAACCGATAATCACGAAGATGAAGCCAATTTTCAGCCAGAGCGGATCCAGGTGCTTGGCCGCGGTGTTGAGCGAGGAGAAGGTTAGCGGCACGTCAATGCCGGCCCGGTCCATGGAGAGGGTGATGAAAAAGAAGCCCAGCAGGGCCAGTGCAATGCCCACCGAGCAGATCAGGACGTACTTCCAGGTGGCCTCCAGGGCCTTTTTCGAGCGGTTGACGAAGATCAGGGGCGCGCTGACCAGGGTGGTGGCTTCGATTGCGATCCAGAACACAATCGGATGTTCGGCCAGGGCGGCCATGCTCATGGTGCCGAGAAAGAGCAACATGGAGCCGATGAAGATCGGCTCGCTTTGCATCTCCTGCTCGCGCATGTAAAAAATGGAGTAGGGGGCGATGAAGACGAAGATGAACGAGGTGACCAGCAACACCAGGATGCCGGCCGGAGCGGTGCTGAAATAGCCGGGCAACAGCGGAGGAAAGTCGCTCAGCCAGGCCAGCAGGGTCAGTTGCAGGTGGAGCAGAGCGCCGACCACAAGCACGCCCCGGCCCAGTTTCACCGGCAGGAGAAAGGCGATAAGGCCCGCGAACAGGGGCAGGCAAAAGACGGCTTCCAGCATGGGTCAGTCCTTGAGTTGTTCGAGGTAGGCGGTGTCGACGTCGTCGAAGGCGCGATTGATGTTGTGGAGAATAATCCCCATGATCATCACCCCGGCCAGCAGGTCGAGCAGCACGCCGAATTCCACCAGATAGATGTTGTGGGTGTGCTTGGTCAGGGCGGTGCCCACCAGATAAATACCGTTTTCCAGCATCAGGTAGCCGATGACCTGGGTGATGGCTTTGGTGCGGCTCATCATCAGAAACAGGCCGCCGCCGGTGGTGGTGATGGCGGTGATCAGCAACAGGGCGTAATCGCCGGGCAGCGAGAGGCCCATGCGGCGAGTGATGTAGGCGGAAAGCATCACCAAGCCCAGACCGACAAGGAGCGACGCATGGTAGCCGATCAGGGGTTCGACCTCGCGTTTGATCGCGATCCGGTTCAGGGCCATGTAGAGCAGGCCGGGAATGAGGACGGCCTTGATCAACAGCATCAACTGAAAAAAGAGGATGCCGCCGTTGCTCAGCCGGGCCTGGGGTTCAATGAAGATGGGGACCAAGGAAACCATCGCGCCCTGCAGGGCCATGATTTTGATCAGGGCCATCATCCGGCTGGAGCCCAGCGACAGCAGGACCGCGAGCAGGATGAGCACCAGAATGAGATCGATACTGTTGATCATCAGACAATCTCCAGGGTGAGAATGACGGCAAAAAAGACCAGGGCAAAGGCGGTGAGGATGTATTTGGGAACCAGATCCATCTTCAGTCGGGCCATGATCGACTCGACCACGCCGACGACCATATAGAGCAGCATGATGACGCCGTAGAACAGCAGGGTGTTGGCGACCGGGTCGGCCAGCGGCGGCGGTTTGATCAGGCAGGCGATAAAGGAGGCGTAGAAAAAGAGTTTATAAAAGGCGCCGAGCTCAATCAGGGCCAGATCGGGGCCGCTGTGGTCGAGGATCATGACCTCGTGGATCATGGTCAGTTCCAGATGGGTGGCCGGGTCGTCGACCGGGACGCGCGAGTTTTCAGTGAGCAGGATCATGAACAGGGCCACGATCACCAGGAGCAGCAGGGCGCCCTGGGAGCCGATGATGGAGATCGGCTGGCTTCCTGAAAAGTAGGCGGCCAGGCTGAGCGCGCCGTTCATCCGGAAAAAGAGGATCAGGACCACAAAGATCGCCGCTTCGGCCAGGGTGGAAAAAAAGGCCTCGCGCGCCGCGCCCATGCCTTCAAAGGGCGAAGCGGTGTCCAGGGCCGCGACAATGGTGAAGAACCGACCCAGACCGAGGAGATAAAAAACCATGATCACGTCGCCGTGGAAGGCGATGAGCGGCGCGGTTCCGGCAAAGGGAAAAAACAGCAGCGCCATGATTGCGGCGGCGCAGGAAATCAGGGGGCCGAGGCGGAAGACAAAGGTGGTGCTGGCGCTGTAGACCGACCCTTTGCGCAGCAGTTTGATCAGGGTGAAGTATTTGATCAGCAGCGGCGGTCCCTGTTTGCCGGCAAACAGGGCCTTTGTTTTCAAAATAACGCCGGGAAAGAGCGGCGCTAGGAGCAGGGCCAGGCCAAAAGAGACGACGGATTCCATGAAAAACCTCGAAGGGCTAGACCACCAGGAGCAGGGCGGCGATGGTGAACACGATGTAGCCGATGTAGAGTTGGATGTGGCCGTGTTGAATCCAGCGCAGTTTGTCGGCAATTTTCAGCACCGGCCGGACCAGGAGGCGATGCAGGCCGATTTCGGCCAGATCTTCCACCTTGCGGGAGTATTGGGTCGCGCCGGGAAAAATCCTGACGAGGGCGGCGAATTTGGTGGTGGTTTTGATAAAGGGTCGGTGGAAATCGACTATGCTCAGCGAATAGGAGGCTCCGGTGTACTGGATGCGGCTGGTCGCTTGGGTGAAACCACAGCCCCAGGTGGTGTTTTGGCTGACCGGTTTGCCCCGGTAGAGCAGGCGTCGCAACGCGGTCAGGGCCAGCAACAGACCAACAAAGACGCGGGCGATGACCGCGAGATTATGCGGCACGGCGCCGAGGACATCGGCCGAGACCGCAGCCAGGGGGGCCAAGTCGCGCAGTCCGGCAAAAGCGAAACGGATAAAGGGTTCAGGCCAAAGACCGATTCCCAGGCAGGCCACGGCCAGCAGGGTCATGGCCGCACCCATGGTCGGGCCGGGGTCGGTGGCCGCATGCGCATGTTCGCGGCGTGGTTCGCCGAGAAAGACGATGCCCACCACCTTGGTGAAGCAGCCTGCCGCCAGCCCGCCGATGAGGGCCAGGGCGATGATCGCGGCCATGGAGAGCAGAAAGTCCGGCCCCTGCAGGCCCAGTCCCTGAAAGGCGGCGTAGTAAATGAGAAATTCGCTGACAAAGCCGTTGAACGGCGGCAATCCTGAGATGGCCACCGAGCCGGCGAGGAAGGTGCGGCCAGTGACGGGCATGGTCTTCATCAGCCCGCCCAATTGATCCATCTTGCGCGCCCCAACCGTGTGGAGAATGGCCCCGGCGCCCATGAACAGCAGCGATTTGAACAGGGCGTGGTTGAGGACGTGCAGCAGGCCGCCGGCAAAGCCAAAGGCCGCCATGATCCGGTTGCCTGAGGACAGGCCGACCATGCCCAGGCCGCAGCCGATAAAAATGACGCCGATGTTTTCGATGCTTGAATAGGCGAGCAGGCGTTTGATTTCCCGTTTGGAGAGGGCGTAGACCACGCCAAGCACCCCGGAAACCATGCCCAGGACCAGGACGGTCCGGGCAAAGAGCGGATTGAAGTCGTTGAGCAGGAAGTACAGCCGCAGGATGCCGTATACCCCCATCTTGATCATGACCCCGGACATCAGGGCCGAGACGTGGCTGGGCGCGGCCGGGTGGGCGTGGGGCAGCCAGATGTGCAGGGGAAAGACGCCGGCCTTGGAACCAAAGCCAATCAGGGCCAGAAAAAAGGCGGCTGTTTTGGCGGCCTGCGGCGCCAGCTGGATCTGGGCAAAGGCCAGCGAGCCAGTGCTCTGAGCGAGCAGGCCAAAGGCGGCGAAAACGAGCAGTGCCCCGGTTTGGGTAAAGAGCAGGTAGAGGTGGGCGGCCCGCTGGGTCTCCTCGCGTTCGTAATCATAGAGAACCAGGGCATAGGAGGAAAGCGACATCAACTCCCAGGCCAGGGCAAAGGCGGCCATGTTGTCGGCCAGGGTAACCAGGACCATCGCCGCAACCAGCAGGCTGAAAAAGAAATGATTGACTGCTGTGCGCCAGGCGTGTTCGACCGCGTCGAGGTAATCGTAACTGTAGAGGGCGATGACCGGCGCGAGCAGAAAAATCGGCGGGAGAAAGGCCGTTGCCAGCGAATCCAGAGACAGCGACCAGGTGAGGCTGTGGAGCCAGGGGCATGAAAAGAGCACCGGGGTCGACTGACCCCAGGCGGCATACACCCCGTAGAGTCCGGTCAGGCAACCGGCGGCGACGAGGGAAACGTGCGCGACCTTGGCCGCGCTCAACCAGCGGTGAAGCGCCAGAGGGGCAAGGCCGCCGGCAAGGACAAGGAGGAGGGCTGCAAACAGGATATCCATCGAGAGTTGCCTGTGTTCAGGGGAAAAGGGGGGCTGCCGGCGAGGGGGCAAGCAACGGCTTGGCGACGATTGGTCCCCAGGCGGCGGAGGCGGTGCGTCGCGGCAACAGGCCCCAAACAACACACTTCGCAGACGGAGGAAAAAGCGTATCCATGGAACGAAGGAAACGGCGGATTAAGCGGGAACAACAGACGGCGGGCTCAGGGCGAGCAAGCCGGGCGGAGACGGAGTCTCCAAGGAACGGACAAAGGGGGGCGAGCAAAAGCGGTTGCGCCGTGGCCGGGCAGGCGACGGACAATCCTGTCCCGGTTCGACAAGGGCCTGCGCCCCGCCAAGCTGCGGCGGGGAGAAACACACCATTGCGAAACGGCGGCGTTCAGCGCAGGGGCTAAGGGCGTTCACCTTGTTCCCCGTTTGTACAGCGCTTATTTTTCAAAGGAAAAACCATACCACGGGGTCTCGTTGTCCTCAGGCCCAGCCGGGTCAATGACCTGGCAGCCGGGAATTTTTTCCTGCATGTCCGTCTGCCATTCCAAGGCTTCGGCCTTGGATGCAAAAGGGCCGACAGCGGTGAGTGGGGCGGCGTGCAGGCCCATGTTTTCGTAGAGCTTGTCCACTTTGTCCTGTTTTTGATGAATGCCGATCATTACGGTCATGCCATGCCTCTTCGCGCAGAGTGAATTTGAAATTTTCGGCGCCATAATACCGTGCGAAACGGTCGGCGACTATAAAATAAATAGAAGCAATGCAATAATTATATTGATAAAGGCTCGCCGGCGGAAGCGGCTACTTCGGTCGCCGGCGTTTCATCATTGTGACGCTCAGGCCCGTTCGAGATTCACCGTTCGTCGGCCAATGCGATAGGCCCCGTTTTTTGAGAGCAGGCGGCCAACCATCTGCTCTGGCACATCGACCAGGGTGTGGTTTGCGTCCAACCGGATCTTGCCCAGTTGATTGGCGGCGATGCCCGAATAATGGGCCAGCGCGGCCACCACATGGTTAACGCTGATTCCGTCGGCCCGACCGGCGTCGAGCTTCAGCGGCACCATGTCCTTGTCGCGGTCTCCGCCCCTGCGGGCGCCCTGGCCCCCTGGCCCGGTCTGTCCGGTTCGACGGGGAAAACGGTCGTTTTTTCGGTCGCGCGGGTTGAACTGTTCTTCCTTGATCGGCGTGATCGGGTCAATCGGGCGTTTCTTTTCGTCGCCTCGCGCCAGCTTTAAGGCGGCGGCGGCAATGTCTTCCGGCGCATGGCCGGAGAGGACCAGCATGTCGACAACCTCCCGCTCCCGCCGGCAACGGCCCCGCTTGATCCAGACCTCGAGCTGTTCCATCAACAGAGCCTGGCGATGGTTTTCGATCTGCTGAATGGTCGGCAGTTCGGCCTTGTTCAGTTTGAATCGGGTGTAATCTTCGATCCTGCGCAGCTGCCAGCGATCCTTGGGCGACAACAGGGAGATGGCGATGCCCTCCCGGCCGGCCCGTCCGGTGCGCCCGACCCGATGCACATAGACCTCGGGGTCGTCGGGCAGATCAAAATTGAACACATGGGAGATGTCGTCGATGTCAAGGCCGCGGGCGGCGACGTCGGTGGCCACCAGGACCTTGACCTGGCCGTTGCGGTAGCGGGTCAGCACCTGGATGCGGGCGTCCTGACTGAGATCGCCGTTGAGGGGTTCGGCGGCGAACCCGCGCGAGGTCAGCTGGTTGGCCAGCTCGCCGGTGCCGAGCCGGGTGCGGACAAAGATCAGGGCGCTGTCGATGGTCTCCATCTCAAACAACCGGGTCAGGGCCGCGATCTTGTCCTGCTGGTTGACCAGGTAGTAACGCTGCTCGATGGTGGCGCCGGTCAGCTGTTTGGGGGTGATCGACACCGTCTCCGGCTGGCGCAGGTAGCGGGCGGACAAGCCCTGAACCCGTTTGGAGATGGTGGCGGAGAAGAGCATGGTCTGGCGCTCGGTGGGGATGCGGTCGAGGATCAGTTCAATGTCCTCGACAAAGCCCATGCTCAGCATTTCGTCGGCCTCGTCCAGCACCACGGTCTGGACTCCGCTCAGGTCGAGGCTGCCTGAATTGGTCAGGTCGAGCAAACGGCCGGGGGTGCCGACGATCACTTCAACGCCCTGGCGCAGGCTGCGCAACTGCTGTTGGTACGATTGGCCGCCATAAACAGCCAGCACGGTAATGCCCAGGCCCTGGCCGTAGCGCTGGATGGCGTCGGCCACCTGGATGGCCAGTTCGCGGGTCGGGGCCAGCACCAGGGCCTGAACGCCCTTTTGCCGAGGGACGACCCGCTGCAGCAGCGGCAGGCCAAAAGCGGCGGTCTTGCCGGTGCCGGTCTGGGCCTGCCCGATGAGGTCGCGGCCGGCAAGCAGCAGGGGGATGGCCGCCTGTTGAATGGCGGTGGGGTCGGTGAATCCGAGTTCGGTTATGGTCTGGACCAGATCGGGATGCAGGCCAAATTGGGCAAAGGTCTCTGTTGTCATCAGGCTACTCCTTTATGAGCGGCTGTGTCTTGATATATCCTGGGGTGGGTCCTGCCTTGCGGCATCTGTCCCTGTTGTCCGTTAACAGATGCCCCGTCCGGAATGTAAGAGCCTGACTGTCAAACCTGATCGCCGCCTGCCCCGCTCGACTGTAAGCCGGGGAAAAGCGTGCGGTCGACTACAACAAAAAACGCCTGACCGGAATTGGTCAGGCAACCGTCATGGAATGTTCAAAACTTGAATGGAAGAAAAAGCGTTGGCGCAATTGAACAGTTTATACAGCATAACGCCGGGAAAGGCAAGAATTCCTCGGCGGCGGCGCGCAGGTGGGGAAGATTTACGCTTCCCGGCAGGCCCTGACCAGCAACGGCAGGGTTTGGACGACGTCGCCCTGGAGGAAAAGGATGTCCGACCGGGACGTTTCGCCATAACCTGCGCAGGAGAGGACTGGCTCCCGGTTGCACTCGACGATGCGGCCGCCGTTGCGGCGGACTATGGCGGGCAGGGCCGCCGCTGGGTAGACTTGGGCCGAGGAGCCGATCACCAACAAGAGATCGCAGTCGGCGATCAAGGCGTGGATCGCCTCCAGGTCGCGCACCGACTCGCCGAAAAGAACCACGTTGGGCTTGAGGGGAAAGCCGCAATGTTTGCAGCGCGGCACGTCGCCGGCTTGCTGCAGTTCAGGCGACAACGGCAGCAGGTCGCCGCATTGCAGACAGTGCAAATGCCGGTGCTCGCCGTGGATCTCAAAGACCCGGCTGCTGCCGGCCTGCTGGTGGAGGCCGTCGATGTTTTGGGTGACGATGCAGTGCAGCCGGCCCATGCCCTCAAGCTCGACCAGCGCCTGGTGGGCGGCGTTGGGCTTGGCGCCGATCAATGTTTTGGCCATGGCCCGATAGAGTCGCCAGGCCTTTTGGCCGGATCGCGGCGAAACACCTCCAGGGTGGCGTATTCTTCGGGGGAAAAGACGGTCCACAGGCCGCCCGGACTGCGAAAGTCGGGGATGCCGCTGCCCACCGAAATTCCGGCCCCGGTCAAGGCGGCTACGGTGCGGGCGGATCGGACAAGGGCGGCGGCTTCAGCAACCGCAAGCAGGATGTTTTCTTGAGCGAACCGATGCATATACGCATCCGGCAGGGAAGAGAGGCGTGGTTCGGAGTCGGTCGAGGCTGAATTCAGTGGAGAACCGCAGCGGCTGTGCGGCTGCGCCAATGCAGCGGCTCGTCGACAAAAGCCCCGCCAATGCGGCGCCCCTGGTCGTGATGGCGGACGCGAATGATGCGTTCGATTTCATGGAGCGCGTCGCCTTCGGGTCGATAACAGACAATCAGCCGGTCGTCTTGCTTGATCGGCGCCGCCTCGGTGGTTTCGATCAACAGGCCGCCGTTGGAATGGTCGGTGATAACGCACTGCCGCGCCCGAGCCCTGGGGGTGGAAAGGGCGCGAAAGCTGGCCTGGATGGAGGATCGGACCCGATAGTCCTGGCGGAATTCAAGATCCACGCGAAAGGTTTCGGCGCAGGGGCAGTTGACGCGGATCGAATGCTTTTTGCCCCTGAGGCTGTCGACCGAGAACGTTGCCATTCGTCCGCAGGCGATGCATCTGATGGTTACCGCCTCTTTCTGGTTGACGAAATATTTTTGTTTTTTTTCCACGTTCATACGTCGGCCGCCTGGTTCTCTTGTTGTGTTGACGTCCACAGGCTGTGGCGTGTCGAGGGGTGGGGTGAGCGATTATTAGAGTTGAAGAATACTGAATGCACCATAATCATCTGTCGGTGCTAATGTCGAGGCGTTTTTACGCCAGCAACAGACGCTTGCGTAAAATAAATGGGCCTCATTGCTGAGGAGTTGTGTGCAAAAACACGTCCTGGTAGGCCTTGCGATACTGTTCGATGCTGTTGGCGTCAAGCCACCGTTCGTAGGCGGCGCGATATCGCGTCGTCGGGCGCTGTTCCAGGAGAACTTTGTTGATGTCGTTAATGATTTTTTGTCCCCAGGCGTTTTTGGAACAGCCGACAGCGCTCATCCAGCCGTCGTAGTTGTGCATGTTTTCGGTCAAGGCCAGGGTGATGAATTGATCGCGGATGCCCATTTGTTCGGCCTGGTAGAGGGCTTCCTCGGGTAGGCCGATGAGCCCGTCAAGGCGATCAAGCATCAACATCTTGAACAGATTGAGCGACAACTCCTGACCGGCGATTTCAACCATATTGGTCTGCCCCTTGTGGTGGGCAAGAATGCCGTCCAGGGTGTTGCCGTAGGAGCGATCCTTGGCAAAACCTATCATCAGGGATTTGCTGTCGAGAACGGCGGCAAGTGAAACCGTCGATTGGTTGTTGAATTTGTCGAGATGGCTCTTCTTGATAATGATGACCGGCGGCAGGGTGATGAAGCTGGGGATTGAGAAGTACATGAATTCATCCCGCTCCGGGGTCTTGTAGAGGCCAACGCTGCAGACCTTTTCCCCTTGCTTGAACTTGTAGAAATGACGGGTGATGTTGGTGGTGATCTCGTCGTGGTCGTACTCGGTGAGGTGTTCCTGGAGGATGTCGGTGATCAGGTCGCCGTAGCCCTGCTCCTGGTTGGGGCCGCTTTGAATCAGGAAGGGGGGAAAGACCGCCTCCATCCAGGTCACCGACTCCTTGGCGGACGTCGGGGAAGGGCTGGACAGCGCCATCAGGACCAGCGCCGCAACCCAAAAAGGCATGCATCGAAACATCATCGTGTTGCTCCGGAAAAGCAGGCAGGGCAAGAGGGGCTGCCGCATGTAAAACGTTAATGAACTCTATTGTTACACTCTCTAACGAATCGAGCAAACGTCTGTCAAGGGGAAACCTGTGCGGCGTGAAGGGGTTGAGCGGCAAGGGGTTTTCTTGCACAGCCGGTTGTGCGGCGGGTAAAAATTGGGGTGGGAAAGCGGGGCTTCAAGAGCGGCGTCACCCTTTGTCGGCGGATGGCGCCGCGTTCAGGTTGGCCTGCTGGATGGCGGTCAGCTGGCGGTCGATTGTGCCTTTGTTGAAAAACAATCGAACCAGCAGCCAGCAATAGGCGACCACGGCCAGCACGGCGACGCTGGGGAGGAAGTACCCAAGCGGACAGAGGATCAACACGGTCAGCCAGTGGAGCGCAATGAGCGCCCGGGAGTGGAGTTGCAGCGGGAAATCGCCGTGACGGCTGATCACCGCCAGGCCGCTCAGATTCCAGCCATAGAGGGCGGTGAAGGCGTGCAGGCGGAGCAGCGGCAGGCTGTGGTCGGGGGTGTAATAGCTGGAAAACGAGAGCAGGATGTAGGCGATGCCGGTGATCGAGGTGATCAGCAGAAACAGGATGCCCGAGGTGAGAAAGGCCTTTTGCTGCAGCGGCATGCCCTCGTGCCAGTACAGGTAGAGGATGAGGGCCACGGTCAGAAACAGCAGGATGGCGACGGCGACCTGGGAGGCGAACAGCCCGGCGAGGATGAATCCGAAAAAGACGATCACCCCCAGGTTGATGATCCAGAAGCAGGCCTCCTTGAGTAGGGAGGTGAAGGCCAGGGTCTCCTGTTTCATCAGGGTGAAGATAACCGACATGGAGATCAGCGAGATCGGAAAGGAGAAACCGAGGAAAAAGGTGTCGAGCTTCAGTTTTTCGATGGTGAACCATTTGAGATACACCGAATTGAGGATCACCGGGCTGGAAAAACACAACCCCAGGGAGAGGCAGAGCAGCGCCGCCTGATGGAATTTGCGCGGCGTCGGTTCCTGGGGAGAGAACAGGGCGCGGGGAAAACGGCGGCCAAAGTGGTCGACGCGCACCCGCTCAATCAATCCGGCCAAAACCAGGGGGATGAGCATGGCCGGCACGTACCACTGGAGAAAGGCGCAGAGGGCAAAGGCGAGGGACAGCGTCAAAAACGCCTGCCCGCGGCGCGACAGGTCTTTATGGCCTTCGGTGAAATACACCAGCAGGGTCCCGCCGCTGCACAGGTTAAACAGGAAGATGTGCAGCCGCTCAAAATTGAGGGTCGCCGGGGGGACAAGATGATGGAGAAACCCACAGGCCAGGGCCGTGGTCATCATGACCAGCAGAACGGATTTGAATTTCCAGCTCACGCCCTACCGCTCCTCGGGTTGGTTTTCGAATCGGCCCAGCAACTGGCGCAGCGCCGGCTCCAGCTCGGCGTGGCGAAAGGCGTAGCCCGACTGTTGCAGCTTGTCGGTGGCCACCCGGCATCCGCCCAGCAGCACCTCGGCAGCCATCTGGCCGTACAGGCTCTTCAGCAGAATGGAGGGAACCGGGGGGAGGAGAGGGCGGCGCGTCACCCGCGCCAGGGTTTGCATCAAGTGACTGTTGTTGACCGGTTGGGGCGCGGCGATGTTGACCGGCCCGGTCAATTGGTCGCAGGTCAGGGCGTGGAGCACGGCCCCGACCATGTCGTTGATCCCGATCCAGCTGATGTACTGTTCGCCGCTGCCCAATCGGCGGGGGAAACCCAGGGCCGAGCCGGCAAGCAGGCGCTGCAGCGCGCCGCCCTGGGGACTGAGAACCACGCCGATGCGCATGAAGACGGTGCGGATGCCGGCGTCCTCGGCGGGTCGGGCCGAGTGCTCCCACAGGGCGCAGACGTCGGAGATGAAATCCGAGCCGGCTTGATCCTCCTCGCGCATGCAGCAGTCGAGGCAGTTGCCGTAGAAACCGACCGCCGAGGCGCTGAGGAACACCTTGGGCCGAACCGGTTGCGCGGCCACGGCGCGGGCAATCAGGCCGGTGCCCAGCACCCGGCTGTCGATCACCCGTTTTTTCTTCTCCGAGGTCCAGCGGCCTTCGCCAATGTTGTCGCCGGCCAAATGGATGACGCCGTCAAAGGCGGGCAGGCCGGCCAGGTTGAGCTGGCCCTGTTCCGGGTTCCAGTAGATTTCCAATTTGCTCCGATCCGGCGGCCGGCGCACCAGGGTCCAGACCTCATGGCCGCCGGTGGCGAGCAGGGGCCGCAGGGCTGAGCCGAGCACGCCGCTGGCGCCGCTGATCAGCACCCGCATGGGTCGGGCGCTGCACCGCTGATGCAGCCGGATGTCGTCGCGCAGGGTGGCGTGCCGGTAGCGGAACACCCGCTCCAGGGTGCGATCGACCAGGCCGGCGGCAAAGCCGGGGAGCAGGTTGTGGCCGGGCAGGGCGTAATCGATCCGGTCTTCCAGCAGGGCGCCGCCAGCGGTGTCGGAAAACCGGTGGGTGTGGGTCCAGCGGGCAAAGGGGCCGCGTTCCTGAATGTCGCGGAACATCCGTCCCGGAACGTTTTCGATGTGGCGGGCGTGCCAGCGGTAGGGGAAGGGGCCGGCGTGCATGTTCAAGGTCACCCGCCCGCCCGGATCAAGCCCGCCTTGGCGCGCCGCCACCCTGGTGTCTACCCAGGGCGGGATGAGCCGCTCCAGCGCCTCTGGGCGGGCATGCCAGTCGTAGAGCTCGCGGGCGGAGCAGGGGAAAAGCGAGGCGTAGCGAAAACTTGGATCAGCCACCAACAATCTCCCGCAGGGCTGGCTGCAGTTTCGGGTAGGTGAACAGGTACCCGCTTTCGGTAAGCGCCTGCGGCATCACTTTTTGCCCCTGGAGCAGGGAACGGCCGAATTCGCCCAAAACCAGTTTCATCACAAAGGCCGGGGTCGGCAGCAGGGCCGGGCGGTGGAGGGCTGCGCCCAGCTGCCGGGCAAAATCCTTTTGCCGCACCGGTTGCGGCGCAGTGAAATTGAACGGGCCGCGACATTCCTCGGCGGTAAGCAGAAAGAGGATCGCGCCTACCAGATCGTCGAGGTGAATCCAGGGAAACCACTGCTTGCCGCTGCCGATTGGCCCGCCCAGGCCCAATTGGAACGGGGTTTTCATGGTGGCCACGGCGCCGCCGCCCTTGCCGAGCACCACGCCAAAACGCATCACCACCACACGCGCCCCTTTGTCGGCTGCCTTGTGCGCCTCATTCTCCCAATCGCGGCAGACCTGGGCCAGGAAATCATCGCCCGGACCGCTGCTCTCGGTTTTTTCGATCTCGCCGCCGTCGCCGTAAAACCCTGCGGCAGAGGTGCTGAGCAGCACGGCTTCGGTGGTTGCCGGCAGGGCGGCCACCAGGTTTCTGGTGGTGAGGATGCGGCTGTCGTAAATCGCCTTTTTATACTTCTCGGTCCAGAGATTGAACACCGAGCGTCCGGTGAGGTTAACGAGCGCGTCCTGCTCCGGAACATGGCGTTGCCAGTCGTCGGGCCGGGTGGTGTCGGCGGCGACGTAGGAGAGGCGCGGATGCGCGGGGAGCCGGCAACGGCTGCTGCTGCCAAGGACCGTGACCTCGTGGCCCATTTCCAAGAATCGGTTGCTGAGGGCAGAGCCAACAAAACCTGTGCCGCCGGTGATGAGAATCTTCATAGGGTCCTCCTGTAAGGGTGCGCGGGGAGCGGCAAACGCCGTCAATCATGGGGAAGATAAACATCGCCAGGCCCAAGGGCAAAGGCAAAGGCGGGTCAAGTTGGGTCAAGGCCCCTTTGCCCGTGCTGCCCAGGATCTGCTTATTTGACGAAAAAGAGCCCGATTTCGATGGCAATCAGGATGATGATGATCCACTCCAGCATGCTGGAATGGCTGTGCTTCTGCTCGTCGGCCATCATCTCCAGCAGTTCCTGGATCACCTCCAGCCGGTTTTTCAGGACCGTGGCCCGGGGCGCAATTTCCAGGTAGCGGGAAAGCGACAGGTAATAGTGCTCCAGTTCCGGATATTCCCAGATGAACTCGGGGGTGTCGAGCAGGTTGAATTGGAGGATGATGTGGGATTTTTCCAGATACACCCGGCCGCGCTCCCGTGCCAGCTGGGTGCGGGAAAGCGAGATCGAGCCCTTTTTTGCCAGCGTCTCGGGGATGTACTTGGTTTTTTTGATGGTCTCTTCGATGGAGGACTCAAAGGAGGCCAGTTTGGTGGATTGGGCCAGGGCATGACTGAGCGAGAGCAGGGTCAGTTCGGAGACGTCGTCGACCCCGATCAGGTCGTTGCGGATGCGGATGCCCTCCTCGGCGGTCTTTTCGAATTCCAGCTCTTCCTCAACCAAGGCGGCCAGGGGATTGACCGCGTAGGTGCGCAACTGGTCGATCAACCGCTTTTCCGATTCGTAGTCGTACTGGAACAGCACGCAGACGCCGTAATCAAAGAGAAAGGCGTGGACGCCCTCGTCCGGGGCGAGGACAATGACGTTGCGCATCCGCGCGGCATGCGTCTGACGGGAGAGAAACTCGTAGAGGGCGTCGAACTGAAATCGTTCGGCTATGCAGAGGGCTCGGATATTGTTCATAGCATTTCGGTGGGGCAAGAAGCGTTCAACGAGGGCGCGGGTCGGCGGATCTGCCGCCCACTCGCACGAATTTTATTCGGCGCCGGCGTTGGCGCCTTTGTTTTTATCGCTCAGTTCTGGGTAGTATTTTTCAATACATTCCGGGCAGATGCCGTGGGTGAACTCGGTCTTGGACCGCTCCTGGACAAACTGCTCGATGCCCTGCCAGAATTCCGGGTCCAGCCGGATTTTTTTGCAGGAGGCGCAGACCGGCAGGATGCTTTCCAGGTAGCTCACCTTGGTCAGGAGTTTGTAGGTGTGGCGGATGATCAGCGCACCCACGACGGCGATCACCACGCTCTCGAAAAAGGACTCCCGCCAGTTGATCGGGGTTGCCGCGCCGCCCAGCAGGACATGGGGAATGTCGAGGATTTCGTCGAACCAGGACAGGGCGATGATGAACGCAATGGCGCCCGTTTCGTACCAGCAGACTTTTTTTGCAATTAGATTGTTTGTTTGAGGCGACGCCATGGAAAGATCCTTCGCTTGTGCAAGCGTGTTGAGAGCATTGCCCGGCGCAAAATCCGGCGGCTGGGTCCGCAAGGCCGGAGCGTCTGCGCGGGGAGGCGTTCAAAAGCAATCAAAGACAGGCCGCGAACCGTCGTGGTGCAAGTAAGGCTTTGGTATCATACCGTGTTTTTAGGGGAATGCACGGGAGATTTGCGGCCCTGGGCCGGATCGCCGGCCCTTGGGCGGATCTTTGCGCCAGCGACTGGGTCAGGACTCGTCTTTGCCGGCGCCGGCTTCGCCCTGGGTCACCAGTCCATGGGTTTTGAGTTTGCGCCACAGGGTGGTGCGCCCCCAGCCGAGGATCTCCGCCGCTTTGGTGCGGTTGCCTCGGGTCTGGGTCAGGGTTTCGATGATCAGGTCCTTCTCGATGGCCAGCCAGTCCTTGCCGCTGGCCGGCGACTGCATGGTCCGGATTTCTGGCTCAAGCGCGGCCGGGGCCGGCGGGGCGACCGGGCTGAGTCGGGAGAACAGATACTTGGGCAGATGCTCAACCTCGATCCGGCGGCTCTGGCAGATGTTGACGCAGTACTCGACAATGTTGCGCAGCTCGCGGATGTTGCCGGGAAAGGCGTAGTCCATCAACAGCGCGAGGGATTCGTCGCTGAAGGTCTTGGCGCTGTTGCCGGTGCGCTCGGCAAACAGCCGCAGGAAATGGTTGAGCAGGAACCGGGTGTCGGTCTCGCGTTCGCGCAGCGGCGGCAGATGGAGATGGAGCACGTTGAGCCGGTAGTAGAGGTCCTCGCGGAACTCGCCGGCCGCGACCCGCTGCTTGAGCGGTCGATGGGTGGCGGCGATGATGCGCACGTCGACCTTGATTTTCTTCTCGCCGCCGAGCGGGAAAAACTCGCGGTCGTCGAGCACCGAGAGCAGCTTGACCTGCAGCGGCAGCGGCATGTCGCCGATTTCAGTGAGAAACAGGGTGCCGCCCTGGGCCAGGCGGAACATCCCGGGCTT